>NZ_AJVM01000013.1:0-149027 GCF_000281735.1 Rhizobium sp. AP16 | reverse complement strand
GTGCTCTACGGCTCGGCCTCCGACAGCCGTTGGCACGAATGCGGTCACGGCACGGCTTTCAAGACCCGCTGGATGAACGACGCGGTCTATCAGATCGCCTGCTTCATGATCATGCGCAATCCGGTGACCTGGCGCTGGAGCCATACGCGCCACCACACCGATACGGTCATCGTCGGCCGTGATCCGGAAATCGCCGTCATGCGGCCGCCGGATCTCCTGCGCCTGATCCTGAATTTCTTCGGCATTCTCGATGCGGCCTACGGCATGCTGGATATGATCCGCAATGCAGCCGGTATCGTTAGCGCCGAGGAAAAGACCTTCATTCCCGAACAGGAGCAGCCGAAGGCGATCCGTATCGCCCGCATCTGGACTGTCATCTATCTCGTGACGATTGTCGCGGCTCTTTATATGGGCTCGATCCTGCCGCTGGTGCTGATCGGACTGCCGCGGCTCTATGGCGCCTGGCATCATGTACTGACCGGCCTGCTACAGCATGGCGGCCTTGCCGACAATGTCATCGATCACCGGCTGAACAGCCGCACGGTGCTGATGAACCCGATCAGCCGCTTCATCTATTGGAACATGAACTACCATGTCGAGCATCACATGTTCCCGATGGTGCCCTACCATGCACTGCCGAAGCTGCATGCGATGATCAAGCACGACCTGCCGCAGCCCAATCCGTCCATGTGGTCGGGTTATCGCGAGATGATCCCGGCCTTTCTCCGGCAGCTTCGCAATGAGGATTATTTCCTGAAGCGCGAGCTGCCATCGACGGCGCGGCCATATCGGGAAGAATTTCACAGCGCGTTGCCTGAAGCGGCACAATAACCGGCAAAAAGAAGCAAACAGGGAGGCAAGAATGAGCGGCAACTGGATCGAGGTCTGCGCAGCCGATGCGATAGACGAGGAAGATGTGATGCGCTTCGACCATGGCGGACGGACCTTCGCCATTTATCGCAGTCCGGACGATGACTACTTCGCGACCGATGGTCTCTGCACACACGAGCAGATCCATCTCGCCGACGGGTTGGTTATGGACAACATCATCGAATGTCCGAAGCACAACGGCCGTTTCGATTACCGGACCGGCGAGGCCAAGGGCGCCCCCGTCTGCGTCAACCTCAAGACCTATCCGGTCAAGGTCGAAGACGGCACCGTCTTCATTGCGGTATAAGGAGAAAGCCATGCCGCATTTCGTCATCGTCGGGGCAGGGGAGTGCGGCGCGCGAGCCGCCTTTGCGCTCAGGGAGAAGGGTTTTGAGGGCGACATCACCCTGATCGGAGCCGAGCCGGTCGCCCCCTATGAACGCCCGCCGCTCTCGAAGGAAGGGCTTGCCCATGCAGCCGAACCGAAGTTCGTGGCGACATTGGAGCGTTACACCGAACGGTGCATCGACTTGCGGCTGGGCATTGATGTGATCGACATCGATCCGACTGCCAAGGCGATCATGCTCGCCGGCGAAGAAAAGCTTGGCTACGACAAGTTGCTGCTCGCAACCGGAGCCTCTGCACGCGCCTTTCCCGGTGTTGCGAGAACCGGCGAACGTATCCGCGTGCTTCGCACCCACACTGACGCTTGCCTCTTGCGATCGGCGCTGCATCCCGGTCAGCACATCGCCATCATTGGCGGCGGCTTCATCGGGCTCGAACTGGCGGCCACGGCGCGCAAGCTCGGCGTGGAGGTTACTGTCATCGAGGGCCTGCCGCGCGCCCTGAAGCGAGGCGTGCCGGAAGAGATTGCCGAGGTCATAGCAGGGCGCCATCGGCAAGAAGGCGTCGTTATTCGTTGCGGCGAGACCATTGTCGCTGTTGAGGAGGGGGCGGATAGTGTGGTCATTCGCCTGGGGAGCGACGAGATCATCGCCGCCGATCTCGTCCTGGTCGGCATCGGCGCCCTGCCGAATGTTGCGCTGGCGGAAAAAGCGGGTCTTGCGATCGACAATGGCATCGCCGTCAACGAGTGGCTGGAGACGTCCGAAGCCGATATCTTTGCGGCCGGAGATTGCTGCTCTTTCCCGCTAGCGCTTTATGGCGGGCGGCGGGTGCGGCTGGAGTCCTGGCGCAATGCGCAGGAACAGGGAACCTTGGCCGCGGGCAATATGCTCGACGAAGGGAACAGCATTTCCGCCGTGCCGTGGTTCTGGTCCGATCAATATGATCTGACCTTGCAGATCGCCGGCCTCGCCGACGGGGCGACGAGAATGCTCAGGCGCGATCTCTCCGACGGGGCTTTCATCCTCTTTCATCTCGATGATACCGGGCGGCTTCTAGCGGCCAGCGGCATCGGCCATGGCAACGCCGTCGCCCGCGATATCCGCCTTGCCGAAATGCTGATCGCTGCCCGCGCCCAACCCGACCCCGAGGCGCTGACGGCGAGCCATGTCAAACTGAAATCGCTTCTGGCCGCCTGACCCGAACCCAAGCACCTGGACTACCCTTGACGAACGGCTTGGAACGGCAAACTCTCTCCATGCGATCATCAGGGGGATACGATGAAGATTCTCGGCATATCGGGTAGCCTCCGCAAGGGCTCCTTCAACACGGCGCTGCTGCATGCCGCTGTCGAACTGGCGCCGGCGGGTGTCGAGTTCATCGCTGCGACCATCCATGGCGTGCCACTTTACGATGCTGATCTCGAGACGGCCGAAGGCATTCCGGAGAAGGTAACCGAGCTGAAGGAACTGGCGGCCGCCGCTGACGGCTTGATTCTGTTCACGCCGGAATACAACAACTCGCTTCCCGGTGTCTTCAAGAACGCGATCGACTGGATGAGCCGGCCGTCGACCGACATTTCCCGCGTCTTCGGGGCAAAGCCCGTCGCCATCCTCGGCGCCTCTCCCGGCAATTTCGGGACGATCCTCAGCCAGAATGCCTGGCTGCCGGTGCTGCGAACACTTGGCACCAATCCCTGGTTCGGTGGGCGGTTGATGGTCTCGCGCGCCGGCAGCGTTTTCGATGCGGAAGGTAAAATCATCGACGAGAAAGTGAAGCATAACCTCGCCGCTTTCATCGAGGGATTTTCTGCCTTTGTCGAGGGCACGAAAAACACCTGATCCGCGCATTTCGTGCGTGGAGACCATTTCCAAAGCCTATGATTGAAAGATCGGATGGCCTATTGTCATTGCCAGCGTCGAGCAAGCCGGCGCTTCCGGGGCCGCATACAATCTTCCTTTGAGTCGAAATGAAATCCAACACTGCCGGTTATGTCTTCACGCTGTTGGCGATCAGTATTTTCGCCATACAGGACGGCATCTCCAAACATCTGGTCAGCGCCTATCCGCCGCTCTTCGTGGCGATGATCCGCTATTGGGGCTTCATGCTGTTTGCGATCGCGCTTGCGGCACGCTCGCCGGGTGGATTGCGCGCGGCTGTCCATACCAAAAAGCCCGGCCTGCAGGTCGTTCGCGGGCTGCTGCTCGCCTTGCAGATCGTCATCGCCATTTCGTCCTTCGTCATGGTCGGCCTTGCACATTCGCAGGCGATCTTCTCGTCCGGTCCGTTGATCGTGGCGCTGCTGTCGGTGCCGATCCTCGGCGAGAAGGTCGGCTGGCGGCGCTGGCTGGCGATCTCGGTCGGTTTTGTCGGGGTGCTGTTGATCCTGAAGCCCGAAAGCGGCTTTTTCGACATCCGCTTCCTGGTGCCGTTGGCGGGTGCCCTGGTGTTTTCGCTCTATGTCGTCATCACCCGCTATGTCAGCCGGGTGGATTCGTCGATGACGAGCTTCTTTTATACCGGAGTTGTGGGGGCGGTCGCGATGAGCACTGTCGGACCATTTTTCTGGACGCCGCTTCTGCCGTCCGACTGGGTCTTCATGGGCCTGCTTTGCCTTACCGGCATGACGAGCCACTATTTCCTCATCCGCGCTTATGATCTTCTCGACGCGGTGGTGATCCAGCCGCTCACCTATCTGCAGCTCGTCTTCTCCGCCATCATCGGTGTTACAATCTTCGGCGAGACGCTCGGCATCAATATGATCGTCGGCGCCGTCATCGTCGTAGGCGCGGGCATCTTCACGATCTGGCGTGAAAATGCCCTGGCCAAGTCACGGTCGAAGGCTCCCGGTCGGTAGAGGCTTTTACGCCTCTACCTGAGTCTTCGGATGGTCTTCGGTGTAGTAGCTGACATACTTCTGCCGGTAGCGTTCGGTGGCGCCGAACTCGCTATAGCGTGCCAGTTCCGACATGTCGGTCTTGTTGAGGATAACGCCGAGGACGCGCGAGTTGATCTGCGGCTCCTGTTCCAGCAAGTCCCTGACAAGGCTGGTCGGCGTAGCACCCCATTCGGCAACGAGCAGGAAGGCGTCCACCTGCGGCGCGAACGCCTTGGCGTCGATGACAGGTCCGAGCGGCGCAAGGTCGACGACGATATAGTCGAACATCTTCCGTGCGTTTTCCATCAGCGTCATCATGCCCTGCGAGGACAGAAGCTCGCTGGTGTGGAGCAGATGGTCGCGTATAACCACCGGCAGGATGGCAAGTTTGGTACGCGGATCGACCTTGACGGCGCTTGCCCAGGGGACTTCTCCGAGAGCGGCTTCGATAAGGCCGACCTGCGGTGGCGTCTTCAGTGTCCGGCTCAAGCCCGGATTACGCAAGTCGGCGTCGATCAGCAGCGTCCGCTTGCCGCTGCTGGCGAGCAGGGCCGCGAAATTGGCGGCCGTCGTTGACTTGCCTTCGCCCGGCAGTGCCGAGACGACGCCGATCACCCGATCCGCACGTCCCTGCAGCATGACATCGCTGGCAAGCTTGGCGTTTCGCAAGGTCTCGGCGAACATCGAACGCGGCGCCTCGACGGAGACACGCATGATGCGTTCGAAGGCAACACCGTTTTCGCCTTCCTCGGCAGTTGCCGTTGCCATTGCCGGCACCGGACCGGCCTTGCGCTTGTTCTTCTTCTTCGGGAAGCCCTGTTGGCCAAGCAGCGGCAGGTAGCCCAGGAATTTGAGCCCGAGTGCTGCGCGCACATCGGCTTCTACGCGGAAGAAGCGATCCCGGAATTCCTGGAATGCGGCAAAGCCACCGCCGGCCATCAAGCCAAGAATGATCGAAAGCGCCATGACGAGCGTTTTTTTCGGGCTTGACGGCGCAGTCGGAACGCCAGCCGCGGATATCACGCGCGCCTTGGCGATCGGGAAGGACCGTTGCTGTGCTGCGGCTTCAAAGCGGCCCAGATAGGATTCGTACAGCGTCTTCAGCGCCGTCGCCTTCTGGTTCAGCTCGTTCAGCTGCACGAGGGATTTGTTGGCTTCGGAGTTCTTGCCGACCATGCCCTCGATGCTGCCACGCAGCGATGTCGCACGCGATTGCGCCACATCAAATTCATTCTTGTAGCTCGCCGTCAGTTGCTGGAGTTCCTCATAAATCTGACGGGTAATGTCCTGGCGCTCCGCCTTCAAAGCCACGGCCTGCGGATGGTCGGCGCCGAAATTCTGCGTCACGTCCTGCTCGCGCTTCTGTACGGCAAGATAGCGGGTCTTCAGGTCCTGCAGGACGCTGTTGCCGGACTGGCTGGACGAGATCGTCGCGTTCTTCACCGCATTGTCCGGTCCCTGGTCGATAATCGACTTGTACTGGTTATAGCGGGCGGAAGCACTGGCTGTGTCGGCCTGGGCGATGATCAACTGCTTGTTCAGATCGGAGATCTGCTGCTCCGACATCAGCTCGCCGCCAGTCGAGGTCAAGCCGTTCTCGGCCTTGTACTTTTCAACTTCGAGCGATGCCATCTGCGCGCGCTGGCGCAGATCGTTCAGCCGTTCCTGCAGCCAGACGGATGCGCGCTCGGTCGCATCGAAATTGGCGTTGAGCTGGTCGGTCAGATAGGAGTCCGCATAAGCGCTGGTAATTTTTGCCGCCAGCAGCGGATCAGTCGAGCTGAAGGATACCAGAACGACGGAACTGCGGGTGACGCGCTCGACCTTGAGAGCGTCCTGCAGCATGGCTGCGATAAGCTGACGTTTCGCCTCACGGGCTTCCGCAGGCGTCAAGGGGGGCTTGGCGGGCTTGAAGACGCTGGCAATCAGCTTCACGCCGGATTTGATCAAAGCGACTGGCGACTGCGGCGGATTGACGAACGCGTCATTGTCGATGAGACCGGCCGTGTCGACCACCCGCAATGCCATCTCGTTGGATTTCAGGATCTCGACGGCGCTGGCGATATCCATGTCAGCCTGCTGGCTGCTGGTCGGCGGTGGCTGGTCCTCCGCGTATTTGGTCATGGTTTCATCGAGCAATATCTGCGTCGCCGACGTATAGCTCGGGGTGGCGAAAAGCAGATAGGCGATCGCCAGCCCAACGAAGACGGCCACGCCAAGCATGATGGTGCGGATGCGGCGGATCACCACCGCCATCAGGCGATCAAGGTCAATGAAGCCATCCTGCTCCTCCGCTTTGGGGGTAGCGCTGTGGAAAGTGAAATTTTTCTGATGCATGGCGACCACCTTGTCGGAGAAGCCTAATTGAATGACGGCTCGGGGCCTGCGGCCGCCAGAGCCGCAGGCGGAAGTGATTTGCTTTAAGCTGCGTTCATCTGCGCTTCGTGCGAGAGAACCAGGCTTCGGATCGAGTCATAGACGAGACCGCCAATATCGGCACGCGCGAGCGCGAAGGCGACGTTCGCCTCGATGAAGCCTTGCTTCGATCCGCAATCGTAAGTCCGTCCATTATAGGCCTGAGCATGGAACCCCTGTGTTTCAGACAGGCGCAGCATGCCGTCGGTGAGTTGGATCTCGTTACCGGCGCCGCGCTCTTGCCGGGCCAGAATATCGAAGATTTCGGGCTGCAGAATATAGCGACCATTAAGGTAAAAGTTGGAAGGCGCCTCCGAAGGATGCGGCTTTTCAACCATTTTGGTCACGCCGAAGCCATGGCGAACCGGCGCTCCCCTGCCGATAATGCCGTAGCTCGACGTTTCTTCAGGTGAGCATTCCTCGACACCGACGACATTGCCGCCGACTTCGTTATAGAGATCCATCAACCCGGCGGTGCAGCCGCGCACGCCATGGCAGACCATGTCAGGCAAAAGCAGCGCGAAGGGTTCGTTGCCGATCACATCGCGGGCGCACCAGACGGCATGGCCGAGACCGAGCGGCGACTGCTGGCGGGTGAAGCTGACGGAGCCGGCGCGGGGCAGAAGGCGCTCCAGTTCGGACACCTGCTTCGTCTTGCCTGCCCTGTTCAGCGAGGAAATCAGCTCCGGCGTGTCGTCGAAGTGGTCTTCGATCGACGTCTTGTTGCGGCTGGTGACGAAAACGATGTGCTCGATGCCGGCTTCGATGGCTTCATCGACGGCATACTGCACCACCGGACGATCGACGATCGTCAGCATTTCCTTCGGCATTGCCTTTGTGGCGGGCAGGAAACGGGTTCCGTTGCCGGCAACCGGAATGACTGCTTTTCTCACAGGAAGCTTACGGTCCATGGCTCTATCCTTTGTTAGAGTGAGGGCCTGCGCCCAAACTGGGAAGGGAGGAGGAGATTTGCGGGGCCGCAGCCACTTCACCGCCGGTGAGGACGGTTGTTTCGCCACGACCCCGAAGAGAGGCGGCGAGACGACGAAAGCGAGCTGCAATCGGCATGCGCAGGTGGCGAACCGCGCGTGGATTGCGGCATGCAATCTTCAGCGCGGTCGGTAGGGCGCCATCCTTGAGGCTGTCGATCAGCGTCAGGAAGGACAATACGTCCTTCAGGTTCCGCGTCCGTCGTCGCTGTGCGGCGAGGGCGGCGGCACCAAAAGGATGTTCGGCAAAAAACTTGGCGTCGGCGGCGATCATGGCTTCGACATGCTGTTGCTTCAGCACCCGCGAGATCGACCCGTCGCGGATATAATAGAGATAGCCTGCCGTCGGCTCGACCGCGCAGACGCCGCCCCTGGCCAGGGCCGAGGCGAGAAAGATGTAGTCCTCGCCGATCCGGAGGGTTTCCTCAAAACGCAGGCGGTGCTTTTCCAGAAAGGCGCGCTCGAAGACCGGTTTTGTGTAGCCGAGATTATGCTCGGACTGGAAAATCATGTTCGATGTGATGAATTTCGCGAGCGTCAGCAGCGGCATGCGCGCAAGCATGGCTTCGGGGAACATGGCGCCCACGGCCTCGTTCTCACCCCGGATGACATCGAGATTGTCGATCACGATCTGCGCCTCGGCCTTGTCGGCCCGAGCGATCAGCCGCGCCATGCGGTCCGGGCGGAGTGCATCGTCGGAATCGAGCACGGCCACCCAGCGGCCGCGCGCCGCATCCAGTCCGGCGTTGCGCGCAGCACCTGGGCCACCGTTGCGGGGCATGGCGACGAGGCGCACGCGAGGGTCGGGGTGGTTGCCGACGATGTCCGGGGTGCTGTCGCTGGAGCAATCATCGACGACGATGACCTCCATGCTGACCGCTCCCTGCGCCAGCGCGCTGTCGATGGCGCGCTCCAGCGTATCCTCGGCGTTATAGGCTGCGATGACGAAACTGACATCAGGGATGAAATCCGTCATTGCGGCGCTTTCTCCAGATTTCCGTATTGTTCGATTTCGCGAACGCCGAACAGGCCGCTGACGGCGCCCGCATGCATGATGCCGCGCAGGCCGTAGCGATGACGCTGTATCGGCAAAGGAGAAAGAAGCGCGGCGGCGGCGAAGCAGTAGGCGGACTTGGTGCCGGCAAGCGCGATTGCCTTCCAGCGGCCGAGGCCTGCCGCTCCCTCCAGAAGCATCCGCCCATGCGTCTGCCCCATGCGGTAGCGCCGCTTCGAAAGCCACGACAGCTTGGCACGCCCGCTCGGCACGGGCTCATAGACCAGGGCATCCTCGGCAAAGGCGATGCGCCCGCCCGCCTGGTGCATGTGGGCGAAAAATTCCGTGTCCTCACCGCCACTGCGTCCAAGCGCAAGGTTGAAGCGACGACCGGCAAGCGAAGGTGCCTTGCGCCGCAAAAGCACGTTGCAGGTATAGCCGGTGCGGATATCGCCCGCGACCCAGACAGGCAGGGTCGAATGGAAATCGCCCCGACGCATCCAGCTGGGTGCGACGTTCGGATAGACGGCTCGCACCGGGCCGAGAACCGCATCGGCCCCGGTCGTATCCGCGGTCACCAGCAATTCCGTCAGCCAAGTCTCAGAAGCAGTCTCATCGTCATCGATGAAGGCGACGAAATCGCCGGTTGCGTGTTCCAGGCAGGCGTTGCGGGCGATGGAAATATTCGAAGCCGGGCAATGCACATAGGCAATCTCGAAGGGCAGGGCCGCGCGCATGGCATCGACGCGATCTTGCGCGCTCGGCGTCACGTCGTTGTCGGCAACGATAATGCGAACGAGGGCGCCGGTCGGCACGGTCAAGACTGCCAGCGATAGCAGGGTCTGGTCCAGCTCGGCGCGACGATAGGTGCACACGGCGATATCGATCTTCACGCGTGGGCTTTCAAGGCTTTGCGTCATGACACCACCTTGCGTCCGCGGAACTTCAGGACTTCCAGCCAGAAGCCCATCGACCAGGCGAAATGCATGACCATGGCGGATATGGCGGCAAGCGGTCCGTATGGGTTCTTTTGACCAAGCGCGATCCAGAAACCGTAGGCGATGCAGGCAAAGGCCCACAGGCCGATGGGGATGACCGCGATCCAGTTGAGGATGGCGAGGAAAGCACCGATGAAGATCGGCACGACGGCCAGCGGCAACATCTGCCGAACGCTCGGCATGCTGCGATGCTTGAGAATGTTGCGTGCGCGGCCGCGGCCGTAGCCGAGATATTGCCGGAACAGCGTTGGAATGCTGGCGCGCGGATAATAGGTCATCGTCGTCTTGTCGGTGAGCCAGATGCGATAGCCGGCCTTGCGCAGCCGGTAGTCGAGCTCGGCATCTTCGTTATGGCTGAAGGTCTCGTCATAGCCGCCGACGGCGCGGAAGGCGGGGACGCGCATCAACGCATGATGACCATGATCGGCCCAATGCCCCTTGGCGCCCTCGCGATGCTTCGAGCCGCCATTGCCGAGCTTGGAGTTCTGCGCCACCGCCGTCGCCTTTTGGAAGGCGCTGAAACCCTGGGTACGCATGGCGACAACGACTGAATCCGCTTCGGTCGCGTCGGCCTCTTCGACCAGTCTCTGGCAATAATCGGCGGGGTAGTCGCCGTGGGCATCGATGCGAATGAGATAGTCGTACTCGTTGCCGAAGGTTTCGACGGCGAGATTGATCGCAGCGCTCTGCAGCCGCTTCGGGTTGTCGAGCAGGAGCACGCGCGGATCGGCCCCGGCAATCTCGCCGACGATCTCCCGCGTCCTGTCCGTGCTGCCGCCATCGGCAACAACGATCCTGGCGTCAAGCTCGTCCAGAGCACCACCGAGCTTGGCGATCAGCGGCTCGATATGCTTTTCTTCATTGAGGCAGGGGATGACGATCAGGCAACGCATATGCTTGGGGTCTCCAGTTTTCATTGCAATCCACCTCTATTGCGATGCAGTTGTGGGAGTGCCTGTAATTCGGCGGTTTGCTCATTGGTGCGGGTCAGGGACGCGAGCCGCTGCACCAGTCCCTGGCAATCGGCGCGATCGGTCATCCATTGCCTGCGCTCCTGCGCGGCCACGGCGTCGAAAGCGGCGAGATAGCGTTCCTCGTTCATGTCGCTCATGAGCGTTACGAGATGCGCGGGGTTCGCCTTGTCGAGCGCTAGACCGATTTTTCGGCTCGCCAGGAAGCGTGAAGTCTCGGTTCCGTCCATCGCGATCGGCACGGCGCCGTAAAGGCCGCCTTCGTAAAGCCGGTTCGGCAGCAGCCAGCTCGAATTCAGCCCTTCTTCGAAGAAGTCGATCGCCCAGGAGAACTGTACCTCGCCATAGATGGTCGCGAGGTCCTCTGGGTTCTTGTAGGGGCCGCCGAAATGCATGAAAGGCGCGTCGCGCACGATGCCATCGAAGTCGTCGAACTCCGAATAGGCCGGCCGGCCGCGCAGGATGATCTCGAAACGTCCGTCCATTCGGCGCGAAAATTCGTCGAGCAGCGCCAGCGATTTACGGCAGCGAAGCGCGCCGAACCAGCCGATCTTCCAGGGCTGGTCCTTGGCCGGTAACCGGGGGGAGGGAGCAACCGTATCGTCAAGGCCATCGAGCGCCAGAACCTTGTTCTCCAGAAGGACGATCGGCAGATCGAGGCCGGAGCGAGGGCGGAAATAACGCTCGACGAAGGCAGGCGAACTGGTCAGCAGCAATGCGGCGTCCGCTCCGAAATGACGCTCCACTCCTCGAAGGGCGGCGCCAAGCGTGTCCTTGCGCAGCAGCAGCCGGTGGATATCGAGACACTCGTAGACAACGGGCATATCGCCGCCGAAGATCGATCTCGCCCGATTGGCCAAGGCCAGCATTTCAAGATTGCGGCCGATGATGACGTCCGGCTTCTGGACCGAACGCAACAAGCCGCGCAATTTCAGCGCGGACTTGGCAACGGCCGCGATGCGATGCGTGAATTGCGCGTCGCGCGTCCGTCCGAGCTCGATCGGCTCGATACCGTGCACGGCTGCTAGCGCGTTGTCGTCACGCCGGAAGCCCGCCAATGTCACTCGTGCTCCGCCCGCCTGCAGCATCAACACCCGCCGGCGGACGGCGGGGTCGGCAAGATCGTGGACGAAGTAGAGAATATGCAGCATTCAGACTTCCGTTTTCGTGCCCGGTCGAAGCCAGGCGTTTCGTTTGTGTCGCAGCCGGACCGGTTCAGTTCAGCTTGCAGGCGATCGATTCCGGGAACTGGCACTTGTCGCCTTCCGCGGTGAAGGCGACGCGCTTGATCTGCATGGTTGCCGGGCTGCCGCCATAGGCGAACTTGCCCATCCAGCCGCTCAGCGTGTCCGTGCCCCAGAGGCTGAAAAAGATCTTCTGAGCATGCGTTGGTATCTTCGAAGGGTCGGTAACGTCCTGGACCAGCTGGCCGTTCACATAATAGCGGAGCCGATCCTTCTCCCAGACGAAGGCATAGTCGTTGAAGCCCTGATCGGCGCCGCCGGGGACCGGAACCAGCTTCTCGTTGCCGCCTTTGGCGGCGATGTACTGATTGACCTGGACCTGCCCCGCATTCTTGCCGAGAACCTCGAAATCGATCTCGTCATGCGGTCTTTTGTCGGTCGGACCGATATAGGTGAAGAACGCCGAGTTGAGACCGGGGCCGCTGGCGGTACGGTAGCTTGCCTCATAGGTGCCGTAGCCAAAACGCTTGGTGGTCTGGATCTCGCCGCAGGCATAGTCGCGCTCACCGGTCTTACCCTGGGTGAATTGAAGCTGCAGCATGCCGTCTTGGCGGCTGACCTGCTTCTTCGACCATGTGCAGTTCTGGTGCGGGCCGTTGTTCCAGCCGTCGGAAATATACCAGCGACTGCTGTCGATCCTGTCGAAATTGTCGACGAAGGAGGTGCCGTTCGGCCGGTCTTCCTGTGCGGAAACCACATTGGGAACTAAGCCGGCGCTCAAGATGGCCAGTGAAACAAGGCTAAGTTTGCGCGCATGGGCGGTCTTTTTCGTCATGTGTCACCTTTGCTCTGAAGTCGCCTGCCGACGTTCGGCGATCGCCGGGGTCTCCGCACGCGACCGTGTGCGGCTACCAGTCAACAGGTTGTAGATGGCCGGCAGGGCGGAACGCGCCAGGCCGTTGGTCAGGGGCAGCACCATCAGTGTGATGGCGGAGGCCAGGAGATAGAAGATCGGATAGATCTCGCTGCCGCCGCGGTTCCAGAGGACCCAGAGGCAGAACAGCAGCGGGTAATGGGCGCAGAACACCCAGAAGCTCAGGCCGCCGGTTCCCGCCAGGCTTTGGCCGAGCCGGCTCCTGATGAAGATTGCCGACAGCGCCCAGAAACCGGGAATGCCAATGATCACCATGAGGTTGCGGCCTATTTCGAGCCACAGTGGAAGCTTGGGGCCGGTGAGGTAGGCGGCCGTGGCCAACATTGCCGCCAGGGCGACGAAGGCCGGCCCGATCACTTCGGCATACCGGTCGATGATCGTCAGGTCGACACGGTAGAGGCTGAGATAGATGCCGAAGCCGAAGCTGAAGAGGATCGAATTTCGAAGCACGATGCCGAGCGGGATCGGCAACGCCGCCAGCAGCAGCAAGCCCACGAGGGTCGACAGGGGAAAACGGCTGATCAGCATCGCCAGCAATGGCGACAGCAGGATGCAGACGAAGAGATCGCGCAGGAAATAGAGGGGCAAGTTGATCGGTGTGCCCTCGATAGCGAAAAGCAGCGTCGACAGCGTACGCGGGCTGGCGCTCGAAAGATCAGGCAGAAAACCGTCGCCGATGCCGAAGTATTGCAGGGCGAGCACGAACAGGAAGAAAGCGCTGTTCCACAATAAGAAGGGCAGGAGAACGGTCTTCGCCTTGCGGCGAACTGTCTTGGCATAGTCGAGCTTTGCCGTGCCGTGACGGAAAAGAAGATAGCCGGAAATGGCGCTGAGGCAGGGAACGCCGACGCGAAAGAGACTATCGCGCAGGAAGACCCGGAACCAATCGAAGAGCCCATATGCACCGTTGAACGGGCTGGAATCCGTATCGAATGGGATATGCACAAATATGATGCCCGAGATGAGCACGATACGCATGAGATTTATCCGCGAAGACACGTTGGCAGTCACATTCACGATGTCCGTCACCCCTTTTCCAGGTCGCTCCCCCCTCGCGACCGTTTCAACCAGAGCAGACTAGAGCCCACACGCATAACCTAGGGCGATCTCACGAAAAGAAATATGGCAGTGCAGCAAAAAACAACAGCGAATGGCGCCCAGCAGCCGCAAATCCGGGGCAAAAACGGCGATGAAACAGGTGATTCCGGTGCGCGATATTTATGGAAGTCCCTGGTATTAAAAGGATTTAAGTACGCTGAAATAATTCGTGAAACGATCTTTAACGCGATGATGCGCCGACGTTGTTTTTTTCGCAATAGGTGAACATTTTTTTGCACCGCCACAGAATCCGTGAGCAAACGTGATCAGAATGCGGCAGCGGTGCAAGTTCTCTAAGAAAACGTGGCAGAATCATTCAGCTACAGGTTGAGCTTCTGCCTTTGGCATTCTGCGTGAACGAACGAGTTCCAGGATTTTGCGCACAAGCGCTCTCTCCGTCAGCAGAACGAAAACGAGGTAGATTGCGCCGCCTACCACCGAGCCCACGATGATCTGCAGGACTGCACTCGGCATCGCCACCTTCAGATGATCCAGCATGAAGCGAACGATGAGCGCCATGATAAGCGCAGTGATCATCGGCCGGTTGCTGACATAGAGGCCCTGGAAAAACGGCGTGCCATCGGCACGGAAAACCGCCCAGGAATAGAAGATCAAGGTGATGACGCTGACGATGCAGAGCCAGACCATGGCGTTGATCAGATCGCCGGTCATTGCCCCGTAGGCGACGGCGGCGGTGGTGACGATGGCGCGCACGACAGCCGACCAGAACAGGACATTGCCACGGCCGACACCCTTCAGATACGGAATGAAGGTGCTGCAGGGCGTCAGGATCGCTTTGGAGAGCGCCAGCAGTCCGAGCACCGGCCAGGCATAGGCCCATTTCTGTCCGAACAGCACCAGCATGGCCGGCTCGGCGATGGCCCACAGGCCGAACATCATCGGCGCCAGAAGCACCGTTGTGACCTGCGTGCTGAGCATCAGCGCGTCCGACCGGCGCTTGCGGTCATGCATCATGTGGCTGAAAGCCGGAAACAAGACGCCCATGACCGCCGAGAGCACGACCTGGTTTGGGATGCTGGCAAAGCGGTTGCCGGCGGAATAGGCGCCGGCATCGGCTAGGCCAAGATAGCGGGCGATGATCACCATCGGCGACTGGAAGGTGACGAAATTGGCGATTTCCGAGCCCATCATGCCGAAGGAGAACTTCGTCAGCCCCTTGATGCGGCTGAAGGAGAAGGCGAACCGGGGGAAGTAGCCGGAGACGGCGTAGAGACCGACAAGGCGCACGGTACCGGAGACGAAAAGCTGGGCAACGAGCGACCAGACACCAAATCCGAACCAGGCCAGACCGACCGCGACCAGCGCGCCGGAGGACTCCGAAATCATGCTCCAGACCGCATCCTTGCTGAAATTCATCCGCCGCGCCAGGATCGAATAGGCGACATCGGCGGCAAGCTGGATGGGGATCATGAAAGCCATGATGCGCAACAGGTGGGCTGCCTCTTTGGCGCCCAACAATGCTGCGAAGAAATCGGCGAATACGAAGAGAACCACGGCCATCAGCGTCGATACGGCCAGATTTACCCAGAAGACCGAGTGAATAGTCAGCATGTCCTCCTTCTCCTGGATAACGAGAGAAGAGGTGAGCCCGGCGCCGCCGATCATGGAGAGAAATTGCACCACCGTCAGTGCCACGGCGACGACACCGAATTCCTCAGGCGTGAGGATGCGCGCCAGGATCGGCACGGTCACAAATTTCAATCCAAATGTACTTGTCTTCGATAAAACGCTCCATCCGACATTGTTCGTTATCGAACGGACACTAACTGTTGAGGTCATTGCGACATCCTATCTCTTGGGAGCGGCTGTAATCAGCGATGGAGATTGTCGAAAAAATGCATGGCCGCGACCCTGGGAGGAGGTCGCAAACTCTTTGTTGAAAAACGTAAGGCGGAAAAATGGCGTCAATTACGATTGTTATTCCCTTCTACCAGAAACAGACAGGCATTCTGCAGCGCGCATTGAGGTCGATATCTAGGCAGGTGTTTCAGGATTTCGATATCCTTGTCGTCGATGATGAGTCGCCGCTTTCGGCGGAAAGTGAACTTCAATCGCTCGGAGACCACGAGCGCGCACGCGTTACTGTCATCCGCCAAGCCAATGCCGGCCCGGGCGGCGCGCGCAATACTGGCCTCGATAACGTGCCGGCCGCAAGCCGCTTCGTCGCCTTTCTCGATTCCGATGACGAATGGGCGCCGGAGCATCTGAGCAACGCTTTTGAGGCGCTGACGCGCCACGATGCCGATTGCTATTGGGACTCGATCAGCGGCGGCGAGGGGTTTTCCTATCATTTCGGCATGGAAGAGTTGGCGAAATTGCCCAATGCCGTGCGTCTCTCCGATACACCCTCGGTCATCGAAATCCCGAATATCGCCAGCGAGATGCTGAAGGACTGGGGCTTCCTGCACCTTTCCTGCATGGTGATCGGCCGACCGCTGTTTGAAAAAATCCGCTTCGAAGCCGCACTGCGGCTGGCGGCCGAGGATCTGCTGTTTTTCTGCGACTGCATTTTGGCGGCCAAGCGAGTGCTGCTTTGCGAAGACGCCGGAGCCCTGCGTGGCGAGGGCATGAACATCTTTCACAGCATCGACAATGATTCCCCGCAGTTCTTGCGCCAGCAATTCAATACCTGGACAGCGCTCAACACGTTGGAAGAGCGGTTTTTGCGGCGGCCGCAGGACATCGAGACCATTCGCGCCTACAAAAACCGCGCCCGTCAGCAGGCGCTGTGGAGCCAGGCCCGCCAGTTGCGCCGTCGCCGATTGCCACAACTTGGGCTACTTGCAAAATGGGCATGGCGTGACCCAGGCATATTGCAAAGTGCGATGCGGCTTGCCGCGGGCAAGTTTACGCCCTAGTTTTCGCACTGCAGCAAAGCTGTTCATGCCACATTCTAGAGCCAATGCATGCGCAGCTACGGTCTAGATCAGCAAGGAGTCCTGTATGAAGCCGTTCCACTGGGAATCAACCCATGGCAATTTCGGTGACGATCTCAATCTCTGGCTCTGGGATTTTCTACTCCCCGGCCTGCGTGACGTTCATGAAGAAACACTGCTGGTCGGTGTCGGCACCGTCCTGAACACGTCGCTATTGCCGCCTGATGGCCAGAAGCTCGTGATCGGCAGTGGCTTCGGTTATGGCACGCTTCCTGACATGAGCGACAGGAGCAAATGGGATATCCGCTGCGTCCGCGGCCCGCTGACGGCTGAAAAAGTCGGTGTTCCCGCGGATATGGGCATCATCGATCCGGCCGTCATGGTCACCGAGATGCCGGAATTCAAAAATCTGCCGAAGACCAAGCGCCACACCTTCGTGCCGCATTGGGAGTCGGCCGGAGCCGGGCTCTGGCAGGATATCTGCAAGACCGTCGGTCTTTCCTATCTCGACCCGCGCGGCGAGGCGAAGGCCGTGATCCGCGAGATCGCCACCTCCGAGCTGATCGTCGCCGAATCCATGCATGGTGCGATCCTTGCCGATGCCTTCCGCGTGCCGTGGATCGCCGTCAGTACATCGCGGGCGATCAACAGCTTCAAATGGAACGATTGGGCTCACTCTCTCGGGGTTACTTACGCGCCGAAACATATTCCTGTTTCCACCCGCGCTGAAGCGATCGCCAAGGGCGCCCGTTTCTGGGGCGTCGGTTTCGAACGCGACGAGCAGGCAGCCAGTGAACTGGAGAAGCAGCGGCATGGCGAGACCGTGCTGGCCGACCCGCAGCAGACCACGCTGCGCGTGATGGCGAAACAGGCGCTTGCCGTACCCTCGGCGCTGGCGCTGTGGCAAGCGAGCAAGGCTAAGCCACAGCTTAGCACCGACGCGGCCCTTGCCGGTCGCAAGGAGCGCTTCATGTCGGTGATTGAAAGCGTCAAGCGCGACTACTTCTGACGCGCCTGCAAATTATTCGGGAACGGCCTGCAGGAGATAACGCAGGCCGTTTGCGCCCGAATGAGCGATTGGCGCGCTGCCACCCTTGCGAAAACGCTCGGTCTTATCGGCGAAAATACCGCCGGCTATGGCTGGAATGGCACTTGGCTTGCCCAGGGCGTAGGAGGCCGCTGCCCCCATGCCCGATTTCGATTTGATATCGAGAAAATGCCGTAGCTCGTACCGTCCGCGAATATGCTGTTCGTGGCGGCGGATGACTGTCGCGTCGGTTGGTGAAAGGCCGCCGGCCGCAAGGATAGCCCGGTCCGCCTCGTAAAGCCGCCGCAAGTCGTCGGTGCGATGCTGGCCGCTCAGGGAATTGCTGCGCACCACGGCGCCATAACCGCAGCTATGGATGATCTTGTAGCGCGCGGCCTTGGCGAGCGCCCGCACATAGAGGTCGTAATCCTCGCCGAGACGCAGCGCCTCGTCGTAGCGCAGCCCATGCTTATCCAGAAACGATCGGCGCATCAGCGGCTTCAGGAAGCCGATCTCGCCGCGCCGGACACCGCGCTTGGAAATATTGCCCTCGACAAAGGCGACCAGATCCAGGAAGCGTGGCTTCGGATCGAAGTGATCGAGCATGGTATAGGCAGTCGAAACCGTATCGGAATCGACGAAGGCGATGTTGTCGGCGACGAAATCCCAGTCGTCGCTCGCAAGCAGCGGCTTGAAACGCCCTGGAAAAAAGAAATCATCGGCATCGAGGATGCTGATCAGCGGCGCGCGCGAAATCTCGATCGCGTGATTGCGTGCGGCTGCCGGACCACGATTTTTCTCGAATTCCTGGATGATCAGGCGGCCGCTGCCATCATCGGCCTGACGCGCGGCGGCAGCCGTGCCGTCGGTCGAGCCGTCGTCGATGACGACGACCTCGGCCACTTCCGGCTCGCGCAACGCCGAAGCCACGGCGAGACCGATGGTATCGCTGGCATTCTTCGCGGCAATGATTACGCAGACATTGTTTTCGGCACTGTCGATCAAGTCAGCCTCCATGGTTCTGTTGGAGACTTAGGACGACAACAGCCATCCGGCAACCACATGATCACCAAAAGATGCGCCAGGCGGCGGCGTCAAGGGTTGAAGGGTTCGGAACGATTGAGGTTGGCAGCGGGCAGGCCGCTAACCTTGTCACCTTCACGCACCGGCATTGCAGCCGAGCCTTCATTCAACAACGCATGTCTCGCATTGCGTTCTTTCCACACCAGGAAAAGAACGCCCGCGAAGTAACCGATCTGTAATAGGACCGCGCAAATCGCAGTTTCGATCAAGGTAATCGAAAGTGAATGCGTCAGAAAATAAGTCGCAATGGCGAATACGGCCAGCGTGCCCGCCATGCTAATGAAGACGCGAGGTGCGTACATGGACATTACCTCCTCCCCAGGAATATCTGACTAAAAGTACTCAAGGTCTTGCCTCCCTCAGTAGACCCAGAACTCAAATATATTTTATGATTCATTTAGATTCAACCAAGCGACGACAATGCGTTACGAATTGATACGGATCCTATGTCGCGCCCGTTAAAACTACTCCTCCACAATGCGTACAATTGCATTCATTATCTTTTTTCTCCTCCCGGGACTCCCTTAAAAGTTGTTCGCAAAAAATTCACATACAATTTCGTACTGCTAATCGATTAGTGCGATCGATTTAGATTTTAAACAATTCAATCAACTTTTATTACAAAGTCCGGTTGCCGTCTCGAGCGTTATGTGCATCGCAACATCTTGTTGCATCGCAATATTTTTAGTCGGAAGTCAGGAATTTTCAGGAATGCTCAAGAGTGAAGAAAGTTTCTTTCGGATATATAAGGGAATAATATCCGATAAATCTAACTTTAACATTATACTACACTGCATGATGAAGCGTAAGTGGCGATTTATTTGGGATTTATACAGTGGGTAAACTGCAATGTCGTCGCCTTTTGGGTGGCTGAACCTAGGGCTTCGATCACGTTGGCGGTAGAACCGTACCGTGAATCGGCATTGCCATAAAAAATTGGCTTAAAAAATCCCAATCCCATCCTACACTCCTCGCTGCACTGCACTAACTACGCGTCCGAGACATTTCCGACCAATTCGCCAACATGAATGGAGTCATCTCTATGAAGTCTGCGACGAGATCGGCCACATCGGCTTTTTTCAGCGCTACGGAAAGCGACGTCTTTCCGCCAACGGGTGGAATCCTCAAGAGGGGATTCGACGTTACAGCCGCCCTGATGGGGCTGATCCTCATCAGCCCCCTCTTCCTGATGCTCATGCTCCTGGTGAAGCTTTCGGACCGGGGCCCGATTTTTTATGGCCATCGTCGTATTGGTCATAACGGCAAGACCTTCGGTTGCCTGAAGTTCCGCACCATGGTCGTCGATGGCGACAGGGTGCTGCAGGCCTATCTGCAGGCCAATCCCCGGGCGATGGACGAATGGCGCGCAACGCGCAAACTGCAAAACGACCCCCGCGTCACCCTCGTCGGCGCGGTGCTACGTAAACTGAGCCTCGACGAACTGCCGCAGCTCATCAATATCATCCGCGGCGAAATGAGTGTCGTCGGTCCTCGTCCTGTCGTCGAGGACGAGCTCGAGCGTTACGAAACCTCCGCGATCTACTACCTCCAGTCTCGCCCCGGCCTGACGGGTCTGTGGCAGGTCAGCGGCCGCAACGACGTCTCCTACGAAAGCCGCGTGGCCTTCGATACGCATTATGTCAAAAACTGGTCACTCAGCAGCGACATGATGATTATCGCCAAGACCATTCCTGCGGTTTGCCTCTCGCGCGGCAGCTACTGACGACGAAGCAGATACCGCGGGGAAGGTTCCTGCGGTTTCCCCGCACATGCGGGGCTGCGATCTAATAACAGGGAAGATCCTGCATGATTGAAATTAAGCCTTCTGGTAGGCTCGTTGGCGCGACTACACCTTTTCGTTGCGCTGCTCTCGTCCTCTTCAGCCTGTGCGTGGTATCAGGCAATGCCCGTGCCGATAGCCTTCCCGGATATCACCTGGGCGTCATGGACAAACTGAGCATTCGCGTCGCCGAATGGCAGACGGCAGAAGGCACGATTCGCGACTGGTCGGTAGTGTCGGGTGATTATACGGTCGGTCCTTCCGGTTCGGTTTCCATTCCTTTCATCGGGGACATGCCGGCCGCCGGCAAGACGACGGATGAGATCGCGGAAGCGATCGGCCTTGGGTTGCAGAAGCAGTTCGGTCTGCGCGATCGGCCCTCTGCTTCCGTGGAGCTTTCACAATTCCGGCCGATCTATCTCTCCGGCGAGGTCCAGAACCCGGGTTCATATCCTTTTGTACCCAACCTGACCGTTCTGAAGGCGGTGAGCCTGGGCGGCGGCATGCACCGCGCCGAGGCTGGCCAACGCTTCGCGCGCGATTTCATCAATGCCAAGGGCGATGCGGTCGTCCTCATGGCAGAACGTGGCCGGTTGCTGATGCGCCAGGCGCGTCTTTTGGCCGAAGTCGCCGGCAAGGATCAGATCGACATTTCGCCGGACCTTCAAAAAATGCCGCAATCGGCCGACCTGCTCGCCAGCGAAGAGGCTCTGATGAAGACGCGTAGCGTGCGTATGAAAACGCAGCTGCAGGCGTTGGCGGATCTCAAGGTGCTGCTGCAAAGCGAAGTCGAGGCGCTGGCGAAGAAGACCGATACGCTTAGCCGCCAACTCGATCTCGCCAAGGCGGACCGCGACAAGGTCGAGAGCCTGGCGGAACGGGGGCTGGAGCTTGCCTCGCGCAGGATCTCGGCCGAACAGCGCGCGTCCGACGTGGAGACCAACCTGCTGGATACCGACACGGCATCGCTGAACGCCAAGCAGAGCATCAGCAAGGCCGATCAGGACGCGAATACGGTGCGCAACGATTGGCAGAATTCGCTCGCGCAGGATCTGCAGGACACCGACACCCAGTTGGAAACCCTGCAGCTCAAGCTCTCCACCAGCCAGGCGTTGATGCAGGAGGCGGTCGCGCAATCGGCGGACGCCAGCAATATCGATGCCGGCGGGCAGGGCGTGAACATCGTCTATACCATCATACGGGATGAGAATGGTCAGGCGAAGGAAATCCCGGCCCAGGAAAATACCCTGGTGCTGCCCGGTGATCTCATCAAGGTGAGTGCCGGTCTAGCCATGCGATAAGGAGAGTCGATGCGGATCCGCAAATCGACCTTTATTCATCCGGGCAGCAACGCCACCTATGGCATGGTGGCGATTGCGCTTTCTTTCTTCGCCTTCGCCTATTCCTCCCGCTTTGGGCAGGCTGCCATTCTCGTCTATTACGCCCTGTGGTTTCCGTTGGTGCTGATCGATTATCGCCGCGTGCTTGGCAGCTACTCAAAACAGCTCTGGATCTTTGCATTCGGCGTTTTCACCTGCCTCTCCATCTTCTGGTCGGTGGTGCCGCCGGTCACCGCCCGCGCCGCAATCCAGTATATGACGCATATCATCTGCGCGCTGATCGCCGTGCGTACGCTCGATATCCGCACATTGACGCGCGGCGCCATAGCCGGCACCAGTATCGTGCTGCTCTATTCGATGCTGTTCGGCTATTATGCCCTCGATGCGATCGACGGCACCTATAGTTTCGTCGGCGCCTTCGACTCGAAGAACCAGCTCGGCTTTTATGCCTCGCTCGGGATCTATTTTGCGTTCGCCGCCGTCTTCATCCTTGGTGAGCGTCGTATCTGGCTGCTTGGAGCCGGCGTCGTCGGCCTCATGGCTGCCTACTGTCTGCTTGCCTCGCAATCGGCAACGTCGGTGCTGGTTACCGGGCTGGTCGTGATGCTTAGCATCGGCATGCGCGTCATCCTGTTCCTGTCGCCAAAGCAGCGCAAAAAGCTGTTTGCCACCGCGGCCATATCCGGGATCATTCTCGTCGTCGCCGGCGTCTATCTCGGTGCCGTCGATCTCGTGCTCGGCGCCTTCGGCAAGGACTCGACACTGACCGGCCGCACCTATCTCTGGCAACAGGGAATAGCCGCCGCCACGATGCATCCCTTCTTTGGGATCGGCTATCAGGCCTATTGGGTACAAGGCTTCTCCGAGCCGGAACGCCTGTGGGAGGAATTCTACATCACCTCCCGCGCCGGCTTCCATTTCCACAATACCTTCATCGAAACCACGGTCGAAACCGGCCTGATCGGCGTCTTCTTGCTGGTGTCCATATTGCTGACGGCGGTTATCGGCCACCTCAAGCGGTTTCTCAACGACCTCAGAAACGATGAATCCTATGTTCTGTTCGGTCTGGCGACGCTGCTTTTGATCCGCGCTTTCGTCGAGATCGATATTCTTAATCCCTACCAGGTCGGCTCGTTCCTGCTGTACTTCATCGCGGGCAAGCTGACGATGAAGGCGCAAGCGCCACGCATGGCTCCGCTCGTCTCCGATGATCGGATGGAACTTGGGCCGCCTGCAAACTGGGAGGCTCAGGCCAGCAGATGAAAACTCTTTATAGCATCCAATATCTTCGCGCCATCGCCGCGCTCGCGGTCGTCCTTTTCCATGCGGCAGAGCGCAGCGGCGGCCATTTCCAGATCGGCGCAGCCGGTGTCGATGTCTTCTTCGTCATCAGCGGCTTCATCATGTGGACGATCAGCGAGCGGCGGCCTGTCACGCCCTGGCGGTTCCTGTTTGATCGCGTTCAGCGCATCGCCCCGTCCTACTGGATCGTTACCGCGATCATGATCGCTGGGGCAGTCGCCGGTCTGTTTCCGAACATGAAGCTGACGACCGGTCATATTCTGGGTTCGATGATTTTCATTCCGGAGCGCTCGCCGAGCAATGGCATGATCTGGCCGGTGCTGGTGCAGGGATGGACGCTGAACTACGAGATGTTCTTCTATGCCATATTCGGTGCGGCATTGCTCCTGTCGCGCAGCATACGACTCTTCAGCATAGCCAGCGTCTTCGCTGCCTTCGTGATCGCCGGCGTCATCTTCAGCCCGCAATCGCCGCTGCTCCTCACCTACACGCGGCCGATCATTTTGGAGTTCGTCGCAGGCATCCTCCTTGCCGAGCTATGGCTGTCCGGGACAATACCGAAGGCCGGCCTTGGGCTTGCCCTGATCGTCGTCGCTCTCTCGGGCTTTGCCGCTATCCAGCTCCTGCATCTCGAATTCAACGAGCTGACCTGCGGACCGCTCGCTCTGGCGCTGGTGCTTGGTACGGTATCGCTGGAGCGAAGCGGAAAGCTGCCTGATATTCCGCTGCTCACCTATCTCGGCAACGCCTCCTACTCGATCTATCTCTGGCACACGCTGGCGATTTCGGTGGTGATGAAATTGATGGCGCGCACGGAGCTACCCTCCGATGTCGCAACATTCATCTGTCTCGTCTCAGGCGTGCTGCTGGGCATCTGTGCCTATGAATTGGTCGAGAAGCCATTGCGTGGTCTCTTGAAGGGCCTGAGTTGGCAAAGAGCGCGCCCATCACCGGTGTGATGGACAAGGCAAGTCTGCTGCTGAACCGGAGCAGGCTGTCATTGGCCGGACGAGCAGGGTGCCATGCCCTTAACTTGCCGCCTGACGGCGCCTTTGGCTTGGCTCTGGGGCGATAAAACTCGCGCGAAAAACGATCCCCCCGACGATTTGATCGGATTGCCGGCGGCGCAGAGTGCATTTGCTTCGCGTGGTGTGACCATCGGCCGTTCGATATGGCCAATTCCTTACGGCGATTGCTGTAGAAATCAGACAAAACCCAATAAAATCTGTGGGTTGAAGTTCATTTAGGGTCAACTAATTAACGGGGGCTTCCATGACCGGAAGCAGCTTGATCCAGCATCCTTTCAACTCGATATGGAGGAAACACCGTGCCCCGTTATTTTGCCTTTACACAACCCTCGTCACCAGGTCAGGAATTCATCATCGAGTTGACGGATGAGCAGACGATCGACCATGCTTTGAAGATTCTTTCCGGCGAGGAGCAGAATGAAATTCATGTCCATGGCAGGATCATCAAGAGAACTCAGCCTTACAATCCGAGGTTCAGCTTTCACTTGGACCCACAGACCATACGATTCTTCTCGATGGCCATCGAAGTCTGCGATGCGAACATGGTCTATGTCGAGGATCATCTTGACGAAGCCGGCGGTGCCTTCCTCCCTGGAAATCATTGGTGCCCCTGGGATTCCAGACTGACCCGCGAAGTGACCTTCAACTAACAAAATAGAGTGGGCGGCAATCGAGGCGAGACGATCTCGCCCGGATTGCCGCCCACCCCAGCAATAGCCGGTGTCGAATATCTTCAGAGTCGCCGGCGGCGCAACTGATCGAAATAGACGATCACGATGATCAGCACGCCGGTGATGATGCGCTGCCAGAAGGAATTCAGGTTCAACAGGTTGGCGCCGTTGTTGATAGTCGCCAGGATGAAGGCGCCGATCAGCGGGCCATAGACGGAACCGATCGCGCCAAACAGACTGGTGCCGCCGATAACCGACGATGCGATCGCCTGCAGTTCCCACCCATCGCCCTGGGTCGCATTGCCGATGGCTATACGCGAGGCAAGCAGAACACCGACCAAGGCGGCGCAGGTTCCAGACAGTATATAGGCGAAATAGATCATCCCGTTGACGTTGACGCCGGACAGGCGCGCCGCCTCGCGGTTGGAGCCGACGGCGAAAAGATAACGGCCCCAACGGCTCAAATGCAGGAAGACGACGGCTGGAATTGCTACCACGATCACCATCCAGAACAGGCTCGGAATACCGAGAAAATCCGCGACGGCGAAATTTGTGAAAGCGTCGTTGACGATGTTGATGCTCGAACCGTTGGTGATCAGCAGGCCGATGCCGCGCAGAGAGGTCAGCGTCGCCAGCGTGATGATGAAGGGCGGCAAGCCCATGCGCACGATGCCGAAGCCATGGAATGCCCCGATAAGAACCCCGAACAGCAAGGTAATGAGGATAGCGGCCCAGATCGGAACCCCGGCCTGGAGCAGCCAGGCGACGACGACGGTGCAGAAGCCAACGATTGCGCCAACGGAAAGATCGATGCCACCGGTGATGATGACAAAGGTTTGTCCAAGCGCAAGGATGGCCGTCATCGACCCCTGGCGCGCCAGGTTGGTGATGTTGAGCTGCGTCCAGAACACGTCTGTCGAGAAGCCGAGTACGATCCATAGTGCAATCAGAAGCAGGATCAGCGTCAGACTGAAGAGGATATTCATCTTACGCCGCGGTGCAATGGCGGGGCCTTCTGTCGTGTTGACGACCATTTTTTGTTCTCCTCTTTCGATTTTTTATCGCTCAGACGCCGATGGCCTCGCCAAGGACTTCCTCATGCGTGGCAGCGTGAAAATCATGGCTGGCGACCAGCTGGCCGCGGCGGAATACATGTAGACGATCGGCGAGCTCGTAAACCTCGGGCAGGTAGGAGGATATGACGATGATGCCCGCGCCGTCGCGAAGCAGCTTGGCGAACAGCCGATAGATTTCCGCCTTGGTGCCGACATCGACACCCACCGTCGGCTCGTCGAAGATGAAAAGCTTGGCGCCATGGCTCAGCCATTTGCCGATGACCACCTTCTGCTGATTGCCGCCGGACATGGCGGAAACCAGGACTCGCCGGCTGGGCGTCTTTATGCTGAGATCGCGGATCTGCTTGTCGGCGTTAGCAGCCTCGCTTTTGTTATCGATGATCGGACCGCGGCTTAGCCGCTTAAACACAGGCAAATTGATGTTGAGGCCGATCGGCAGGTTGAGGCAGAGCCCCTGATCGCGGCGGCTTTCTGGCGCGAGCGCGATGCCGAGCTCCATCGCGTCGCGCTCGTTGCGGATTTCGACCTTGCGACCCTGCCAATAGATTTCGCCTGCCGAGACCGGCTGACGGCCATAGAGGCCGAGCGCGAACTCGCTGCGGCCGGCGCCGATAAGCCCATAAAGTCCAACGATCTCGCCGGCCCGTACAGTCAGCGAGACATCCTCGAAACCGGGACCGGAAAGGCCGTGCGTCTCGAGGATGGGTTCACCAATCGGGATCTCTTCCTTGTGGTAGATCTGTTCGATCGAGCGATTGATCATCAGCTTGATCAGTTCGTCGTCATTGGTCTCGGCAATCAGGCGGGTGCCGACATGCGTGCCGTCGCGCAGCACGGAAACGCGGTCGGCCAGCTCGAAGACTTCCTCCATGCGGTGGCTGATATAGACGATCGTCACGCCTTCGCTCTGCAGGCGGCGGATCAGCTTGAACAACTGCGCCGATTCCTTGCGCGTCAAATAGGCGGTCGGCTCGTCGAAGATGAGGAATTGCGTGCCGCGCATGGCGGCGCGGGCGGTTGCGACCAATTGCTGCTGACCAATGGTGAGAGAGCTCAGCAAATCGGCGGCCGGCAGTCCGAAGCCGAGATCGTCAAGCACCGTCTGGGCCATAGCGACCATCTGCTTCTTGCGCATCAGGCCGAAGCGATTGACTTCGTCGCCGAGAAAGAGATTGGCGGCGACCGTCAGATGCGGGCAAAGGACGACCTCCTGATGCACGGCGTTGATGCCGCGCGCGATCGCTTCATTGGGATTGGCAAGGGCGACCGGATGGCCGCACCAGGATATCTCCCCGGCCGTCCTGCTGATGACGCCAGTCAGGAGCTTGATGAGCGTCGACTTGCCGGCTCCGTTTTCACCGACAATCGCATGAATCTCACCCGCCAGAAATGTGATCGTCGCAGGTTTCAGCGCCTCGACATAGCCATAGCGCTTCTGCAATCCCTTGAGCTCGAGGATAGGCGAGCCGGCCGGAACGCGACTTGCTTCCGTCTTGACCTTGTCATCGTGCCGATGGCTGATTTCTTCGAGGCTCGTCATGGGTCTCCTCCCTCTGGCATCATCGCGCGGCCGCCCAAGAAGTGGACAGACGAAGAGGCTGCGGCCGAGGAATCGGCCGCAGCCTCTAAGCTTTACTTGACCTTCGGATTGATCAAGGCCTCGATCTTCGGATCGCTCATGTTGGCTTTGGTCACTAGGTTGGCGCCGGTGTCGACGTTGGCTTCAACCTTTTCACCCTTGGAGACGGCGAGAGCGGTCTTGATGCCGTCGTAACCCATGCGGTACGGGTCCTGAACGACGAGGCCGGCAATGGCGCCGCTCTTGAGGAAGCCAAGGGTCTTGTCGTCGCTGTCGAAGCCGATGACCTTGACCTTGTCACTGAGCTTGTTTTCAGCAATGGCCTGGCCGACACCCTGCGCCATGATCAGATTGGAGGCAAAGACGCCAACGATCTTCGGATTTGCCGTGATCAGGTCAGTCATGATGTTGAGGCCGGTCGTTGCCTGACCGTCCGCATACTTGTCGGCGACGACCTTCAGGCCCGGATACTTGGTCTTGACCTGATCTAGGAAGCCCGTGCGGCGCTGTTCGAGAGAACCGGCGCCGGGCGTGTTGGTGATGATGACGACATCGCCTTCTTCCTTGCCGGTCATTGCCTTGATCGCGGCAGCAAGGCCATCAGCGGCGATGCGGCCGCCCTGCGTGTTGTCAGTCGTCAGAAATGACTTGAAAGCCTTGGAGTCGGCGCCGGAGTCTATGCCGATAATCGGAACGGACTTCGCTGCTTCGTCCACCGGCTTGCCAAGCGCCTTGAACTCGGTCGGCGAGATGACGATTGCGGCCGGCTTGCCGGCAACAGCGTTTTCAAGAATGCTGATCTGACCGTTGACGTCGGTTTCAGCCTGCGCACCCAGCTCCGGCACCTTGACGCCAAGATCCTTGCCGGCTTTGCGTGCACCGGCGAGAACGATCTGCCAATAGAAGGACGTCGTGTCCTTGACGATGATCGGGATCGTCACTTCGGCCGCGAAGGATTGCGCCGGCATGGCGACGGCGATCATGGCCGCGCCGGCAAGACCGGCAAAGGTGCGGCGGGACAGAAGGGATTTAGCGATGGTCATTGATTTCTCCTCTCAACGCGCTCTTCTCCTGCACACCGGCCGTTGAACGCTTGCGGCTCGGTACCGTGAACACCAGATGGTTCACGCATTGCGGAGCGGCACATAGCCACCCCGCCAAAACAGGCTTTCCTCCTCCACGAGCCGTCTCTCCCGACGGCCCGATAGCTTCTTATTTCTTCATTAGACCCGAACGGCGCCGTCTCCCAAAGGCGGCGCGACCAGGGTCAATCCTTCGAACTCCGCATAAAGGCTCGCCGGAAGCTTTAGGTCCACGAGCTGCATGTTGCGGGTAAGACTTGATGCTTTCGCCGTGCCGATCAGCACCGAAGCCACGGACGGCTGGCTTAGCGGAAACTGGATGGCGGGTGCGGCAAGCGGCAGGCCGTGACGGCGGGCGATTTCCTCCATCGCCCCCACTTTGGCCAGAACATCCGGCGTCGCCGGAAGGTAGTCGAAATGCGCGTCGGGTACGGGGCCGGTCGCGAGAATACCGGAATTGAAGACACCGCCGACAACGAGCGACGTGCCCTTCTTTTCGCAAAGCGGCAGCAGTTCCGCGACCGCCGAACGGTCAAGCAGCGTATAGCGGCCGGCAAGCAGGATGCAGTCGATATCGGCTGCATGCATGACAGCGAGACAAACGGGCACCTCGTTGACGCCAAGACCATAGGCTTTGATCGTGCCCGATGATTTCAGCTCCTCCAGAGCCTTGATGCCGGAGCCGAGCAGCTGGCCGAGATAATGCTCGTTCAGCGCCTTGCCATGGGTGTAGCCGCCGATATCGTGGACGTAGAGAATGTCGATGCGGTTGAGGCCGAGGCGGGCATAGCTGAACTCCATCGATCGCATGATGCCGTCATAGGAATAATCATAATCCGCATCGAAGGGCAGGGGATCGACATAGCCGTAATTCGGGACCTTGTCGGTCGGAACGGGTCGCATCAATCGCCCGACCTTCGTCGACAGCACATAGCTGTCTTCCGGCTGACCGCGCAGGAAATCGCCGACGTATCGTTCGCCGAGACCGAAGCCATACCAGGGGGCGACGTCGAAATAGCGGATGCCGCTATCCCATGCCGCCTGCAGGGTTTCCATGGCCTGATCGCGAGGGCAGGCGCGGTAAAGGCCGCCGAGCGCTGCGGCACCGAAACTGATTTCGGTAACCTCCAGCTCCGTCCTGCCGATTCTTCTCTTCTTCATCACCTCTCCCTTGTGATGATTAATCGCTTGGTTTCCGCCGCGCCTGGCTTGTCAGAGGGCCGGCACAACGTCGTCGAATGCACTGACTATCTTACAACGTTGCCCCAAGATGCCAGGGCACGAATTCGTTATCGCCATAGCCGAAGGTTTCGCTTTTGGTCTTCTTGCCCGACGCGATCTCGATGATCAGTTCGAAGATCTCGCGGCCCTTGCCTGATATCGTTGCCTCGCCGGTGGCAATGGTGCCGCAATCGATGTCCATGTCCTCTTCCATCGATTGATACAGCGCCGAATTGCTCGACAGCTTGAACGACGGTGCCGGACGAGAGCCGAAACAGCTGCCGCGACCGGTCGTAAACGCGATCATGTTCGCGCCGCCGGCCACCTGACCGGTTGCGGAAACCGGATCGTAGCCGGGCGTGTCCATGAAGACGAGCCCATGCTCCGTTACCCGTTCAGCATAGCCGTAGACCGCGGTCAGTGGCGACCGGCCGCCCTTGGCAACAGCCCCGAGTGACTTCTCCAGAATGGTGGTCAACCCGCCGCGCTTGTTGCCGGGAGAGGGATTGTTGTCCAGCGAGGCGCCGTGCAGCGCGACATACTTTTCCCACCAGTCGATTTTCGCGTCGAGCTTGGCGGCGACCTCGTTGTTGACGGCCCGGCTGCGCAGCAAATGCTCGGCGCCATAAATCTCCGAGGTTTCCGACAGGATCGTCGTGCCACCGGCCGCGGCCAGCAGGTCGGCGGCTGCACCCAGCGCCGGATTGGCAGTGATGCCGGAGAAACCATCCGAGCCGCCACATTGCAGGCCGACGATGATTTCGCTGATCGAGATCGGTTCGCGTCGAGCCTGGCCGACGTCTTCCGAAATTTCCTTCAGGACCCCCATGGCAAGCGCTACGGCGCGCCGTGAGCCGCCAGCATCCTGGATGTTGAAGTGCCGCTTGCTGGCGCCGGCTCCGCTCTGGCCATAGAGCGTCAACTGGTTGACCTCGCAGCCGAGGCCGATCATCAGCACACCGCCGAAATTCACATGGCGTGTATAGCCGGCAAGCGTGCGATGCAGCGTCAGCATGCCGTCGCCTGTCGAGCTCATGCCGCAGCCTTGGTCGTGCACGATCGGCACGAAACCGTCGATGCCGTCATAATGCGGAAGGAGCATCCGGTTTGCCTCTTCCGCGATGGCGCGGCAAACCGTGGTGGAACAGTTCACGCTGGCAATGATGCCGATATAGTTGCGTGTCGCGGCCCGGCCGTCGGCGCGGCGATAGCCCATGAATGTGCGGGCCTTGTCGACCTCGGTCGCTTCCTCCGGCGCCGCGTTGGCCGTTGCCGCGAGCCGATCGTTTTCGAAATGCAGATTGTGGCTATGGACGTGATCGCCGGCTTTGACCTCGGCGGTCGTGCGCCCGATGGCCTGGCCGTATTTCACCACGGGCGTGCCGAGAGGAATGTCACGGATTGCGAATTTGTGGCCGGGGTCGATCTTGCCTCGCGTCGAGACACCGTTGGCGACTACGACACCGGCTTCGATGGTCGCCGTTGCCACGGCGACATTATCGCCCTCCGACAGAAGGATCCAAGGCTGGCTGTTCAACGTTCTCTCCCAGAACAATCTTGCAGTTCGGCGAGCCTCTCCCGGGCCATTGCCGATTGCATTTGTTTTTTATCTACAATAAACATTTTGAAGTCAACGAGGAAATCATTCGGCGGTTCCGGAGAGGAGAGAGCGACGCATACAAGCGATGCTCCCGCGCTGGATTGCTATCCGAGCAGGCTACTGAGATCGCCGCCGATAGAGAGCAGCGAGTGATAAGCGAGGGGGAAATGGCGAGACAAAACACGCTCTTCAAGGAGGCGTATAACCGCTACGTCGCCGGCCTGAAGCCGGATGCCGCCCTGCCGACCGAGCCCGAGATCGCCGCCGAACTCGGCGTCAGCCGCAGCACGGCGCGCGCCATTCTGATGCGCCTCAGTGATGCCGGCATCATTCGCTGGAACAAGCGGCAAAAGACCGTGCTGCGCCTGCCGACCGAGGCGGACTTGTTTCCGCAGGAAGAAACCAATTCGCTGCACGACATCATCGAGCGCAGTTTCATGCTGCGCATTCTCTCCGACGAAGCGCAGCCAGGCATGCAGATCAACGAACTGGAACTGGCGCGTGAGATCGGCACAGGAACATCGGTGGTGCGCGAATTCCTCATTCGCTTCAGCCGTTTCGGCTTGATCGAGAAGCGGCCGAACAGCCATTGGATCCTGAAGGGCTTCACCAGCGAATTCGCGCTCGAACTTGCCGACGTGCGCGAAATGTTCGAGCTGCATTCGGCGGCCGAATTCGGACGCATGCCACCGGATCATCCGGCATGGGCGGATCTGGCCGTCATTCAGCAGGAACATTATGATCTGCTAGAGGATTTCGACGAGCGCTACCGTGATTTTTCGCGGCTCGACGAAAGATTCCATCTTCTCATTCATCGCGCCTCGAAGAACCGCTTCATCGCCGATTTCTACGACGCGATCGCCATCGTCTTCCACTATCACTACCAGTGGAACAAGGCGTTCGCCCGCGTGCGCAATTCACGCGCCATCGCCGAACATCTCGACTATATCGACGCGCTGCAATCACGCGACCCCAAGCGGATCGACACGGCCTGCCGCAGGCATTTGGCATCAGCGCGGCAAACGCTGCTGCAATCCATTCCGCAGAATGCGGGCGAGTTTGAGGGGCCGGCTGCCTGAAAAGCAGAGAACCGGCGTCTCGTTACCCTGCGTTGTGTAGATCCCTAAGCCGCCGTGGTCTTCTCCTCGGAGATGCCAAGCACCTCCCTGCGACTTTCAACGAGCATCCGTGCCCGGTCGACCGCCAATCCTTCATAGGCAATGGGATAGCGTGAGGAGGCCTGGTTCCTTGCGGGCGATGTGAAGAGAAGAACGCCGGGCTCTAGAAATGTATGCCGGTTGCCGAGGTCAAGATAGGTCTCAGCCGGAGCGCCCTCAGCCCAGACGATATCATGAGCCTCAAGCTCGATATGAAAATAGGTGATGGGCTGAAGGGTGAGTATTTGGGAAATGGTCGTTCCATTGATGAGCAGTTTTGCGGGTATCAATGCATCGGCCACGTAGATGCAGTGGTCGGGCGAAACAAGGAGATCGCTATGCGGAACGTTTTCCGCCAAAGCGCCGGCTATGACGCGCACCGGCAGGTGCTCCCGCGGATTGTCCACCATTTTCGGATCGATCGTTCGCCGCCCGATCCACTTCACCGGCGCCGGCCCATTCTCCAGGGTGAGGACCTCGTCGCCTTCGCAGAGGCTCTCCACGGGGACTTCGCCGGCGGGCGTTGCAATCCGCGTGCCTTGCAGAAAGCAGTTGGAGGTAAATGTCAGCGTCTCGTCGGCAGGGCGGTAGAGATACTGTATGCCTTCCGGAATCGTATAGGATATCAAATGAATGGGAAGTCCAAGGAGCGCCGGGCCATAGAACGAGACCACGTTTCCCGATTGCCCAATCGAGGTCGAGCCCACCACGGTGATGCGATCGCCGATGTGAACATTGGTAACCGTCGGAGGGCCGCTGACAGAGAGGCCAATCACCGGTGGCGTGAAGATGAAATGTCCGCCTCCACCCGAGTTGGTGAAGTCAATGGTTGTCGCCTGGAGGAGGCCGACGCTCAAAAGCCCCGAATTGATCGTCAGCGTCGAGTTGAATCCAATCTGATAGCTCATAACGGATCCCACACCCAAAGTCAGAAGGCTGGGATTGACCGTGATGTTGCCAGCATTGACCAATTGAATAACGGTGTTCGAGAGGACGCCTCCGCCGATAATATTGGTCAGACTGACGTCGATGTTGTCGATTATCAGTGTGGAGCTGGCAACCACGTTCAATTGCAACGTGTTGGTGGATGTCCAGTTACTGGCGTTCAGCGTCGTTGTCTGATCTTCCAATAGCCCGATTGTGACGAGAGCCATGATCTTGTTCTCCTTGGATCAGCCATACGGCCTTGATCTGTGCGGTGCTTGCGAGTCGGCTGCCCGGACGGTCGAAGAATCGTCCGGGCTTACGGCATATCGGCGCCACAAGTTTCCCTGTCGGGGGTAGGGGAAACGAGATCGATGATCTGGTCTTTTCACACAGATACGGCAGGACACGTAAATGTCTACGTTGCCACTATCTACGCATTCATAGGTAGAGATAAGCGGCGCGGTAGCCGGCGCGCAAGCGGTTTTCCATCTTTTATATCAACAAAAAGTTGATGCGTTTTCTGGGTTGTGTCGGAGGCAGGATGGCAAGCAGAAAACGACCGCCTGCCGCATCGAGTACGGCCAGGCGGTCACGCGGATAGCTCCGCAATCGGCAGTGCTCTTTCCCGATACCTTATTCCGCCTTCAGCGCAATGGTCTGGCCCGCAAAACGCGCCGAAGACACTGCGACCGTAATCGCACCGGCCTTGCCGGTAGCCTGCAGCCAGAAACCCGTCGTACCGCCCTGGAAGGCCACCGTCTCGGGGCCGATAAGCTTGGCAGGACCGGTGACCTTGATCGTCGCGACGTCGTTGAGGAAGGGCAGGCGGGTGCCGGCCTGATCGAGCGCGCGGATAATGACGCGGGTCGTGTCACGTTCGTCGGCACGCAGCGTCAGGCTGTCGGCCTGCATCTCCAGCCTCGTCGGCAGCGGATTGGCGACCATGTGCAGTTCCGCGACCGGCTTGCCATTGACGTAACCGGTGAAGCGCGCGTCTTCCCATTCCATGCCCCAGACGCCGAGTTCGTCCTGGGTGAAATTGCGATGATCGAAAATGACGGGCGGGTGCGGCAAATGCGGGAAGCTCTCGCGATCGGGGCCGAGGCGCTTGGTGAGCGAACCGTAGCGCAGTTCGACCTCGTCGCAATTGGTCAGCACGATCAGCGGCAGCGCGCCGCCGATATTGCGCTCGCCGCGCGCCCAGATCGTTACCGGCTTCATGATGACCTCCTCGGAAGGCTCGCACTGGCTGGCATAGGCATAGGCCGCGAATTTCGGCTCGCGGAACATGTCCATGACGCCGTGATAGCAGATGCGGTCGCCGGAGCCGAAGTCGCTATGCGTGTTGTAGTCGAACATGCACCAGCCGATGGCACCGGAGATCGAGGGATCGCCATAGGCCGCGTTCAGCACTTCCAGATGCCGGCGCACATGCTCGGCCTGGCGCTGCTCCTGATCGTAGATCTTCGTCGGATACATGTGGCCGCCGAATTCGGTGATCAGGTAGGGCACGTTCTTCGACAGGCCGGTATTTTCCTGCTGTGGCCGCAGCGGCGTGCGTGGGCGATTGGCGCCCGGCAGTTCCTCGTTGCCGAGGATGAAGTCGTTCATCGTGTAGACGTCCTCAAGCATTTCGCTCTCGGTAATGTAGCGCACGCCGCCGGTCTGGCGGGTGTGATCGAGCTCGCGCGCCAGCCGGTTGGTCTCGGCGTAGAAATCATGCGAATCCTGCGACTCGTTGATACGCACGCCCCAGATGATGATAGACGGATGGTTCCAGTCGCGCTCGATCATGCGGCGGACGTTGCGGATTGATTCCTGCTGCCATTCCTTGCCGCCGATATGCTGCCAGCCGGGGATTTCCTCGAAGACCAGCAGGCCGATACGGTCGCAATGGTCGAGGAACCATTTCGATTGCGGATAATGCGAGGTGCGTACGACATTGCACTTCAACGTCTGCTTCATGATCTCGGCATCACGCTCCTGCGCCGAGCGGCCCATGGCATAGCCGGAATAGGGGAAGGCCTGATGACGGTTGAGACCGCGCAGCTTCAGCTTGCGGCCGTTCAACAGGAAACCTTCATCGGTGAACGCGGCGGTGCGGAAACCGAATGTCGTTGAATATCGGTCGGAGCCGTGATCGGTCTTCAGCTCAGCTTCCAGCGTGTAGAGTACGGGAGTGTCGAGGTCCCACAGTGAGATGCCGGAGAGATTGTCGAAGGAGAAGCACACGCTGTCGCCCGAGGTCTCGCTGGTCGCGGACGCCAGCGCCTTGCCGTCCGGCGCGCGGAGGTTTGCGGTCACCATACCATTGAAGGCGAGGCTTTGCGGGTTGGTGATATCGCAGCGCACCGTCGCGGATTTACTATCGTCCAGTACGTTGCCGGTCTCGACCTTGATATTGGCGATCGAGACGGGTGCTGCAAGCTTGAGCCAGACGTCGCGGTAGATGCCGGCATAGGTGAGATAGTCGATGCGGCCGCCGAACGGCGGGATCTCAGGGTTCTCGCTACCATCGATCTTGACGGTGATCAGGTTATCGCCTTGCTTCAGGCGCCCCGTCAGCCGTGCCTCGAAGGGCGTGTAGCCATCCTGATGCGCGACGATTTCCTCGCCGTTGAGATAAACCACCGCGTCGGCCATGGCGGCGTCGAATACCAGCGATACCTCGCGCCCGGCAAAGTCGTCGCTCCAGGGCAGGATTTTCTGATAAGTGAAGGCGCGCTGATAGGATTTCTCATCGAAATAGTTGAACGGCAGTTCGACCGCCGAGTGCGGCAATGCGACCGGCTGTCCTTCCTGGCGGCTGCCGGCGTCAGCGGCTGAAAAGCCTTCGTGAAAAGTCCAGGATTCGTTGAAAGCGACAACAGAACGCATATTCAATCCTATCAGAAGAGCCCGTCTCACCTGGGACGAACAGATGTTACTTAGACAAAGAGGTGCGGCCGTGACGCGATCATGGCCGCAGCGGGCGATATCTATACAGGCCTTCAAGCATGGCGCAACGCAATCGGCGGCAGGATCGGCGATTTCGCCGAAAACGTTTTCGGCCAACCTCTTCAGAGCTTACTTCTGCGGCCGTTATGTCAAGAAAGTTAGGCTCTTAGCGCCAGTTGGAGAGCAAGCTGCGGCGGCATGCCGCAGCTTGCCAAGGATGATTCGGCTATTTGCCTCGCGCGCCTCTGCCGTCGTCCCCAGGGCTGCGCACGGCCGCATACATGCCGGTGGTGCGGAATTCGGTGGGATTGATGCCGTAGATGCGGCGGAAGGCTTTCGAGAAATAATTGGCGTCATCGAAACCCGACATGATCGCCACCTCCTTGACCGGAATGAAAGCGGCCTTGGTCAGAAGCTTGGCGGCTCGCTGCATGCGCTGTTGCAGGACATACTCGGCCGGCGGCAAGCCTTCGCTATCGGCAAAGACCCGGGAGAAATGGGCACGGCTGAGACCGCTGACCCTGGCAAGCTCGCTGACGGGGAGAGGCTGGTCGAGATTGGCGGCGACATAGTCGATAACTGCCTGCATGGCGGAGCGGTCGGCGGCGATCGCGTGCGAACCGAAGACATCGTCATAAAGCGCCATCGCGGCTTCATAAGCCACCGCCGAAGCGGAGGCCGGTGTTGCGGCGCCACGCACCAGCCGCAGGCTGCAATCGGCGAGATGATCGATCGTCGCCGGCTGCAATTTCAAGACCGGTCCGGCGGCGGCGAGAATCAGGCGGTGGATGCGCAAGGCTTCCTCGCCATTCATCGATATCCAGAAATACTCCCAGCGTTCGCCTTTTTCCAACCAGTAGCGGTGATTGTGCGGCACCAGCACCAGCAGCGTATCGCCAGGCCCGACGCGATAATTGCGGTTCTCGTAACGCAGCCGGCCGCTGCCGCTGATCGTATGTTGCAGCACCGTGAACGGTGTCAGGCCGCGCCGGCGTCCGTCCCAATCATAAACTTCGTTATCCCTTATTTCATAGCCGGCGCTGGTCGGCATAGCATGCAGCCGGTGGCGGCCGCGCGGCAGCGAAACAGTCCGCATGGTCTGGCCGTTGGTGATCAAATCCTGCAGCACAAAATTACCCTTGAAAGCATAATTGTTCTCTGGTCCATCCGGCGATTATAGGCATAATCCCGCCAGAAAACAGCATGTACCTGCCGATGAGGACCGGCAGGAGGAGGAGAAAATGCTCGTTTTGCCCTCTCGCCCGACGCCGTGCGATCATGGGACGAAAACACCATTCTTTTCTCCGCTGCTGATTGTTCGATCGACTTTAAGGTGAGGATCATGAGTTTTAAAATCGCCATTATCGGCGCAGGCAGCGTCGGCTTCACGAAAAAGCTGTTCACCGACATTCTATGCGTGCCGGAGTTCCAGGACGTCGAATTCGCGTTGACCGATGTCAGCGAGCATAATCTCTCGATGATCAAGGCGATCCTCGACCGGATCGTAGAATCGAATAAGTTGCCGACGCGGGTAACGGCCACCACCGAACGCCGTAAGGCGATCTCCGGTGCACGCTACGTCATTAGCTGCGTGCGGGTCGGCGGGCTGGAAGCCTATGCCGAGGATATCCGTATTCCCCTGAAATACGGTATCGACCAGTGCGTCGGCGATACGATCTGCGCCGGCGGCATCCTTTATGGCCAGCGCAACATTCCGGTCATTCTCGATTTCTGCAAGGATATCCGCGAGGTCGCCGAACCCGGTGCGAAGTTCCTGAATTATGCCAACCCGATGGCGATGAACACCTGGGCGGCGATCGAATACGGCAAGGTCGACACGATCGGCCTCTGCCACGGCGTCCAGCATGGCGCGGAGCAGATCGCCGAGGTGCTTGGCGCGAAGAATAAGTCGGAGCTCGACTATATTTGCTCCGGCATCAACCACCAGACCTGGTTCACCGAGCTCCGCTTCAACGGCCGCAAGATCGGCAAGGACGAACTGGTCGCCGCCTTCGAGGCGCATCCGGTGTTCTCGCAGCAGGAAAAGCTGCGCATCGACGTGCTGAAGCGCTTCGGGGTCTACTCCACCGAAAGCAACGGCCATCTATCCGAATACCTGCCCTGGTATCGCAAGCGGCCGGACGAGATCAACAAGTGGATCGACATGTCCGACTGGATCCATGGTGAGACGGGCGGTTATCTGCGCCATTCCACTGAGACCCGCAACTGGTTCGAGACGGAATTCCAGCAGATCCTCGACAGTGCGTCGCAGCCCATCGACCCGGCCAGGCGCTCGAATGAACATGCAAGCCATATTCTCGAGGCATTGGAGACCAATCGCGTTTATCGCGGCCACTTCAACGTCAAGAACAACGGGGTCATCACCAATCTGCCGGCCGATGCCATCATCGAGTCACCCGGCTTCGTCGATCGGTTCGGCATCAACATGGTCGCCGGCATCACGCTGCCGGAGGCCTGCGCCGCCACCTGCATTTCCTCGATCAATGTCCAGCGCATGTCGGTGCATGCCGCCATTAGCGGCGATCTCGACCTGCTGAAGCTCGCCGTTCTGCATGATCCACTGGTCGGCGCCGTCTCGACGCCGGAAGAAGTCTGGCAGATGGTTGACGAAATGGTCGTCGCGGAAGCACGCTGGTTGCCGCAATATGCCCATGCCGTCGAGGGTGCCAAGGATCGCCTGTCGCGGGCCAAGGTGAAGACCCGTGACTGGAAGGGTGCGGCCAGCCGCAACGTCCGCTCGATCGAGGAGTTGAGAGCGGAGAAGGCGGCTTTGAAACAGGCCGGTTAACGCATGAGCATTCGGGACATAGTGGCGGCGGTGGGACTTTCAGGAGGAAGGTCCCGCCGCATCAAGCCAGCTAGTTCCCGTTCGACGGAGGAGTGCGGCGTTCCCACCGGGACGTTTGCGATAAGGGGAGAGAGAAAACGATGAGACATTTTCGACCGATCAGCATTCTAGCGGCGATGACGATTGCCACGTCGGCAATCGCCATGAGCGCCTACGCATCCGAACCGACCGCGCCGCCCGTACCCCCGGTTTTCCCGGCGGAAGGCAAGATCAAATATGTGCCGCGTGACTCCATCCTGGAGTTCAAGGCGCTGCCGGAATATCACGAGCCGGATTGGGTCACCGAGAAGTTCGTGAAAACCGGCAAGCTGCCGCCGGTCAAGGATCGCCTGCCGAAGGAGCCGCTGGTCTACAAGACAGGCAATATGCCTGACGGTATCGGCGTCTATGGCGACACGCTGCGCCACGTCATCGGCGGCCGGCCGGAAGGCTGGAACTATGGTGCCGGCCAGACCCAGGGCTGGGGCGGCATCGATATCGCCCTGTCCGAGTGCCTGACGCGCACCGCGCCGCTATTTCAGGTCGAGGCGAAGGACACCGAACCCCTGCCGAACCTCGCCAAGGGCTGGGAATGGTCGCCGGACGGCCACAAGCTCACCATGCATCTGATCGAAGGCGCGAAATGGTCCGACGGCGTGCCATTCAATGCCGATGACATCATGTTCTACTGGGAAGACGAAGTCATCGATCCGAATGTTTCGCCGCTCGGCGGCGGCGCATCGCCCGAGGCCTTCGGCGAGGGGACGACGCTCAGGAAGGTCGATGATTATACGATCGAGTGGACCTTCAAGGACGCCTTCCCGAAACAGTATCTCTACACGATGGCCTATCCCAATTTCTGCCCAGGCCCGTCGCATATCCTGAAGCCGCAGCATCCGAAATATTCGAAGAACACTTACAACCAGTTCAAGAACGCCTTCCCGCCGGAATTCATGAACATGCCGGTCATGGGTGGCTGGGTGCCGGTCGAGTACCGCTCCGATGACATCATCGTTCTGCGCCGCAATCCCTATTACTGGAAGGTCGACGAGAAGGGCAATCAGCTGCCTTACCTCAACGAACTGCATTACAAGCTCTCGACCTGGGCGGATCGCGACGTGCAGGCGGTTGCCGGTTCCGGCGACCTCTCAAACCTGGAGCAGCCGGAAAACTTCGTCGCCTCGTTAAAGCGCGCCGCCCAGCCGGACGCCCCGGCACGTCTTGCCTTCGGACCGCGCCTCATCGGCTATAACCTGCAGATGAACTTCTCCGCCAACGGCTGGGGTACCCCGGATGCGCGCGGACAAGCCGTTCGCGAGCTGAACCGCAACGAGGACTTCCGCAAGGCCGTCACCATGGCGCTCGACCGCAAGGCGATCGGCGACTCTCTGGTCAAGGGGCCGTTCACGGCCATCTATCCGGGCGGCCTGTCATCCGGCACCAGCTTCTATGACCGCGCATCCACCGTCTATTATCCGTTCGACCTCACTGGCGCGAAGGCGGAGCTGGCAAAGGCCGGTCTCAAGGACACCGACGGCGATGGTATCGTCAACTTTCCGGCAGGCACGGCCGGCGGCAAGAATGTTGAAGTCACCCTGCTGGTCAACAACGACTACACTACCGACAAGAGCCTTGCCGAAGGTGTCGTCAGCCAGATGGAGAAGCTCGGAATTCGCGTCATCATCAATGCGCTCGATGGCCCGAAGCGCGACGATGCCAACTATAGCGGCCGCTTCGACTGGATGGTCCGTCGTAACAGCACCGAACTGGCCTCGGTGGTGCAGAACACCGAACAGCTTGCGCCGGTCGGTCCACGCACGAGCTGGAACCACCGTGCGCCGGAAAGCGGCGAACTGGACCTGATGCCTTTCGAGAAGGAGATGGTCGACGTCGTCAACAAGTTCACGACCTCGAAGGATAACGACGAGCGCGTGGCCCTGATGAAACAGTACCAGAAGCTCTCGACCGGGCATCTCTACAATATCGGCCTGACGGAATATCCGGGCGCGCTCATCATCAACAAGCGCTTCTCGAACGTTCCTCCGGGTACGCCGATCTTCATGTTCAACTGGGCCGAGGACTCGATCATCCGCGAGCGTCTGTGGGTCGCGGCCGACAAGCAGGGCAAATATGAGCTGTTCCCGCAGCAGCTTCCGGGCGCCCCTGGCAGCGCCGGCCCGATCAACTGATCACGGTTGCCGGCGCGAATGCCGGCACCGGGCCAACGTCAAGAATTCCGGCTGCATCGCGGTGCAGCCGGGCAAAGTTGAACACAGCCGGTCCGTGCGATCCCCAAGGGGATGCAGACCACCGGCGGCAACAAGAGAAGCGAACCGTTCCATGTTGCGATTCCTGCTCATGCGGATAGCCTCAGCCATACCGGTGCTCCTGATCCTGAGCGTGGTGACCTTCGCCATCATTCAGGCACCGCCTGGAGACTATGCCGACTATATCCGCTCGCAATTGATGAACCAGGGCGGCGCCTCCTTTGCTCAGGCCGACGCCCAGGCGCAGGCCTATCGCCAGGAGCATGGGCTCGATAAGCCGATCGTCGTACAGTATTTCAACTGGATCGGCGGCATCGTCACGAGGGGCGATTTCGGCTACAGCATGTTCTACAACAAGCCTGTCGCCGACGTCGTCGGTGAGCGCCTGCCGCGGACCCTGGCGCTCGCCCTTGTTTGCCATATCCTGGCTTCCATCCTCGGTATCGGCTTCGGCATATGGGCGGCGACGCGACAGTATAGCTGGATCGACAGCCTGCTGTCCGGCATCTCCTTCCTCGGCATGACGGTGCCGCGCTTCCTGATGGCGCTGATCATCGTCTATATCCTGGTCTTCCAGCTCAACGTCTCGGAGATCGGCAGCTTCTATTCGCCGCAATATGGTGGAGCGCCGTGGTCTTGGGACAAGTTCGTCGATCTCGTCAAACATGTCTGGCCGGTCGTGGCGATCGCCACCTTCGGCGGGCTCGCCTACAACATGCGCGTCATGCGCGGTAATCTGCTCGACACGCTGAATGCGCAATATGTCGAGACCGCCCGCGCCAAAGGCCTGTCCGGCGGTGCCGTCGTCATGCGTCACGCCGTGCCGAATGCGCTCCATCCGCTCGTCATGTATCAGGGCGTCGTGCTGCCCTATATGCTGACCGGCGAGATCGAAACTGCCATCATCTTTGCGCTGCCGACCGTGGGGCCGGCGATCGTCGGTTCCATGGCAGTCGGCGACGTCTATGTCACCGCCACCTTCATGCTGGTGCTGTCGGCGACGCTGATCGTCGGCAATATCATTGCCGATGTACTTCTCGACCTGCTCGATCCCCGCGTTCGCCAACAAGGAGGGATCCACTGATGCTCGCCTTCAGCACATCCCCGCCGCCGCCCGAAGAGACGATCACGCTGAGAGGCGGTAATGAGAGCTATATCGCGCTCGTCTGGCGGCGTCTGAAACGCTCCTGGACCGGCATGGGCGGCCTGATCCTCGTGATCCTGTTGCTCCTGATGGCGCTCTTTGCCGAATTCATTTCACCCGACGATCCCAAGGCGACCGACACCGGCTTTGCGCCGCCGCAGGTGATCAGCTTCCACGACAAGGACGGCAATTTCGTCTTCCAGCCACGCGTCTATGCACTGGCCGAGACCGATGAGCTCGATCCCGTCACCTTCCAGCCGGTGGTCGGGCCGGACTACAATAATCCGCGCCTGCTCGGCGTCTTCGTCAAGGGCGCGCCCTACAAGCTGTTCGGCCTGATCCCCGGCGACAGGCATCTCTTCGGTTCGACCGATGGGCAGCCGGTGCATTTTCTCGGCACCGACAAGTTCGGCCGCGACGTCCTCTCCCGCGCCATCTACGGTTCGCGCATCTCCTTGATGATCGCGTTGACCGTCGTCTTTATCGTCACGGTTGTCGGCACGACGGTGGGCATGGTGTCCGGCTATTTCGGCGGCGCCTTCGACACCTGGGTCCAGCGTTTCGTCGAGCTTGTACTCGCTTTTCCGCAGTTGCCGCTCTATCTGGCGCTGACGTCGCTCATCCCGGTGACGGCGCCGACCAATGTCTTCCTCGCCTTCGTCATCGTCGTCATGTCGGCGCTCGGCTGGGCGCAGATGTCGCGTGAGGTGCGCGGCAAAACCATGGCCCTGGCCAGAATAGATTATGTTCGCGCCGCGATGGCGGTCGGGGCGACCGATCGGCGCATCATCCTGCAGCACATATTTCCGAATGTGATGAGCCACGTCATCGTCGCCGTGACGCTGGCAATCCCGAGCGTGGTGTTGCTCGAATCCTTTCTTGGTTTTCTCGGCTTTGCGGTCAAGCCGCCGCTGATCTCCTGGGGACTAATGTTGCAGGACACGTCCACCTATTCGGTCATTGGCTCCTATCCCTGGATCCTCTCGCCCGTCGCTTTCGTGCTCGTCACCGTCTTTGCGTTCAATGCGCTTGGCGACGGCTTGCGCGACGCGATCGACCCTTATTGAGAGGAGACGGATCATGGCCCTCACACTCGTCAACCCCTTTGCTCCCGACATCAGGCTCGATGCCGCCGGCAAAACAGTGTCGCCCGTCATCGACGCCCGCAATGTTGCGGTCAAATTCAAGGTCGAGGACGGTATCGTCGATGCCGTCAAGGACATCTCCTTCCAGCTCTATCGCGGCGAAACTGTTGCCATCGTCGGCGAATCCGGCTCGGGAAAATCGGTGACCGCCCGCACGATCATGGGGCTGCTCACCAAGCGCGCCGTGGTCTCGGAAAAGTCGAGCGTCAACTATGACGGCAAGAATGTGCTGAAATTTTCCGAACGCGCCCGGCGGCAGTTGCGTGGCGACCGCATCTCGATGATCTTCCAGGAACCGATGAGCTCGCTCAACCCGATCTACACGATCGGCGGCCAGATCGTCGAAGCTATCCGCGTCCACCGAAAGGTCAGTCGGCGCGAGGCGGAAAAGCGGGCACTTGAATTGCTGAAGCAAGTTCAGATCCCCGACCCCGAGGCCCGGCTTCGGCAATATCCGCACCAGCTCTCCGGTGGTCAGCGCCAACGCGTGATGATCGCCATGGCGCTCGCCAATGATCCGGACGTGCTGATCGCCGATGAGCCGACGACGGCGCTCGACGTGACCGTGCAGGCGCAGATCCTCAATCTGATCCGCAACCTGCAAAAGCAGCTTGGCATGGCGGTGATCCTGATCACCCACGACCTGACCGTCGTCCGGCAGTTCTCCGATTATGTCTATGTCATGCAGCATGGCGAGATGCGCGAGCACAATACGACGGAAGAGCTCTTCGCCCATCCGCAGCATCCTTATACGCGACATCTGCTTGCCTCCGAGCCGCGAGGGCAGGCAAAGCCGCTGCCGCCGGATTGCGGCACCATCCTCGAGGGCAAGTCCGTGAAGGTCGCCTTCATGCTGCGCCATGGCGGTCTGTTCAAGCCGGATCTGCGCGAGCTTGTCGCTGTCGGTGGTCTGAGCCTGGAGCTTCGCCGCCACGAAACGCTGGGCCTTGTCGGTGAATCCGGCTCCGGCAAGACCACGTTTGGACAAGCGCTGCTGCGGCTGATCGATGCCGATAGCGGCGAGATCTATTTCGACGGTCAGGCGATCCAAGGCCGTTCGCGTGCCGAGATGCGGCCGCTGCGCTCACGTATGCAAGTCGTTTTCCAGGATCCATTCTCCTCGCTCAACCCGCGCATGACCATCGGCCAGATCATTTCCGAGGGGCTGGTGGTCAACAATATCGGCGCCAACAAGGCCGAGCGGTTGGAGCGGGTGAAGGAGGCGCTGGTGAGCGCCGGCATGCCTTCGAATATTCTGTCACGCTTCCCGCATGAATTTTCCGGCGGCCAGCGCCAGCGCATCGCTATTGCCCGCGCCATCGCGCTCGAACCGGAATTCATTCTGCTCGACGAGCCGACCTCGGCGCTCGACCTCTCCGTCCAGGCCCAGATCATCGACCTCCTGCGCAAGCTGCAGGACGAGCGGGGTCTGAGTTACCTTTTCATTTCGCACGACCTCAAGGTTGTCCGCGCCCTTTGCCATCGCGTCATCGTCATGCAGCACGGCAAGATCGTGGAAGAGGGGCCGGTCGACGACGTTCTTTCCCATCCCAAGACCGCTTACACCGAACGCCTCGTCAAAGCAGCGTTCGAGGTAGCTTCCTAGCATTCAGGAGATTTTACATGACAGGCAATCCCAAGATCACCTTTATCGGCGCCGGTTCCACCGTCTTCATGAAGAACATCATCGGTGACGTTCTTCAGCGTCCGGCGCTTTCCGGCGCAAGATTCGCACTGATGGATAAAAACCCGGAGCGGCTGGAAGAAAGCGCCATCGTCGTGCGCAAGCTTGCCTCGACGCTTGGCGCGCCGGCCACGGTCGAAACCTTTACCGATCAGCGCAAGGCGCTGGACGGCGCTCATTTCGTCGTCGTCGCCTTCCAGATCGGCGGTTATGAGCCCTGCACGGTGACCGATTTCGAAGTGCCGAAGAAATACGGCCTGCGCCAGACGATTGCCGATACGCTCGGCGTCGGTGGCATCATGCGCGGTCTGCGCACCGTGCCGCATCTCTGGAAGATCTGCGAGGATATGCTCGCGGTCTGCCCTGAGGCGGTGATGCTGCAATATGTCAACCCGATGGCGATCAACACCTGGGCGATCGCCGAGAAGTACCCCACGATCAAGCAGGTCGGCCTTTGCCACTCGGTACAGGGCACGGCGATGGAATTGGCCAACGATCTCGATATTCCCTACAACGAAATCCGCTACCGCTCGGCCGGCATCAACCATATGGCCTTCTACCTGAAATTCGAGCATCGCCAGCCGGATGGGTCCTACCGCGACCTCTATCCGGATCTCGTGCGCGGCTATCGCGAGGGACGTGCGCCAAAACCCGGCTGGAACCCGCGCTGCCCGAATAAGGTGCGCTATGAAATGTTGACCCGGCTTGGCTATTTCGTCACGGAGAGCTCGGAGCATTTTGCCGAATACACGCCCTATTTCATCAAGGAGGGCCGCGAGGACCTGATCGAGAAATTCGGCATTCCACTCGATGAATATCCGAAGCGCTGCATCGAGCAGATCGCGCGCTGGAAGAACCAAGCCGAGGAATATCGCAGTGCCGACAAGATCGAGGTCACGCAATCGAAGGAATACGCCTCCTCGATCATCAACTCGGTTTGGACCGGCGAGCCCTCGGTCATCTACGGCAATGTCCGCAATAATGGCTGCATCACCTCGCTGCCCTTTAATTGCGCGGCCGAGGTTCCTTGCCTGGTCGATGCCTCGGGCATCCAGCCGACCTTCATCGGCGATCTGCCGCCGCAACTGACCGCGCTCATCCGCACCAACATAAATGTGCAGGAATTGACGGTTCAGGCCTTGATGACTGAGAACCGTGAGCACATTTACCACGCGGCAATGATGGACCCGCATACGGCCGCCGAGCTCGATCTCGATCAGATTTGGTCGCTTACCGACGATCTGCTGGCCGCGCACGGCGACTGGTTGCCGGAATGGGCGCGGGGCGCCCGCAAGGTTCAGGCCGCCTGAAACCACTCTCTCCCGGTTTTTGCGGCCGGAAGGGCCCCGCAGCATTGCTGCGGGGCCTTGCCTCTTTGGCCTTCCCGAAGAAGGTGAAAATCCAAAACCCTCTATTTTCCAAACCGATATCGGATGGAAAAGCCGATCCGACTGCGCTAGAAACGACGGCACATCTTGGGAGAGAGCAAAGACATGGCCAGTTCGGATATTTTCAGCACAGGAACCTTCGTCGGACGTGTATGGCGTCCGGATGTGAAGGGGCCGGCCCTTGTCGTCGTCCGTGACGGTGCGCTTTACGACATCACCTCAAAGGACGCGCCGACCATGCGCGACCTGTTGGAAAAGGATGATCCTGTTGGTTTTGTCCGCGCGCAAAAGGGCGAATCCATTGCTAGGCTCGATGATCTCCTCGCCGCCAAGGCCGACAACTCGGCCGTCCATCTTCTCGCTCCCATCGACCTGCAGGCGATCAAGGCCTGCGGCGTCACCTTTGCCCGATCGATGCTCGAACGCGTCATCGAGGAGCGTGCCGCCGGCAACCCGGATCTCGCGGAATCGATCCGCGGCAAGGTGACGGCCCTGATCGGTGACAGCCTGCGCAATCTGAAGGCCGGCTCACCGGAGGCCGCCAAGGTCAAGGCGGCGTTGATCGAAGAGGGTGTCTGGTCGCAATATCTCGAGGTTGGCATCGGCCCGGATGCCGAGGTCTTCTCTAAGTCGCAGGTCATGTCCTCGATGGGGCCGGGCGCCGATGTTGGTCTGCATCCGATCTCGAAGTGGAACAATCCTGAGCCGGAAATCGTGCTCGCCGTCGACAGCAAGGGCCGCGTCAGGGGTGCGACGCTCGGCAACGACGTCAACCTGCGCGATGTCGAAGGACGCTCGGCGCTGCTGCTCGGCAAGGCGAAAGACAACAACGCCTCCTGCTCGATCGGGCCATTCATCCGCCTGTTCGACGAGACCTATACGCTCGATGATGTGCGCAATGCCGATCTCGACCTCAAGGTCGAAGGCGAGGACGGTTATGTCCTGCATGGCCGCTCGTCGATGAAGGAGATCAGCCGCGATCCGCTCGACCTCGTCTCACAGACGATTGGCCGTCATCATCAATATCCTGATGGTTTCGTGCTGTTCATGGGAACACTCTTTGCCCCAGTGGAGGATCGTGACACGCCGGGACAGGGCTTCACCCACAAGATCGGCGACATCGTCACCATTTCCAACGATAGGCTCGGAGCGCTCAGAAACCGTGTGCTGCTGTCGACGGAATGCGCGCCCTGGACCTTCGGTGTGTCGCATCTGATGCGCAATCTGGCTGGGCGCGGGCTGATTTGATGGGGGCGTGAAGAGGGCCTTGGCGGGGCGAGCTTTTCGCCCTTTGGCCGTCTTTTTAATCGAATGCGTCACGGCCTGCAAAGGAGGCCATGGCGCTTCACTGCATGACGGATACTCCGGCTTCCGCCGCCGCCTTGATCAGCGCTTCGCGCGCGGCGCTTGGGTGGACTGTACCCATCATCGCGTCGAGGCATACTTTTATCGCGCTGAGATACTCTTCGCCGTCTTCAATCGGCCAATGCTCCAGCAGCGTCTTGGTGGCGGACTGTACCGAATCGATACGCCGATATTCTCCGGCGCCCTCCATCACCAGTGTCACGGCGGGGAAGAGCCGCAAAGTGTCCCGTTTCAAAACGCATTACCTCCAAAGCACACATACTTTGATAACCATTGCAAAATGCGTTCCGGATAGAGCGTCGAGATCATCAATTTACACCGGGCCTGTAGCGTCTGCGGAGAGGTAGGCAAAAGAACGGCACAATCAGCTGCGAAATGTGTCCACTGACTTTGTTGTTCGAGCCCTTATGGGGCCGATAGGATCTGCTGCCGGAGTACTGCTCCAGCTCGCGCAGTCACGATCCAGACGGACGCCAAAAGTTCTACTCTGGAAGGGTCTCCCAGTGCGGCGAGGGCTTTCCGCAAGAGGGGCTCGGCAGTTGTCCGAAGAGCGGGGTTTTCACGAACGATTTTTCCGAGCGGCCCCACTTTCAGAAGCACCCAACTCATCGCGTCCAGATCCCCACTGGACACCTTCTCATCGTGCGATTGGATGACGATTTCTTCGAACCCGGCGGCCTCAAGGATACCGCGAATGTATTCGGGGTCGGCAAAGCTGAAGGGGCTCTCATCGACAGACGACTGTAACCCCGCCGCTGAGAGCGGGAGGTGATCCAATTCGTTATCCTCCAGGGAGCGCCAGCAAGTAAATGCCAGCGTGCCTGACGGTCTGAGAATTCGACGGAAATTGGCAAAGGCGGCGACCGGATCGTCGAAGCTCATGACGCCGAAGCGAGAGAACACGGCATCCGTACTCTCGGACGACAGATCCAGGGACTGAGCGTCTGCCTGGATCAACCTCACCTGGCTAAGCGGTTCGGTTCTCCGACTGGCGATTTCGAGAAGCAACGGGGCTACGTCCACCCCGATCACCCGGCCTTCTGCTCCGACACGCTCGGCAAGTTGCAGAAGGGTTTGCCCAGCGCCACATCCTATGTCGAGAATAATGTCCCCCGCCCCAAGATCCAGCGTTTCGATGGCTCTCAGCCCCAAGGGAGAAAGCTGAAGGTCAATTAGCTCATACGCCTCTGCCCACGCCTTTGCGTGGAGGAGAGCAGGAGACGAAATATCAACTGAACCTTGATCTGGCATTGGAATCCATAGCAGGCGCAACAAGCCACATCCCATCGCGCCCGCATGGGATTTGCGGCATAGGATCTGTTCTTCGGATGAGGACTTGGCGCAGCCTCAAAAGGTAAGGGCGGAGTTCGATCTCAATGCGTCGACATCGAATGCGGCTGCTGCTGACGGCTACGCGCGGCGGTGAGTTCGGAGGTGGTGTGATTGAGGCGGTCGGCGAGGACGCGCATGATTTCGACGGCCATTTCGGGGAAATCGCTGAGCAGCTTCAGGAAGTGTTCCTTGCTGATCTTCAGAGCCTCCAATCGCGACGTCGCCTTGACGGTGGCGGTACGGGAGACATCGCAGAGAATGGCGATTTCGCCGACGATGGAGTTGACGTCGACTTCGGCGACCTTGATCTCACCGGCGGGGCTATCGACAAGAATATCAGCAGTTCCTGAAAGAACAACGTAGGCCGCGTCGCCCTGATCGCCCTGATGAAACAGCGCCTGGCCGGCATTATAGCTGACGCGGTCCGAGGTGAATGCCAACAACTTCAATTTCGCGGGTGCGATGCGCGCAAAAATCGGCACCCGTTTCAGCATTTCAACTTCGTCCTTCAGAAGCATGAGCTTCAAATCCCCGGTTTCAGGCCCCAGATATCCCCGCGCAATAGGATATTACGATAACAGTTCTTTGAACATCCCGTTTTTTTCTAAAAGATCGGTCGTTGTGCCACTTTCAACCAGGCTGCCGTGGTTGAAGACCAGAACGCGATCGAACAGCTCGGCAAAATTCGGGTTGGACAGCACCCAGATGAGTGCTGGCTTATCCGCGCTCCTGTCGAGCTCGGTCAGGATAGCCCGGAGGATCTGATCCTGGATACGATGGTCGAGCGCCGGCAGCGGGCGGTTGCAGATGATGTAGTCGGCCCGCTTCAGCAGAGCACGGCCGAGATTGAGCTTCTGCCGCTGCACATTGGTCAGCCGCTTGCCGCCGGAGCCGACGTCGAAATCCAACCCGATCGAGAGCACGCTGTCCTGCATGCCGAGGCGTTCGAACACGTCGTACATGATGGTGTGGATGCGCTCCGGCGCATTGGCCTGCTGGTGCGCGATCCTGCCGAACAGCACATTGTCCATCAATGTCGCCGAGGCGGTGAAACGCTCGGGATCGTAGCGCTCGATCACCTCGGCAAGATCGGCCGGGATATGCTCGTAGAACTTGATGCGCGTCGTGACGATCTTCTCCATCAGCGTCTGGGTCAACAGACCGAAGCGGTGGCGAGGTTCGATATAGGAGAAGCTCAGGCGGATGATGGCTGCCCGTTCGTCAGGCGAAGCGGCCGAAAAACCCTTGCCGTTCAGCTTCTGCAGCAGCGCCTCGTAGGTCGGAATATCTTCCGGCGTCATGAAGGTCAGCTGCTGGAAGAAGGGATGATCCGGCGGCAGGTCGGTGAAGAGTTCGACGGCATTCTCGGCGATTTCCAGGCCCATGTCGTAGAGATCGGTATTGAGGCCGGTCTGCGTGAACAGCTGCTGGAAATAGGGATGCGCGGCGAGCTTCCGGTTGGTCATCTGCGGCCGCTTCAGCGTGCCGAACAGCAGGTTTTCACCGACTGTCGCCTGCGGATTATAGGCATCGAATTCAAAGGGTACGACAAGCCCTTCGAGATTTTCCTCCTTCAGTCTGAGCCGCAGCGCCTGGCGCAGCTCGACGATGCGCGAGGTGAGATCCTCATGAGCTTCCGTATCGACGTTCGAGCGCAGCGCCATGTCGAGGATGTCCTGGGACATGGCCACGACATCGAGAACGGGACGAATGACGGCATAGATATCGTTCGGACCTGTCGCGCCGGCGGCCGCATAATCGACCCAGTCGCTGTTAAGGTCCAGTTCCGGATTACCGGCACGACGCGCCTCGATCATCTGCCATTTGAGCTTGTTGGCCGACTTCTCGTCATAAGCGACTGCGGTCAGTGGTGCATGCTTCAGGCCGTAGAGAAGATTGCTGCGCAGCGTGCCGTGGAAGAAGAACGTATCCGACGAAGCATAGGCGATGCGCCGTCCCGTCAGCGATTCCGGCAATTCCAGCAGGTCACGTCCGTCAATGGTGGTACGGCCCGTATCCGGCCGGACCAACCTGCCTAGCGCCTCGGCAAGATATTCGCCACCGGCGCCGCTTTCGCCGACGATCGCCACCGTCTCGCCGGGATTGATCTCGACGGAGACGTGATCCAGCACGCGGGCGCCGCTGTCATCGACCACGGTGATATTGGTGGCGACCAGAGGATGGGTGATGCGGCCGGCGGGGGCGGGTGAGACAAGCTGGATTTTCGGATCGATCAGCCCGTCGACGCTGAACTGCTCGACCACCTGATTGTATTTGACCTGAACGTCCTGGCGCGACTGATCCCAGTCGATCAGTTCCTTCAGCGGCCCAGGCAGGTCCTTATAGGCATTGATGACGGCAACGAGCTGGCCGATATCGAGCCGGCCCTGCAGCGCCAAAAAACCGCCGATCGAATAAAACAGGAAGGGTGTCACCTGGGCGAGGAAGTTGTTGATGAATTTCACCATGAACTTCCACTGGTAGAGGTCGTAGCGGATCGAGAAGATCAGCCCGAGACGCGCCGCAATGTCGGCGCGCTCCAGATTGGAGGTGTCGTTGGCATGGATCGTGCCGATACCCTCGACGATTTCGCCGACGCGGCCGGACAATTCGCGTGCCGTCAATTGCCTCTGGCGTCCGAGCTCGAGCAACCGCTTGCGCATGCGCGGAATGACGATCGCCTGCACCGCGACGATGGCGGCGGCGATCATGCCCAGCCAGAAATTCTGCATGATGATGAAGATGAGCGCAGTCAGCGCCTGGCCGCCAAGCAGGGCGGGCTGCACGAAAGCGTCACCGGTGAAGCCGCCCATCGGCTCCACCTCGTCCTTGATCATGGTGGCGATCTCAGCCGGCTTCACCCGCTTGAAATGTGCCGGCGGAAAACGCAGCACGCGGTCGATCAGCTCGAAGCGGATGCGACGCAGCATGCGTTCGCCAAGTCGGCCCTTATAGGTGTTGATATAGAGCTTGAAGAGGCCGTTGAGGACGACAAGCGCCAGGAACACCAGGCTGAGTGCGATCAGCATCCAGAAGCGGGTGAGATGCAGGCCCTCGAATACTTCGACATGCCCGATCAGGGGCAAGTCGAAGGCGATATGCATGAAGGTCTGAGTGTCGCCGGGATGCTCGAAACCCTTGCCCTGGATAGGCCCGTTGACGATCTGCTTCGGCAAGTCGAAAGACAGAAAGTACGGGATCATCGAAGCAGCGACGATCGTCAGTATCCAAATCTGCTCCAGCCGGGTATTCGACCAGATGTAACGCGCTAGGCTTTTTTCCATCGCTTATTGCATGCTTCCAAATTCAACAGTCTTCGCCGTCAATGCCGGCGCTGATGTTGCAGAGGTGCGGGAGGAGTTCATTTTGGATGCGCGGCCCCATATCGAAAACGGGACGCCCCCGGTCTTTCGTCCAGGTTCCCCCCGATTCATTGATTTCCCATTTTATATCACAAGATTGCGGAAAACGAGGGGGGCAAAACGACGAGGAGAAGTGACAGACCGTCACCCCGAATTTCACTATAATTGACGGATGATCGCGGAGGTCTTTTCGGCGCCGGTGAGGTCGATATCAAGGGTCGAAGGCTTCGGTTGCGAGAGTGCCTTGTCGATGGCCTCGACGAGTTGTTCCGTCGTCAGTCCAGCTTCCGGCAGCGCGAGCGCCAGCCCGAGTTTTTCCAGCCGCTCGGCGCGCACGGACTGCTCGGTTTCGCCGCCGGCGGTGAACGGCACCAGGATGGAGCGGCAACCGGTGACGAGGAGATCGCCGACCGTGTTGTAGCCCGCCTGCGAGATCGACAGCTCCGCACCCCTGAGCAGAGACGGGAAATCCTTGCGGAAACGAACGACGTCGACATTGCCGGGCGCATCCCCGGTCAAAGCGATAAAGTCCTGCTCCGGCAGGTTCGGCCCGGTCACCAGCAGCCAACGGCGGTCGATGGCGATGAGGCTTGCCGCTTCCAGGCAAGCGCGGATCAGGTCGCGCCCAACCGCGCCGCCGCCAGCGGAAACCACGATGTCGAAAATCTCGGTCGGCTCCGGCGGCAAGGGCGGGGCGACGATGCCGGTATAGGTGATCTTGTCGGAAATGGCGGCAGTCAGCGGAAAAGTCTCCTCCAGCCGGACGAAGCTCGGATCGCCATGCACGAGCGCGCCGTCGAAATGATCCCGCAGCAGGCTCACGGTCTCCTCATCACGCCCCGGTTTTTTCTGCTGCTGCAGGATATCGCGCACCGAGCTGTAGAGTTTTGGCTTCGGATTGGCCGACGCGATGGCATCGAGCAGCGGCAGTAGCTCGAAGCGCATTTGGCGGCGGCCGAAGGGAAAGGCCTCGATGATGACGACATCAGGCGCGGCCGTGTAGAACGCATCCAGCAAGAGGTTGCGGCGCACGGACAGAAACTCTTCGCCGACGGCATTGGCCGATTGATCGGCAAGGCCCGAAAAACCAGCGCTGCTGGCGACGACCGGCGGCAAGGTGACGGAGGTGACGTCCGGGCCTGGAAAGCCGTTTACCGGCACGCCGCCGGTGACGACCGTCACCTGACAGCCATCCTTTGCCATCGCGCTGGCAATCCGGCTGGCGCGAGCGAGATGGCCGATGCCGAGCAGGTGCTGAACATAAAAGAATACGCGTGGAGACGACGTACGGGAGGCTGTCATGCCGATTTCCGCCATTGCTCTTCTTTTTGCCACTGCTCCTCGAACAGCCGCGTCAATTGCCGAATGCTGGAATGATGGTCGAAATGCTCACGCACGCGCTTTTCGGCAGCGTCGCCAAGCCGGCGGCGTAGCGCCGGATCGCGGATCGCCTGTTCCAGTGCCGCCGCCAGCGCCTTTGGGTCTTCCGGCGGTACGACGAAACCGTTTTCGCCATCGGTCAGCAGTTCCGGCACGCCGGAGATATTGGTCGACAGGCAGGGGAGGCGCTGGCTGGATGCCTCGACCAGCACGTTCGGCAGGCCGTCGCGGTCGCCATCGGCCGCGACCCGGCAGGCAAGCGCGAAGAGGTCCGCCTGACGGTAATGCGCCAGCACATCTTCCTGCGCCAGCGCACCCTTCCAGGTGATGCGATCGGCAATGCCCAGCGTGCCGGCGAGCGTTTTCAGCTTCGCCAGCCCGTCGCCGCCGCCAATATGGGTAAAGCGCCAATGAAGGTCGGTGGGCAGTAGCGCCAGCGCCCTCAAAAGCACATCATAGCCCTTTTTCTCGACCGCACGGCCAACGCTGAGGAGGAAGGCGGGATCGGAGGCCTGCGAGCCGTCGCGATCGGAATGCTCACCCGCGAAGGGGCCGAAGCGGGCGAGATCGAGGCCGTGATAGCTCAGATGCACATGGTCGGGCATCGACGTCAGATCGCGCATATGCTCATAGCCGCTGCGGGTGCAGGTCACCGTCCAGCGGGCACGTCCGAGCTTTTCCGATAGTTCCCAGTCCGGCGAGGTCCAGATATCCTTGGCGTGTGCGGAGCAGGTCCAGGGAATGCCGGTCATGATGCTTGCATAGGCCGTCACCGAGGCCGGCGTGTGAATGAAATGCGCGTGCAGCCATTCGCCATTGTCAGGCCATTCATGTGCCAGCACCAGCGCCTGGCCAAAACGGCGAAAGCGGTTCGGCGTGATATCCCGCTTGAGATCGGCCCAGAACTGCTTCAGCAGCGGCTTGAAGCCGGGCTTCCTGATGCCGGCGAAAAAAGCACGCAGCACGCGCAGCGGCTCGTCGTGGAGATATTCCGGCAGATAGACGACACGAGCCTTGATCTCGTCATGGACGGGATGGCGCTTTTTGTCCGTCGGCCTGCGCATCGAAATCAATGTCAGGTCGAAACCGGCCTTCTCCAAGCCGAGCAGCTCCTGTGCGATGAAGGTCTCGGACAGGCGGGGGTAGCCCTTGAGGACCACCAGAATCTTTTTGCGCATCGATGGGTTCCGATGCTCTATTCGGCGACGACCGACAGCGGCGGATATTGCTCGCGGTCGTCGAACCATTCGCCGACGATGCGTGAAATATGAACCAGCCCTTCCAGCCGCATGTTCTCGCTGCTCGCCGATGGCGGCGCGCGGGTCGGCAGGCGCTTCAGCGCGGCAGCAAGCTGCTTCGGATCGGCGGACTCCTCCGGCAGCAGCATGTCGACGAGACCGAGCTCGCTCGCCCGCTGGGCGCGGATCAGCTGCTCCTCCCGTGGCCTGGTGCGCGGAATGATCAGCGCCGGCTTGTCGAAGGACAGGATTTCGCAATAGGTGTTGTAGCCGCCCATGGCGACCACGCCCTTGGCGCCGGCGATCAGTTCCTCCATCTTGTTGTCGAACTCGATCACCTGAAGACAGGCAATCTTGCTGGCGCGCTTCAGAAGCTGAATGCGTTCCTTGGCGGGCATATAGGGGCCAAGCACGATCAGCGTCTTGTGCTGTAGCGTGTTGTCCTGCTCAAAGGCGCTGACGACATCGTTGACGAGATCGGCACCGTCGCCGCCGCCGCCGGTGGTGACGAGAAGATAGTCTTCATCGGGCACATGTTCAGACTTCGCGCCTTGTGTGGAGACGCTGCGCTGCAGGAAGCCGACGAATTCCATTTTCCGGCGAACGCCGGGCGGAACGTCGAGGCCCATCAGCGGATCGTGGAAGTCCGGCGGTCCGTAGACCCAGACGCGGTCGTAGAACTGGTCGATCTTCTGCAGCACGCTGTTCTTCTTCCATTCGGCTTCGAGCAGATGCGGGGCATCCATGACGTCGCGCATACCGAGCACCAGCGTCGTGCCGCGCGCCTTCAGATATTGCAGGGTCTCCTCGACCTCGCCCTTTAGGCCCATCGGCTCCTTGTCGACGATGAAGATGTCCGGCTGGAAGGTCTCCGCCGTGTGGCGGATGATCGACTGGCGCATCTTCAGCGTTTCCTGAAGATCGAGATGGCTTGCCATCGACGTATATTCGCCGTCGCGCAGCTTGATCACGCTCGGCACTTTCACGAAATCGACTCGCGCTCGATAATCGAAAGCGCCGGCGATCGTTGCGCCGGAAATGATCAGGACCTTTAGTCCACGGTAGTTCTCGACAAGCGCATGCGCGATGGTCCGGCACCGTCTGAGGTGACCCAGACCAAACGTGTCGTGACTATACATGAGGATTCGAGCATCTTCTAAGCGCCGCTTCATGGGCAAAACCTCAGGACTGAAAGTCATTTTCGCGGGTTCTCTGCAAACGACGTCCGCGGCCGCTCTTCGAATTGCAATCCATTTCCGGGCCACGCTTTCCGCTATTTGTAGGGATCGGCCGCGTCGCGCAAGCCGTCTCCTAAAAAGTTGAACGCCAGAATGACCAAAATCACCGGCACCATCGGGAAAAGGAGCCAGGGATAAAATGCAATGACGCTGGCGCCGCGAGCTTCGGTTAGCAGAATGCCCCAGCTGGTGATCGGCGGGCGAAGGCCGAGGCCCAGGAAGCTCAGCGCGGTTTCGCCGAGAATCATACTGGGGATCGAAATCGTTGCCGTCGCGATCAGATGCGACATGAAACCGGGTACGAGATGCCGGCCGATGACGCGGGGCGAGCTCGCACCCATCAGCTGCGCAGCAAGAACATAGTCTTCTTCGCGCAAAGACAAGAGCTTGGAGCGGACGGCTCGTGCGAGCCCGGTCCAGTCGAGAATGCCGAGAATGATGGTGATGCCGAAGTAAATCAGGATGGGGCTCCAGCTCACCGGCATGATCGCCGCGAGCGCCATCCATAGCGGCAGGCTCGGCAGCGATTGCAGCACTTCGATGACGCGCTGGACCAGTAGATCGAAGATCCCGCCATGATATCCGGCGAGGCCGCCGATGACGATCCCGAGCACGAAGCTGATGCTGATGCCGATCAATCCGATCGTCAGGGAGATGCGCGCGCCGTAGATGATCCGGGACAATACGTCGCGGCCCAGGCGGTCGGTACCGAGCAGGTACATTTGTCCGCCGACGGCGGGGCAGACCAGATGGACGTCCGAATCCACCAGGCCCCAGAAGCGATAGGGGTCACCACGGCAGAAAAAACGGATCGGCTGAACATCCCTAGAGTTTTCGGTATAGACCCGCCGCAGCGTATCGAGATCGAGCGTCATCGTGCGGCCGTAGACGAAGGGGCCGACGAACTTTCCCTGGTCGAAAAGATGGATCGCCTGTGGCGGCGAGTGGATATATTCGACATTGCGGGTATGCAGGCCGTAGGGCGCCAGAAACTCCGAAATCAGGATCGTGCCGTAGAGCAGGATGAGAAAGATGCCGGAGGCAAGCGCAAGCTTGTGCCGCTTGAACTTCCACCACATCAGCCGCTTCTGCGAGGCTTGGTAGTAACGCGCCTGACCGGCGGACATGGCTTCGAACTGATCCGGATCGAAGGCGGCACTCGAAACGTAGTGCTCCAATGGGGCGCCGGGGCGCGGCAGGGGTGCGGTCACTTTGTGCTCCTGCCTTGCAAGCGGATACGTGGATCGAGGAAGCCGAGGGCGATATCGGAGATCAGCACACCGATAACGTTCAGGAAAGCGAGGAACATCAGGAACGAGCCGGCGAGATACATGTCCTGGCTCTGCAATGCCTTGATCAGCATCGGGCCGGTCGTCTCCAGCGACAGCACGATGGCGGTGATTTCCGCGCCGGAAATGATCGACGGCAGGATGGAGCCGATGTCGGCAACGAAAAAGTTCAGCGCCATGCGCAGCGGATATTTCACCAGCGCCTTCAGGGGATGCAGCCCCTTGGCGCGGGCGGTGATGACATATTGCTTCTGCATCTCGTCGAGCAGGTTGGCGCGCAGGCGCCGGATCATGCCGGCCGTGCCCGCCGTCCCGACGATGATGACCGGAATCCATAGATGCGACAGGATCGAGCGCGCCTTTTCCCAACTCATCGGCTGCGACAGGTATTTCTGGTCCATCAGGTGGCCGATCGAGACGCCGAACCAGACATTGGCGAAATACATTAGGATCAGCGCCAGCATGAAGTTCGGAATGGCGATGCCGAGCAGGCCGAGAAAGGTCAGGCCATAGTCGCCCCAGCTATACTGATGGGTGGCGGAATAGATGCCGATGGGGAAGGCGATCAGCCAGGTCAGCAGGATCGTCGTCATCGAGACGAGGATCGTCAGCCACAGCCTGTCGCCGACGACTTCGGAGACCGGCAACTGATATTCGAAGGAATAGCCGAAATCGCCATGCAGCATGCCTGCGGCCCAATAGACATATTGCAGGGCCATGGGTTTATCGAGCCCATATTCGTGGCGAAGGGCCTCGATTTCCTGCAGGTTGGCGCTTTCGCCCTGAGCGCGAAGTTCCGCAATCTGGCTTTCGAAGAAATCACCTGGTGGTAACTGGATGATGGTGAACACCAGCATCGAGATGACGATCAGCGTCGGAACCATCACCGCAATGCGCCAGAGGATATACTTAAGCATGCGCCGGATCCTCCTTCAGCCAGAAGGTATCGGGCATGTAGACGCCGAGATAGCAGGTTGGATCGAAGCCGTAGAGCGCTTTCTCCGGCACGTTCTGCAGGAGCGAGGCATGCAGGATCGGCTGCATCGTGCCGTTAATTAGGCCGATGGAGAAGACCTGCTCGGAATAGATCGACAGCATCTTATGCCATATTTCGGCGCGCTCGAAGGAGGAGGCTGCCTTTCCCCATTCACCAAGAAGCCTGACCAGCTCCGCCGCTTCCGGCACATCCGGCGCGACGCCCTGTGTCTGGCGGGAAAGATAATACATGCCCCAAAGAGGCCATTGCATCTGATCGTCCATCGTCGGTGCGAGTTGGCCGGGATTCATGTCGGCGGTGGCCACTCCGTTGTCGAGGCCATACCAGATCGACATCATGATGCGGCCGCCCATGGCACGGCTACGGAAGATGTCGCGTTGCGAGACCCGGGTGAAGAGTGCGATTCCGACCTTGCGCCAATGATCGGTGATCAATTCCAGCACATCGGTGTCAAGCGTGCTTTCGCCTGGTGTCTCGACCGTGATCTCCGCCCGCCGGCCATCCGGCAGCAGGCGGATGCCGTCCTCGTCGCGCTTGTCGAGGCCGGCGGCATCAAGCAGCGCATTGGCTTGAGCCGTATCATGAGCAATCCATGCAGAGGCATATTCCGGCTTGTAGAGCGGGCTTTCCGGCAGCACGGTGTCAGCACTTTCGGTGCCAAGACCGTAGAAGACGGCCATATTGATCTCGTGCCGGTCGATCGCCAGCGATAGCGCCCGGCGCACGCGCACGTCGCGCAAGACTTCGCGCCAGACAGGATCGGCGCTGTTCAGGTTCGGCAGCAGAGCGACGCGTGAACCGCGCGTCGATTTCCAGAGATTGACCTTCACCGGATGGCGCTTCTCGGCATCCTTGAGGAGCGCATAATCGTTGAAGTCTATGCCCGTCGCCTGCAGGTCACTTTCGCCGGCATTGGCCTTGGCCGCGATGATCGCCGCCGAGCTGATGCTCAGAACGAAACGGTCGACATAGGGCAGTTGCCGGCCATTTTCGTCGACGCGGTGGAAATAGGGATTGCGCTCGAAAACGAATTGCTCCGCCGGCGGCGCCGTCGTGTTGCGCCAAGGATCGAGCACGGGCAGTTTGGGATTCTCCGGCCTGTAGGCGCGGCCCTTCTTGATGTGCATGTCCTGCCATTTGCGCACACGGGATTCCTGCATCAGCGAGGCAAGCCGGATACTGTCCTGATATTTCTTGTGGAATTGCTTCAGGTAATGGCCGGGGCCGGAGATGACCAGCGGCTGGGGTGCGGCCAGGCTCGGCAGAAAGTCCGGATTGGGCTCATCCCAGGAATAGCGCACCGTCAGCTCGTCGAGGACCTCGAAACGCGGCAGGCTGCCATGCGGGCGCAGCTCCAGCGCACCGCCGCCCGGCGTCAGCTCCTTGTTGAGAATGACGTCTTCCCACCAATAGCGGAAATCATCCGAGGTAAAGGGTTGGCCGTCCGACCACTTGTGCCCCTTGCGCAGCTTGAAAGTGAAAACGCAATCATTGAGAGCGGAGTAGGATTCGAGAATATCAGGCTGCAGCGTCAAGGTTCGATCATAGCCGACAAGGCGGGCATAACCGTAGATCGTCATGAAGCGAATATCGTTCTGGCTGCCGATGATCGTGCGTACCGTGCCGCCATAATGGCCGGGCGCGCGACCCAGTGCCTTGACGTTGACGACACGCGGAAATTTCGGCAGACGCTTGACGAGCGGCGGCATCTGGCCGGAGCGGAGCCAGTCGGCGAGATAATCCGGCTCGTTGTCGACTTCCGCGGCCAGGGCAGGGAATGGTAGGACGCTGGAGGCCATCAGGCCAAGGAAGGTTCGACGGGTTACCACGCGCGCAATTCCTGAACATCGGCGCCGCGGCGAGCGCGCACGAAATGACCGCCGCCAAGATCGGCATAGGTGAGGTCGCCGCCGTCTTCCTCCGCAAAATGCGGCCCCCAACTCTGCTTGGCGGCCGGACCTTCGCTGTTGAGCGCCGAGAAATCAAGCGGCCGGTCGAGGTCGGGGAAGGGGACTGCGGCCAGCAACGAGCGCGTATAGGGGTGGACCGGATCGCGAAGAATGATCTCGCGCGGCGCGATCTCGACGATGCGGCCGCGCGCCATGACGGCGATACGGTCCGCCATGTAGTCGACGACGGCGAGATTGTGCGAAATGAAGAGATAGGTAAGACCAAGTTCTCGTTGCAAATCCTTGAGAAGATTGAGGATCTGCGCCTGCACCGAGACGTCGAGCGCTGAAACCGGCTCATCGAGGATCAGGAGCTTCGGCCCGAGCGCCAGGGCACGCGCGATGCCGATGCGCTGGCGCTGGCCGCCGGAAAAGCTGTGGGGATAGCGGCTCAGATAGTGCTGGTCGAGCCCGATCGCCTGCATTAGCCCCTTGACCTTGTCCTTGCGCTCGTCACTGTCGCCATGCCGATGAATTTCCAGGGGTTCGCTCAGGATATTGCGGATCGTCATGCGTGGCGACAGGGAGGAAACCGGATCCTGGAACACCATCTGGATCTTCGTGCGCAAATCCATGAGCGCGTCGCCCTTGACGGCCAGTACGTCGATCTTGCCGTCGCCGTCATCGAAGCTGACTGAGCCGCTGTCGGCGCTGACAGCACGCATCAGGATCTTGCTGACCGTCGTCTTGCCGCAGCCGCTTTCACCGACGAGCCCCAGACATTCGCCACGGCGGATATCGAAGCTGACATCGTCGACGGCGCGGAATCTTGTCCCCTCCCGGCGGCCGAACAGCCCGCCGCCCTTGGATGTATAGGTCTTGACGAGATTGCGGACCGAAAGCAGTACGTCCGGCGCCGCCGTGGCGTTGGTATTGGCCTTGGCGATTTTTTTCTTGCCCGAGAAGGTGCTGAGATTGACCGGCACGTCACGCAGGGATTTCAGCCGCTCGCCCGGCTTCATGTCGAAATGCGGCACCGCCGACATCAGCGCCTTCAGATAACGATGTTGCGGCTGGCGGAAGATGGTCTCGACCGGCCCGGCTTCCATGATCTCGCCGTGATAGATGACCACGACTTCATCGGCCATGTTGGCGACGACGCCGAGATCATGGGTGATCAGCAGCATGGCCATGTTGAACTTCTGCTGCAGGCCGCGCAGCAGGCCGAGGATTTGTGCCTGGATGGTGACGTCGAGCGCCGTCGTCGGCTCGTCGGCGATCAGTAGCGCCGGATTGCAGATCAGCGCCATGGCGATCATCGCGCGCTGCCGCATGCCGCCTGACAGCTCGAACGGATACATGTCGAAGGTGCGATGCGGATTTTGAAAGCCGACGAGGCTGAGCATTTCCTCGGTCTTTTCGCGCTGCTCGGCCTTGCTGAGAGCAGGATTGTGGATGCGCAGGGCCTCGCTAACCTGGTTGCCGACCGTATGCAGCGGCGACAGCGAGGTCATCGGCTCCTGAAAAATGTTGGCCATGCGCGCACCGCGCATCTGGCGGATCGCGATGCCGTCACGCGGCAACTGCAGAATGTCGGTGGTCTGACCGTCGAGCGGATCGGTAAACAGAATACGGCCGCTCGCTTGCGCGGGCGTCGGCAGGATACCCATGATCGACTGGCTGATGATCGACTTGCCGGAGCCGGATTCGCCGACCAGCGCCGTCACCTTGCCGGGGAGGACCCGCAGGTTGGCGTTTTTCACCACGCGCAACTTGTCCCCGTAAATCGAGAACGAGACGTCGAGGTTCTCGATACGCAATAAATCAGTCCCTGACGTCATGCCTGTGTAGTCCCAATTGCACGACCTTATGCGGCCCCAATCGGCACACTAACGTAGGCCATAACGGGTGTCCAGTTGGTCAAAGTAGGACCTGAACAGTAAAAAAACTGTCATTTTTCCAATGATCTATCGGGAAATGCTTAACTAAGCATGCCTTATTATCATTGAATGAATTTTTCGACTTGTGGGCGGATCTCGAACTTCTTGGCGTCCCGATGCAGTAGAATAACCTGCTCGGCCTCCGATAGACCATCACTGGCCGTATCGTGAAAGACCTCCGTCGTGCCGTTGAGCGCGGCGTTGGCCTTTGGATGCACGACCGTGAAACGCTGCCGCACGCCGCGCAGCCGCTCTTCGCCGAGCGTCACCCATTCGCTGCCGGTGTAGCCGGAGAAAGCCTCGCTCGCGACCACTTCCGTCGAATATTTCTTGGTCAGCGACTGCAGCCGCTGCACCTCGTTGACGGCGGCGCCGAAGGCCGAGAAGGTCAGGCGATCCTTCAGTCCGACATTGCCGAACATGACGTTGCCGACATGCAGCCCGATGCCGTAGCGGACTTCGCTCAGGCCGCGCGTCTGGCGATCCTTGTTCAACGCCGTGACCCGGCTCTGCGCCTGGAAAACGGCAGACAGCGCCGCTTCGCAGGCGACCTTGGAGGGGTCCTTGTGCCGGCCGCAGGGGTAGACGGCGAGAAAACCATCGCCGAGGAAGCTCAAAATCTCGCCGCCGTTGCGGTTGAACGGCGCGGCGATGGCGTCGAAGAACTCGTTCAGCGTATCGATATAGGCTTGGCGGCCTTCCTTTTCGGCATACACGGTCGATTGCCGCATATCGCCCATGACGAGGGCAGCGCGAATCGTCTCGCCATCACCACGGCGGACCTGGCCGTTCAGTACCCGCTTGCCGGCGTCGCCGCCGAGATAGGTGGTCAGCATATTGTTGGCGAGCTTGCCGAGGACCGCCATCTTGGCGGCCATCGCCAGGTGGTTCTGCATACGCATCAGCGCGCCGATCATTTCCTCGCTGAAGCCGCTGAGGCTGTCGGTCGACCAGGAGCCCATCATTCCCTGGGCCGAACCGGCACCGAAGGTCTGCACGAAGGCGATGTAGTCGGTGATCTTTTCTTCGCGCAAATCCTTGAAGACCGGGAATTCCAGCGGTCCGTCGACATCGATCCGGCGGCGCAGATGCAGGAGATTGTTGGAGAGCAGATAATAATACGGGCTCTGCACGAAGCGTTCCGGCTTGTCGTCCATGTGCCGGTAGCCCTCGATCGTCAACCCGCCGGCCCGACGCCAGGTGAAGCCCAGCGCGTCATAGAGCGGATGCAGCATCGAAAAGGTTAGGTGCACGCGAGCAATCGGCAGGCCGGAAGCCGCCATCCGTTCGCAGAAACCGCGAACGATGGTCTCCAGGTCTTCGCCGGTCAGCGCCGCCTGGGTCAGCCATTCAGCGACCTTGTCGAGAAAAATATCGGAAACACTCGAATGAACTGTCATCGTCCCCACGGCCTATCCCTGTTATCAAGATTACCCGCTCCGGCGCTGCCAGATAGTGGATCGCGGCAACGCCACGTCCAGCCCTGTCGGCACCGCTCGGAGAGCAAACATGCGGATAAGCGACGGCACATTCTTCCCTTGCGGGTTCCAGATCGTGTCGTCGCCTCAAATAATTTCAGCGTGTCCTTGGGCCTCCCGGCCGGGATACGACACGGCGGAACGAGGCACCTAACTCGGCGAATCTCGTTTTGTTCTTGTTAAATAGGCATATGATCCCACTGAAACAATGGTCGAAAACCTATCGACACGGAAAATTCCATCGATCGCGTCATGATATGCCGGACGCCGGCTGCGAGGCGGAAAGGCTTTCGCCCGTGTGCAGCTTCTCACGCAATGCCATCGCCGCCATCGCATAACCGCCGCTGGCGCCGTCGATGAAGTGCATATGATCGCGCATCAGTGGTGTTGGCACGAAACAGGTCATGAGCGCGCTGTCCTGCCGATGCAGGCCATAACGGCACACGCCTTCTGCCTCGGCTTCGCGCAATCGCGTCTCGATGCGCGCAAGATGCGCAGCGTCGACATCGATGGTCATCTTCAGCCCGTCGTCGAATTTACGGAAGTCGGAATTGGCGGCGAGATCTCGCCGGTAAATCTTGGCGTCGAAGGTTGCCGCGCGGATGCCGAATTTGTCGAGAATGTAGAGGAGAACGATCTGGCCTGCGATTGCAAGCTTGCGACGCCAGCGATTGGTCAGCGGTGCCGTGGCGCGAGCCTCGAATTTGGCGCCTTTGAAGGCAAGCGCCGGTGTTGGGCCTTCTACAGGGACAGGGTGGCCGTCGCGGTTCTGCTCCGCGGAAATGGCGATGATGTCAGTCACGAGGCGCCGAAACTCCGGGCCGGTGCCTGCTTGATCGGGAACGGCGATGATAGAAACGATCTCGCCATTATGGGCCTTGATCGGGTTCCATCGGCAGGAGAGGCCGGTCAGGTCCGGCCGTGTCTCCGCCGCCGCCGCCTCGACGGCAAAGCGTCCGGCCTTCATCTGCCTTTCCGCCCAGCTCGCACCACCGCCGGCAAACATGGCGTAGGACACGAAATCGCTGGGGCTGAAGCGGGCGACCCTTACATCAAGTCCTTCGGCGCGGACATCCGCCATGGGCACCAGCGCGGTGCGCAGGCTGAGCTGCAATTCCTCCGTCACCCAGGTCCGCACCGCCGAGAGCGCCTCCCGCACGCGCGTTTCGCCGGAGCGAGGAATGGCCACCAGCGCGCCGTCGCCGCCGAAAACGAAGGGATAATCGCCCTTGTCCAGCGCGTTGAGCACGGCGGAAATCACGCTGGCGCCGGCCATATTGACGGATTTGTAGTGGCCGGCGGCGATCGCATTGGTCGAGCTGACGATATCGGCCACCGCCAGCAGCCAGTCGTCGGGAAGCGGCCGGTAATTGTCGCTGTCGGTGACACCCTCGAAATGGGTGAAAACCGGCAATGCGCGAAAGAAATCGTCGTTCGGATCGGCCATGACACACCCCCTTGCACGCGCGCCGCAACACTCTATCCCTACAGCAACCGCATCGAAAAACCAGCGGGTGGTCGACGCGGCGACGTGCACCATGCTACTTCGGCTGTGGGAGAGATACCACGATGCCAAGGACAAGACAGATACGATGAGCCGCCTGGATAGTTTCATCCGTCGCCTGACTGCGCAACGCGACATCCTCAACGGTATTGCAGATGAGGTTAAAACACTCGACGGTCCCGTGCTGGAGCTTGGGCTCGGCAATGGCCGTACCTTCGATCACCTGCGCGAGCTTTTCTCCGACCGTCGCATCGTTGCCTTCGATCGCGCCGCCAATGCCTATGGTCCGTCGATGCCGGAAGCCGGTAATCTCGTGCTCGGTGAGATCAAGGACACGGCTCGGGATTTCATCGGCATCGGCGCCTCGCTTGCCCATGCCGATATCGGCACCGGCTATGAGGAGAAGGATGCGGTGACCTTGACCTGGCTGCCCGAGATCATGGTGGGTGTGTTGGCTCCGCGCGGTATCGCCGTCAGCGGCCTGTCCCTCGATCATCCCGATCTCGAGCCATTGCCTTTGCCGCCAGGCGTGAAGGCGGGCCGCTATTTCATCTATCGCCGCCGATAGGCGCTAGCGCAGGAAGAGGACGTCGAACTGCTCGCCCTGGGTCGGCAGGTCGGCGACCTTCATCGGTACGGTGCGGTCCTCGAAAAAAGCCAGGCATTCCGTATAGTAAGCAGTGAGATCGGCGATGAAGGCGGATGTCTGTTCTTTGCCGTAAAAGGCCGGTGTGAACTCCATGTAGAGCGGCACCTTGAGGGCCATCAGCGCCTGCATGGACCTGACGGCAACGGGCTCATACCCCTCGATATCCATCCAGATCAGCCCGACATCGGCAGCTTCGACGCCGGCCTCGCCGAGAATATCGGCGACAGGCCGGACCGGCACGGAAATCTTCTCGTCGCTCGGGCTTTGCCGCAAGGCGCTGCTTTTGCCATGGTTCTTGTGGTTCAGGTAGAAATCGAGCTGCCCCTCGCGGTCGCCGGCGGCGCAATTGACGGCGGTCACCAGATCCTGAAACCCGTTATCGGCGATATTGAGCGACAGAAGCCGGAAGTTGCGTGGGTCGGGCTCGACGGTGACGATCCGCCGATAGGCGCCGCTGAGCGCGAAGTAGCAGGTCTGCGTGCCGATATTGCCGCCGAGTTCGAGCAGCACCGTTCCCTTGCGCAGCAGGCCGCGCTCGCGCAGCACCGTCAGCAGCCGGTCGACATGGTCACGCTCGAAATGCCCTTTGCGGAACACCTTGCGGCCGATGTAGTCGGTCGGCGAAAAGCTCATGACATGATCGCCGCAATCCACCGTCATGGTCTTCACGCGCGGCCCGATGGCACTGATCAGGATATCGCGGCCGAGGCGGGTATCGAACAGGCGCGTGGCGATGCGATCCCTGGTCTTGCGGAGGGTGCGCTTCCAGAATTTAACGGTCAGAATCTTACGGTCGAACATCGGGCGTCATCCCTACACGCCTGAACGATCTATGCAAAGCGAGCACTCTCTTCCTTCCGAACGATATAGACGCGCAGAGGCTCGCCGCGGCCGCGAACGGCGATCTCCCGGCTTTCGATGCCGGCGATATCGACACCGGAGAGGCCTGCCACCGGTTCGGAGAAGACAAGCGTACGATTGAATTCCTTGGCGACGCTTTCGAGACGGCTTGCGACGTTGACCGTATCGCCGATCGCCGTCACGTTCTTGACATTGCCATAGCCCATCGAACCAACCACCGCCGACCCGGTATGCAGGCCGATAGCGATTTCGAGCGGTGCCGCGAGGTCATCCGCCAGTTCCGCGCTCAGTTTGTCGATTTCGCGGACAATTTCGGCGGCCGCCTTCAGCGCCTGCCGGTTGGCTTCCTTCGGCGTGGTGCGCAGGCCGAACAGCGCCATGGCGCCGTCACCGATGAATTTGTCCATCCGCCCGCCATTTTCCTCCACGATACGGCCGACGATGGCAAAATAACGGTTGAGCAGGAAGACGATGTCGAAGGGCAGGCGCGATTCGGTGAGCGCGGTGAAATGGCGCAGGTCGCAAAAGAAGACGACGATCTCGCGCTCGCGCCCGGGGCTTGCCGTCTGGCTGTAGACGGGAATGGCCGTTTCCGCCATCGGTGTCAGAAGCGGCACGACACTGATATTTCCCGTCGGGCGCAATTGGCAGGCAAGGCGAACATCCGGCGTGGCACCGATCCGGTTCAGGGTCTTTTGCTCCAGCCCTTCGGGGGGTGGCAGATTGTCCGCGCCCTCGATGATCTGGACACGGCAGGTGGAACATTGTCCCTTGCCGCCGCAAACGGAATAATGCGGGATGCCGCCGAGACGGCTCGCTTCGAGCACGGTGAAGCCGCGCGGCGCATGCACGATTTCGCCGCCTGCATAACGGATCGCCACTTGATGCTGCCGTTCGCGCAGTCTTCGATGGGTGCGGAAGGCGAAGAGGCCGAGAATCGACATGCTGAACGCACCATAAAAGCCGGCGCGATAGGGCCATAGGGTAATGCTTACCTGGCTGCCCGGCATGGAGCCGGCTTCACCAAGGCTGCGCATGTCGCTGTAATAGCCGCCACGAAGGCCGCGCTCGTCGTCCTGCGCCGCCTCGTGCGATACCGTCTTTCCCATGGCCGCAAAACCGAGCAGGGCGAGAACCGGCAGGGTGATGGCGAAGGATAGCATGACCGGTGCGATGGCCGTGTACCAGGCGCGATAGCGCAGCCAGAAATGGATGCCGATGCAGCCATGGAGCCAGACGATCAGCAGCACGATCGACTGGCGCACGCCGTTGAGCGGTGAAGTGACCCAGAGGCCGCGAACGATGGCGCGGTAATTGTCGTGATAGCCGTAGATCTCGTGAACAACGCGGGTGGCGATGATGTGGTCGATCAACAGCAGGGGCACCAGCAAGCCGGTAACGATCTGGAAAGCCTCACCCGCCGGCATGACCAGCGTGCGGCGTTTGTAGAGCATGCGCAGGACGAGGAGGATATGGACAATCAAAGCGCCGTAGAAGAGAACAGTGCCAACAGGGTTGCGCCAGACCACCATGAACCAATGCTGCGCCTCGGTAGCAGCGCTGAGCGAGATCAATCCGAGGGAGTGATTGGCCAGATGCATGATCACGAAACTGAAGATGACCAGGCCGGAGCCAAGCCGGAACTTTCGTACAAGACGATCGGATATGATGGGTTTTCTTGCCTCTGTGGTCATCAAATCCAATTTACATTGCCCGTTCACAAGGGAACGGAAAACAGTTATCGCCTAATCATCTAGCTGCAATGCCGCATGCTGTCGAGAATACGGTCGTTAAAGCCAGGGCCTTAATTGTCAAGCAACCCGCCGGAATTCGGGCGTCTCCCGTCACATTTCCGGGCCAAACTATCACTTAATCGTCAACTATTGGCCCGCGCCATGAAGATCGCTTTCTACGCCCCTCTGAAATCGCCCAACCATCCGGTGCCGTCTGGCGATCGGCTGATGGCGCGGCTGATCATCGCGGCCTTCGAGATGGCGGGACATCAGGTTGAGCTTGCCTCTGAACTGCGCAGTTTCACGCCGACGCCGGAAGCGGGGCCGCGCGCCGAAATCACCCGGAAAGCGGAAGAAGAAATCGCCCGCCTGCTGGAAAAATGGCGCGGCGAAACTGCGCCGGACCTGTGGTTCACCTACCATCCCTATTACAAGACGCCCGACATGATCGGTCCCAAGATCGCGGCTAGCCTCGGGATCGCCTATGTCACCGCCGAGGCTTCCTATGGCAAGCGGCATGATGATAATGGCTGGAGCGACAACCAGCGCCTCGTCGCTGACGCCGTGCGGCAGGCCGCCGTCAATCTGTGCTTTACCGAGCGCGACCGGATCGGTCTTGCCGACGCCATCTCCGAGGGGCGATATGAGCGTTTCCTGCCGTTCATCGATACCGCGCATTTCGGACCTCTGGCCAGCGAGCGCGAACCGCATCGGTTGATCACCGTTGCGATGTTGCGCCGTGGCGACAAATTCGACAGTTATGGGATGCTCGCCCGGGCGCTGGAATTGATCCGGGAGCGGGAGTGGACGCTGACCATTATCGGTGACGGACCGATGCGGGCGGAGGTGCGAGCGCTGTTTTCCGGTTTCGACAGCGACCGCATCACCTGGCTTGGAGAACGCACGGCATCGGAGATCGTGGAGGAGTTGCGGGCAGGGGGCATCTATGTCTGGCCCGGCTGTGGCGAGGCCTATGGTCTTGCCTATCTCGAGGCGCAGGCGGCCGGCCTGCCGGTCGTGGCGCAGGCAACCGCCGGTGTGCCGGAAGTGGTGATGAACGGGGTAACGGGGATTCTGACGCCCGAAGGCGATCTGAAAGCCTATGCCGATGCGATCGCGCAGTTGTTGAGCGACGAGCGGAAACGCAGTGCGATGGCCAAGGCCGCCCATCGTTTCGTTCACGAAGAGAGGTCCTTGACCGCCGCCTCGAAACGACTTGAGACCATTCTGCGGAAACATCTGGGAGATCCCTTTTATGAGCGATAGAGCTGAATGGCAGCCCCTGCGTGATGAATTGCAGCGCTGGGCCGAGGCCGGGCGGAAGGCAAAACTATGGTTTCGCGACGACGACGCCATCGAGCCGACCGCGGCCCTCGATCAGCTGCTGGCACTTTCAGACAAATACGATGTGCCCATGGCTCTGGCGGTCATTCCCGAACCTACCGGCAAGCCGCTCGCCGAGCGTCTGGCGCGCCAAAAAGCGGTGACCGTCACGGTCCATGGCTGGACGCATCACAATTACGCGCCGGATGAGGCGAAGAAGCAGGAGCTTGGCCTGCATCGCCCGCAGGCGATCGTGCTCGACGAACTCCGGCGGGGTTTCGATAAGCTCAGAGAGCTTTACCCCCGTCAGTTCGCTCCAATGCTGGTGCCGCCGTGGAACCGCATCGACAAGGCGCTGCTGCCGGAGCTTGCACCCTTCGGCTACCGCGCCGTTTCCGTCTACGGGCTGGCAAAGCCGCGGCCGATCGCCCTGGTCAACACCCATGTCGACATCATGGATTGGCACGGCACGCGCGGCGGACGTCCCCATGGGGAACTGGTGGAGGTTTTGGTCGGCGAGCTAAAAAAACGCTTCGACGGCAAGGATGAGCCGATCGGCATCCTCACGCATCATCTCGTCCATGATGCGTTTGCCTGGGATTTCATCGACACACTGTTTCAGGAAACAGCCGGCCATGCCGCCATCGACTGGCGTCCGGTCGGCGATTTCGTGGCTTAAAGCTCGAGCATCTGGCGGTCGAAAGCGGCAAAGGCGCCGGGGAAGCTTTCGCGCGCATCGCGCTGCATATCGTCGAGGTCCTTGTCCGTGCGCCATTGCGCATGGTGAAAAAGCGCAAGGCGCTTCGCACCCGCCTCTTTCGCCAATCTGACACCTTCCCGCCAGGTGGAATGTCCGAAGCCCTGATGCTTCGACATCTCCGCCTCGGTGTAGGTCGTATCATAGACAGCGAGATCGGCCCCAGCCATCAGTGCAAGGGCGGCTTCGTCCATATGGCCGTTTACATGCTCTGTATCGTAGACCAGCGCGATGATCCGGCCAGCCCATTCGATCCGGTAGCCGACGCAGCCGCCCGGATGGTTGAGTTTGGCGGTGTGGATGACGATGCCCGGATGCGGCTTCAGCGTATCGCCGGGCGCAAAATCACGGAAACCCATGGTGGCGCGACAGATATCCGGCTCCACCGGGAACCAGGGCGGCCGCATGAACTGGCCGATCAGTTGCCGTGTCGTCGTTTTGCCTGCGAGATGGCCCGACCAGAGATCGACGCTGACCCCGGGATCGTAGATAGGCTTGAAAAAGGGCAGGCCGAGCATGTGGTCGTAGTGCGAGTGGGTGAAGAAGATATCGACTTCGTGCACGCCATCTTTGGCGAGCGACAACGCCGCTTCCCGCGCTCCGGTTCCGGCGTCAAAAATAATGCGCCTGCCGTCATGCCGTAACTCGATGCAGGACGTATTCCCGCCGTAACGCTCGAATTCCGGTCCCGATACGGGAATACTTCCCCGTACACCCCAGAATCTAAGCTCGAAACTATCGTTTTTCATAGAAGTTTTGACACCATTCCCCTTTCCGTCAACGTAAGCACACTTTTCCTATCGTGCGAAGCCAGCAATTTTCACAAAAGTCATGCTCCTGTGAAAACAAAATCCCGTTGTTTCATTAACGCGAGTGCTCGGCTGACGTTCAACAACAGATCGCACTGATCTAATATAGGTACGCAGAAGCGGAATAGATAATCCTTCGAGAGCCAAGTATGGCGTCGAAGGAAAAGGGCATCAGGTGTCTGTAAAAACGATTATAGGGTCGCGGCCGACCGGGCTGCCTGTTTGTAATAACCCGATAGAGCCCTCAGGTGTGATGCAATCCCGGAAAGATCGTCCTGCGACAGGCCAAAGACCTTGGTCGCCTCCACCAGCCGCCGCTCGTGGATCTTCGAATAGCGCGTCAGCGCCTCCAGGCCCCTGTCGGTCACCTGGATCTGCTTTTCCTTGCCGGTCTTGACGAGGCCGACCACACCGCCGGCGGGGCCGGAGAGAATGGTATCCTTGCCCTGAAACATATCGGCAGCCGTCAGCCCGCCCGACGACATCATGAACATGACGCGCGCGCCTGTACGGGCAATATCGAGCTCGACGACATCGTCATAGAGCGCTTCCGGCTTGATGATCTCGGTCGCGAAGATCTTCTTGCGCTCCTGATAGCCGTGGTGTAGCGCGTCGCGGAAACCCTTGGTCGTCACCAGTGCCAGCCGCTCGCCCTTGTGCTCCAGAAGCGCATTGGTGGCAACCGTCGTGCCCATACGCACCTCGCCGATGAGGCCGGCCGGGATCGGCTCGCCGTTCGCGAGGCCAAGATGCAGGCGAATGCCATAGACGGCGGCATCGCGGTCGCGGTAGGCCTCGGGATTTTCCGACAGGACCTTGCGGGCATGCAGTTCTCCGGAGGGATCACGCCCCACGACATCGGTGAAAGTACCGCCACGATCGATCCAGAAATCCCAATGACCCGCTACGCTGGCTGACAAGACCGCCTCCATCAAAATTGCTCGAACATCGCTGATAAAATATCGATAAATCGTCGATGTCTTATCAGCGATGGTGAATCGGAATCGATTCCGGCAGGGAGCGAAATGTTAGGCTTGGCGTCAAATCAGTATTAATGGTTTCGGCATGCGCAGCGGAGGTGATATCTGTATTTCGCTCCATCGACGTGAAACGGAATTGGAAAGATATGGGCATCCACACACGACCCCATTCTTTACCCTCAACACCGAAATTTCAGCTAAACCATCACCAAGACCATCAAAAATGATCACCTCTCCTTCCTTTCTCGGCCTTCACGATCGCCTTGCCGATGGCCGCGTGCCCCGCGCGATAATCTTCGCAGCCGGTCACGGCAGCACCTATCCTGGTAAGGACAGTAGCGGCTATGTCCTGGCGGCCGGCGCCATTCGCGCTGCGAGCCAGGACGATGTTGCACTCGTAGATCATTGGGATTTCGATCTTGGCGGCCCACTGTTCGACGGCAAGCCGGTCTGCTGCACCGACGCCGGTGACATCGAGACCACCATGTATGACAATGCCGGCAATCGGGCTCGGATCGAGGTGAAGACGCGGGAGGTCCTGGCGTTGCCGGCCGTACCGATCCTGCTCGGTGGCGACTGTTCCGTAACCATTCCCTTCGTCGCCGGTTTTTCGGATCACGGGCCGGTCTGGATCCTGCAGATCGACGCCCATATCGACTGGCGCGACGAGGTGTATGGCGAGCGGCACGGTTATTCGAGCCCGATGCGCCGTGCGAGCGAGATGCCGCACGTCGCCGGCATCGTGCAGGTTGGACTCCGTAGTGTCGGCAGCCCGCGCCTAACCGATATCGAAGCGGCGCAGCACTACGGCAGCCGTTTCGTGACTGCTCGCGAAGTTCATACCCAAGGCATCGAAGCCGCTCTTCGTCATATTCCCGAGGGAGCGCGGGTCGTCGTCACTCTCGACTGTGATAGCCTTGATCCCAGCATCATGCCGGGCGTGGCGGCGCGGACACCCGGCGGCCTCACCTATACGCAGGTGATCGACTTGATTGCGGGCCTTGGCAGGCGGGCCAGGATCGCAGGGTTTGATCTTGTCGAGCTCTATCCTCCCGCCGACATTGACGGCCTCTCGGCCCTGACCGCCGCGCGCCTTCTCGTCAATATGATCGGCACCGTCGTCCGGCAGGTTTGAAACCCGGATTCCTCCCGTAGCATGATGGCCCGGCAAGGTCCTATTCGCTACCGGGAGGGTACTCCCATGCGACTGGCGTCTGCTTGGGTGTCTAGTGCAGGCCGCCGACGCCGAGCAGGCGTTCGACCGTCTCGTGATCCTCAGAAAGCGCACCCGGCGTGCCCTGCCAGGCGAGCCGGCCGCGTTCGAGGATGATCACCTGATCGGCGAAATCCAGTGCGCTCTGGATGCGCTGTTCCACCAGCAGGATGGTCATGTCGCCGGTCTTGGCGAGATTGGTAAAGGCTGCCATCAGCTCCTCGCAGATGACAGGGGCGAGACCTTCCAGCGGCTCATCAAGCAGCAGCACCGAGGGGCGGCCGAGAATGGTGCGGGCGGTCGACAGCATCTGCTGCTCGCCGCCGGAAAGCTGGTTGCCGAGGTTCTTGCGGCGCTCCTTGAGGCGCGGAAACATGTCGTAGGCTTCCTGCAGCGCGGTCTTGGGGCGGCCCTTTAAACCGACGGAGAGATTTTCCTCCACCGTCAGCGTCGGAAAGACATCGCGCGTCTGTGGCACGTAGCCGAGACCCTGATGTGCCCTCCTGGCGCTCGGCAGGCCGGTAACGTCGGTAGACCCCAGGCGGATGCTGCCCTCATAGCGGCGTGTCTGGCCGGCAAGTGTGGCAAGCAGCGTCGTCTTGCCCATGCCATTGCGACCGAGCACGGCAAGCCGCGCGCCGGCCGGAACGGAAAAAGACATGCCTTCCAGCACCCGCGTCGGCCCGTAACCGGCTGAAAGGTTTTCCACTTCAAGCGGCGTGGCCGGCATTGGCGTAGCTCCCCAGATAGGCCTCGCGCACCCGCGCATCCTTGGTGACGTCGGCGGGTGAGCCGTCGAAGATGATGGTACCGGCGGCGAGCACGACGACGCGCTTGGCGAAGCGAAAGACCAGATCCATGTCGTGCTCGATCATCAGTACGGCAAGGTCAGTGGGCAGATCGGCCAGGGCTTGCTCGATGCGGCCGGTATCGCTCTGCGGCACGCCGGCGGCTGGCTCGTCGAGCAACAGCACTTTCGGCTTCAGCGCCATGGCGACGGCGATCTCCAGCAATCTCTGCTGGCCGTAGGCGATTTCACTGACCTTGCGATGCATGAGATCGGCGAGGCCGAGCGTGCTCAGCAGATCGCCGGTCTCGGCCATGACGTTGCGCATGGCGAGGAAGTTGCCGAACATGCGGCCGGAGCGGCCGGAGCGCTGCAGGATGGCAAGCGCCACATGCTCGGCTGGCGTCATATCCTGGAAAAGCCGGGTCACCTGGAAGGAGCGCACCAACCCGCGCCGGACGCGGCCGATGGCGTCGATTTTGGTCACTCTCTCGCCGCCAAGACTGACCTCGCCGGCATCCGCCCGCAGATTGCCGGTGACCAGATTGACGAAGCTGGTCTTGCCAGCGCCGTTGGGGCCGATCAGTGCCACGCGATCGCCCGGCGCCATCGACAGGCTGACATCATTGGTCACCGTCAATCCGCCAAAGGCTTTCTTCAGATGATTGACCTCGAAGACTGCACTCATGTGCGAGCCTCCCGACGGCGCGCAAGATAGGTCGCGGCTGTGCCATAGATGCCCTTCGGCGCGAACAGTACCACGAGGATCAGCAACAGGCCGACGATGGTCAGCCAGTGGAAGGGATTGGCGGCGGAGACATAATCTTCGAACAGCATGAAGACCAGCGTGCCGGCGAGCGCGCCGAACAGCGAGCCGGTGCCGCCGAGCACGAGCATGACCAGCGCCTCGGCCGATTGCGTGAAAGAGAGGCTGTCGAGCCCGACCACCTGGGTCGAGATCGCATTCAGCGCGCCGCCAACGCCGGCGACGGCGCCTGAGATCACATACATCTTGATCAGCGTGACCTTCGGCGAGACACCCATGGCGCGGATGCGCAGGGGATCCTGCCTTATGCCGCGACAGAGCATGCCGAACGGCGAGCGCACGAGGATGCGCAGCAGGACCAGTGTGACCAGCAGCAACGCCACGCCATAGACATAGGCCGTATGCCCATAGAGATCGAATTCGAACAGGCCGAACAGCGGGTCGGTGGAAATGCCGGAGAGCCCGTCGCTGCCGCCGGTCCAGCTCGATGCCTTGTTGGCGAATTCGTGGAAAAGATAAATCAGCGCGATCGACAGCACGAGTTGTGGCAGGCCGTGCGCCCTTAGAATGACGATGCCGCAAATCAGCCCCGCAACCGCGCCGGCAACGATGCCGACCAGCGTCATCAGCAAGGGATCATTGATGCCGTAATGCGCCGAGGCGATGCCGGCGGCATAGGCGCCGGCGCCGAACAGGGCCGCATGACCGAGCGTCGCCACACCGCAATAGCCTGTGACCAGATCGAGCGACAGGACAAGCAGAGCAATGGCGATCAACCGCGTCAGGAGCGCGAGATTGTCGGGAAACAGCAGATAGCCGGCGGCTGCCAGAACGAGGATGACCGCTATGGCAATACCATCGCGCTTAAGTGCAAGGCGGTTGCTCGTCGCGGCGATGGTCTCTCGGTCGATGGTCGTCAGTGCCATATCACTTCGCCCTTCCGGCTAGACCGCGTGGGAAGACGCAGACAATGGCGATGACGGCGAGATAGAAGAAGAACTCGCCATATTCCGGCATCAGATAGCGGCCGGTGGTATCGATGCCGCCAAGGATGAGGCAGGCAAGCAGCGCACCCCCGATCGAACCGGCGCCGCCGACCGAGACGACGACAAGGAAGGTCACCATATAGCGCAGGGCATAATAGGGCTCGACCGGCAGCAGTTCGGCGCCGACGACGCCACCGAAGGCGGCAAGCCCGACGGCGACGGCGAAGCTGACGGCATAAACGATCTCGGTACGCACGCCGAGGGCCGCCGCCATCGAGGCATTGTCGACTGAAGCGCGAAGCTTCACGCCGAACGAGGTCTTCTCGATGGTGAACCATAGCGCCAGCGCGACGACGAGCCCGCAGACGATCGCGAAGATGCGATGCGTGCCAATCGTGCGGAAGCCGAGATCGACGGAGCCTTGCAGCTCGCTTGGCAAGGGGATGGTCTTCAGCGTCGGGCCGAAGACATAGTTGGCGATGCCGATGATGCAGAAGGTAATGCCAATCGTCATCAGTACCTGCGTCAGCTCCGGCGCGCCATAGATACGGCGATAGAGCAGCCGCTCGATCGGGATGGATATGATCACCGTGCCGACGACGGCCAGCAGAACCGCGGCGGCATAACCCAGGCCGAGATCCCGCGCCGCATAGGAGGCAATATAGCCGCCGATCATGGCAAAGGCGCCATGCGCCAGATTGACGACGCGCATCAGCCCCATGGTGACGGAGAGGCCAATGGAAATCACGAACAGCACCATGCCGTAGGCGAGGGCATCGACTGCAATGCTGAACACGGTTTGCATGGGTCGGGCTGGTCCGTTTGCTTTCTTCTGCTCTTCCCTTAATCCTCTGCCGCGGGAACGGGCGCAAGCCGCCCGTTCCCTGGCCATGTCGAAGGACGCAGGAAGAGCGGCTCTATTTCACCGCCGCCAAACCGGGGTCGCCCTGCTTTTCGAAGGTCTGGATTTCCTTGTTGTAATAGGTGCCGTCGGCGGCCTTGGCGACTTCGCGCAGATAGATGTTCTGGGTAATGTGCCGGCTTTCCGGATCGATGGTCACCGGGCCGCGCGGGCTGACCCAGGAGAGACCCTTCACCGCGTCGACGGCTTTCTGGGCGTCCTGCTTGCCGCCGGTCGCCTCGATCATCTTGTAGATGACATGCATGCCGTCGAAAGCGCCGACCGCCGGGAAGGTGAGTTCGGCCGGATTGCCGATCGCCTTGTCGGCAGCAGCGACGAAGGCCTTGTTTTCCGGGGAGTCATGCGAGATCGCGTAATGGAAGGTCGTCTGCATGCCGAGCGCCGCATCACCAAGCGCCGGCAGGTCGGATTCCTGCGTCAGGTCGCCGGGCGAAAACAGCTTGATGCCGGCGCCCTTCAGGCCATTCTCGTTATAGGCCTTCACGAAACCGAGTGTGGTCGGGCCGGAGGGCAGGAAGGCGAAGACGCCTTGCGCACCGGAATCCTTGATGCGCTGCATGATCGGGCTGAAATCGTTGGTCGACAACGGCATGCGTACCGTCTCGACGACCTGGCCGCCGACCTTCTCGAAACCGGCTTTGAAGGCGTTTTCAGCATCGACGCCGGGACCGTAGTCGCTGACGACGGAGATGACCTTGTTGACGCCGCCGTCATGCGCGACCTTGGCGATCGGTGTCGATGTCTGCCAGGTGGTGAAGGAGGTTCGCACCACCAGCGGGCTCTTCGTCACGATCGCTGATGTCGCGGCGTTGAAGATCACCATCGGCACATTGGCCTGCTTGAGGATCGGCGTCACCGCCATGGCATCCGGGGTGAAGTAGAAGCCGGCCAGATACTGCACATGCTCCTTGACCACCAGTTCCTGCGCCGATGACTTCGATTGGGCCGGATCGGCCTGCGGCACGTCGCGGTAGATCACCTCGACCTCGTTGTCGCCAATCTTGCCGCCATGCATGGCCATATAGGCATCGATGCCGGCCTTGAAATTCTTGCCCTGCAGGGCGAATGGCCCCGAAAACGGCCCGATGACGCCGATCTTGATCGTGTCGGCATAGGCGGCACTGCTGATGGCGATAGCCGCGATTGCGGCCAGAATAACCCGTTTCATAGTTTCTCCTCCCCTACTGGCCTGCTCCCCGGGCCAGCCTGCTTTTACGCAGATCTGCTACGGTCAATCTGGCATACGAAATAGTGATGTAAAATGAAATAAACGCTTGCATCGATAATGCCAGGGTTATGTTTATTTCTTGAATTTCAGCTTAAGAATTTATGCCCAGCCGCTTCACGTTCCCGATCAATTCCCGCGCCGATCGCAGCGAGGCAGCGGTGGCCATCACCATCGGTGGCAGCAGCAGCCATTCGAACGTCCAGGCGGCGCCCGAGCGTTCCTGTTCGTGCACCAGCGATTGATGGATGCCGGAGAGCTGGACGGCGTTGAAGCGGGCAAGCGCGACCAGCGTCTCTGCGGCGACCGGGTTCTGCTTATGCGGCATCGCCGAGGAGCCGCCGCCGCCGGCAAGCTCGATTTCCTCGCCGGTCTGCGCCAGAAGGGCGATGTCCTGGCCGATCTTGCCGAGACTGCCAGACATCAACGAGAGCAGGCCGGCGAACTCGGCGATGCCTCCCCGTTGGCTTTGCCATTGTGGCGCGTCGGTGAGGTCGAGCTCCTGCGCCAGCGATGCGCGGACAGCGGCGCCGTTCGATCCCAATTTTTCCAGCGTACCGACCGCGCCGCCGAACTGAAGCGGAAAGCTCTCCTGGGTCAGGCGGTCGCGATATTTGTCGAGCGGGGTGCGCCAGGCGCGCAACCGGTCGGAGACCGTCATCGGGATGGCGGCCTGCATGCGGGTGCGGCCCATAAGTTGGTTCTTGCCGAACTGCTTGTCGAGTTTTTCGAGCCCAGACGTGACCGCGAAAAGGCGGCCAGTGAACAGGAAGGAGACCGCCTTCAGGCGGATCATCAGACTGGTGTCTATGACATCCTGGCTGGTGGCGCCGAAATGCACATGCTGCGCGGCCTCTCCGCCAACGGCCTTGCGCAATTGCTTGACGAGATCGGGAATGACGACGCCGTCCGTGGCCGTCGCCGATTTCAGACTGGCAATGTCGGGCTGGAATGTGCCGCAGACTGCCGCGATCCGCTCAGCCGCCTCTTGCGGAATGACGCCATGCCGCGCCTCGGCTTTGGCGAGTGCGGCCTCGAAAGCGAGCATGGCGCGGATATCGGCTTCCGCTGAAAAATAAGCGGAAATCTCCTCGTCGCCGAGGAGGCCGGAGAGAAACGGGTGGTCGAAGGCGGAAATGCTCATGGTCTATATATCGAGGAAAACCGTTTCCTTGTCGCCCTGCAAATGCACGTCGAGCGTATAGACCGACCCTTCCTGGCTGGCGATCAGGGTGGCGACACGCTGGCGATGCTCGATGCGGGCAAGCAAAGGATCCTCGGCGTTAGCCTTGGCTTCATCTGGAAAGTATAGGCGCGTATGCAGGCCGATATTGATGCCACGCGCCACGATCCAGAGCGTGATATGCGGGGCCATCTTGCGCCCGTCCTTATAGGGAGCGCGGCCCGGCTTGATCGTCTCAAACGAGAAGACGCCGTCTTCGGCGCTTGTCGGGCAGCGGCCCCAGCCGGTGAAGTTCGGATCGGCCGTCCCGCGCATCTCCGAAGGGCTGTTGTAGAGCCCGGCGCTGTCGGCCTGCCAAATCTCGACGACGGCATCCTTCACCAGCGTATCGGCACCGTCGAAAATACGACCCTTGACTGTAATGCGTTGTCCCAGCGTCTTGTCGTTGACCATGGACACGCCGAGATCGGTGTCATACACGCCGCCGATATCGCAGAAATTCGGCGTCAGGCCGATATGGACATAGGGGCCAGCCGTCTGCGACGGCGTTTCCTTGAGGTAGCCGAGTTCCTGCACCATCAGTTGCCCTCCAGCCGGTTTTCGAACAGCGTCGAGCGGCGTCCGCGCAATACGATGTCAAATTTATAGGCGCGCGCATCCATCGGGATCGTGTTGCCCCAGTCGAGCGGCGCGATCAGCTGCTCGATCGCCTTTCTGTCGGGGATCGTGCCGACGATCGGACATTTCCAGATCATCGGATCGCCCTCGAAATACATCTGCGTGATCAGCCGTTGCGCGAAGCCATGGCCGAAGATGGAGAAGTGGATATGCGCCGGCCGCCAGTCGTTGACGCCATTCGGCCAAGGATAGGCGCCTGGCCGCACCGTGCGGAAGGCATAGTGGCCGTCCTCGTCGGTGATGGCGCGGCCGCAACCGCCGAAATTCGGATCGAGGGCGGCGAGGTAGGTTTCTTTCTTGTGGCGATACCGCCCGCCGGCATTGGCCTGCCAGAATTCGAGCAGTGCGCCCGGAACCGGCCGATTGCGCTCGTCGAGCACGCGGCCATGCACGATGATGCGCTCGCCGATCGCACTTTCGCCGGGCTTGGCGAAGTTGTGGATCAGGTCGTTGTCGTGCTCGCTGAGAATGGAATGCCCGAAGACCGGGCCGGTAATTTCGGAGATCGTGCCGTCCAGCGACAGGAGCGCGCGCTGTGGAGACCGCAGCACCGAGGTCTTGTAGCCCGGCGTAAAGGCCGGCGCGTGCCAGGCGCGATCACGCCCGAAAAAGGCACCCGTTTCGGGCCTGCTATTGCTTTTGTCAGACATTGTTGCCTCGCTTCAGGCCGCCTTCTCGGCGTCCATCTGTTCGAAAACCTGCTTGGCGATCTTGATCGCGTGATTGGCGGCCGGCACGCCGGCGTAGATTGCTACATGCAACAGCGCCTCGCGGACATCGTCGCGTGTCGCGCCGGTATTAATCGTCGCGCGGACATGCATCGCCACTTCGTCATCCTGGCCGAGTGCCGCCAGAAGCGCGATCGTGACAATCGAGCGCTCGCGCTTGCTGAGCGTCGGACGCGACCAGACATGACCCCACGCCGCTTCGGTGATCAACTCCTGGAAAGGCTGGTCGAACTCCGTCGATGCTAACTGGGTGCGGTCGACATGGCTGTCGCCGAGAACGGCGCGTCGCGTCGCCATGCCCTGGCAATAGCGCTCGGACGGAGCGTTGGGTTCATTCATGGGCCTTTTCTCCATGCAGAGCGAAATCGATGAAAGCGCGAATGACGGCGGTCAGTGCCTCGGGTTGTTCGACGCAGGGGATATGGCCTGCATCCTTGATCACTTCATAACGTGCGTTCGGAATGAGCTTGGCGGTCGACAGCACCAGTTCCGGCGGTGTCGAACCGTCCTGATCGCCGACGATGCAGATGGTCGGCACCGCGATCTTCTTCGCTGCCTCGGTAAAATCGGCGTCGCGCAGCGCGGCGCAAGTCGCTGCATAGCCCGCCGCCGGCTGACGGGTCAGCATGTTGGAGTAGCCGGCGAAGGCCGTGTTTTCCGGGCGGCGGAAAGCCGGCGTGAACCAGCGCTCCATCACCGCGTCGACGATCGATTCAATGCCGTGAGTTTCTACCTGTGCGATGCGGCTATTCCAGTTATCGGCAGTGCCGATCTTGTGGGCTGTGTCGCAAAGGATGAGCGCGCGTACCAGATCCGGCCGTCTCCGGTAGAGCGACTGCGCGATCAGCCCGCCGACCGAGAGGCCGCAAATGATGGCGTTCTTGACGTTGAGTAGATCAAGCAGCCCGGCGAGATCGGTGGCGTGATCCTCGATCGCGTAAGGCACTTGGCCGATATCGGAGAGGCCATGGCCACGCTTGTCGTAGAGCACGATGGCGAAATCGCCGGCGAGCCTGACGATCACGTCGCGCCAGATGCGGAAATCCGTGCCAAGCGAATTGGCAAAGACAAGCACCGGCTTGTCACCGGCAGCACCGATGATCTGATAATGGATCGTGACGTCGTTGATACGGGCGAACTGCACTGGAAATCTCCTCGACAGCGAGATTGTAGGTTTAATCTGGTTAAGTAAAATGATATTTTATGGATTTCCAATAACCAAAAGGTTATTAAAGTCATGATCGACACGCGCGTCAAATTCCGCCATCTCCAGACTTTTGTCGAGGTCGCGCGGCAGAAAAGCGTGGTCAAGGCGGCTGGCCTCCTGCATGTCAGCCAGCCGGCGGTGACCAAGACCATCCGCGAATTGGAGGAGGCGCTGGGCGTCGCGGTGTTCGAGCGCGACGGGCGCGGGATCAAGATCACCCGCTACGGCGAAGTCTTCCTGCGCCATGCGGGCGCTGCGCTGACAGCGCTGAGGCAAGGCCTCGATTCGGTTTCGCAGGAACGATCCGGCGAGGCGCCGCCGATCCGGATCGGCGCGCTTCCGACCGTCTCGACGCGGATCATGCCGCGGGCGATGGAACTGTTCCTGAAGGAAGAAACCTGGAGCCGCATTAAGATCGTCACCGGTGAGAATGCAGTGCTTCTGGAGCAGCTCCGCGTCGGCGATCTCGATCTCGTCGTCGGACGCCTGAGCAGCCCAGACAAGATGGCGGGTTTTTCCTTCGAGCATCTTTACTCCGAACAGGTCGTCTTTGCTGTGCGGACAGGGCATCCGCTGCTGAAGGCCAGGCAATCGCTGTTTTCCAATCTCGGCAAATACACGATCCTGATGCCCCCTCGCGGTTCAATCATCCGCCCCTTCGTCGAGAGCTTTCTCATCTCCAACGGCGTCGCCAGCCTGCCGAACCAGATCGAGACGGTATCGGATTCCTTCGGTCGCGCCTTCGTGCGCTCCAGCGATGCCGTCTGGATCATTTCGACTGGCGTCGTCGCCGGCGATGTCGAGGATGGTCTGCTCAGCCTGCTGCCGATCGACACCAGCGAGACGAGGGGGCCGGTTGGGCTCACCATGCGTACCGACGCCATTCCCAGCATGCCGCTGTCGATCTTGATGCAAACGATCCGCGAGGCGGCCGACGAAGTGGCGAAGAAGCCTTAGGTTGATTCAGAACGGAAGACCGACATAATTTTCGGCAAGAGCTGTCGAGGCGGCGCACGAATGGGTCAGATAATCGAGCTCCGCCTCCTGGATCTTCTGATCGAAATCACCGGTGTCGGGGAAGCGATGCATCATGGTCGTCATCCACCAGGAAAAGCGCACCGCCTTCCAGACGCGGGCAAGTGCATGGGCGGAATAGGCGTCTAGGCCGTCGTTGGAGCGATCATGATAATGCTCAATCAAGCCCGAGAAGAGATAATGGACGTCGCTCGCCGCAAGGTTCAGGCCCTTGGCGCCCGTGGGCGGCACGATATGGGCGGCATCGCCGACAAGGAATAGGCGGCCGAAGCGCATCGGTTCGGCGACGAAGGAGCGCAGCGGCGCGATCGATTTCTCGAACGAGGGTGCGGTGATCAGGGCCTCGGCATGGTGACCCGGCAGGCGGCGGCGCAGCTCGTCCCAGAAGCGGTCGTCGCTCCAGTTCTCTATCTTCTCCTCCAGCGGGCACTGGATGTAATAACGGCTGCGCGTCATCGACCGCATCGAACAGAGCGCAAAGCCGCGCGGATGGTTGGCATAGATCAATTCATGATTGACGGGCGGGGCGTCGGCAAGCAGGCCGAGCCAGCCGAAGGGATAGACCTTCTCGAAGCAGCGGATCGCCTTTTCCGGAACCGATTTCCGGCTGACGCCATGAAAGCCGTCGCAGCCGGCGATGAAGTCGCAATCGATACGGTGTGCGACGCCATCTTTTTCGTAGGTGAGATAGGGTGCGGCGCCGTCGAATTCATGCGGGCAAACATTGGCGGCGTCGTAGATCGTCAGGCCACCGCTTTGCTCGCGACGCGCCATCAGATCACGGGTCAGCTCTGTCTGGCCATAGATCATCACGCACTTACCGCCGGTCAGGCCGTGAAGATCGATGCGGTGATCGCGGCCGTCGAAAGCCAGCGAAAAGCCGTCATGCGGCAGGCCTTCAGCGTGCAGGCGCGTTGCGGACTGTGCCTTGTCCATCAGCCAGACCGTGCCTTCCTCCAGCACGCCGGCGCGCACTCGGCCGAGGATATAGTCCTTGCCGACGCGATCGAGAATGACGTTATCGATGCCGGCTTCGGTCAGCAATTGGCCGAGCAAGAGGCCGGAAGGGCCTGAGCCGATAATGGCAACCTGAGTACGCATGGTCTCCTCCCGCGCTTCGTCTTTTGTCGAATTCTGCGCGGCGGAGAGGGCGGTAACAATGGACATTTCACCCGAGAAATTGCACAAATTGAACATGGCGGAGGGAGAGGGCCATGTCGAGGCCTGTGCCAACCTATGAGCTCTATGGTGAAAATACCGGCCGGAAGCCTGATTTCTGGCTGCATTGCGAAACCATACCCTCGCGTAGCAGCCTGCATCATTGGGAAATCCGGCCGCACCGCCACGAGAGTTTCTTTCAGATCTTGTACATAGACGCCGGCTCGGGTGATGCGGTCTTCGACGGCGAAAGCCATGCGATCATGCCGCCCGCCGTCATCACCGTGCCACCACGCCTCAATCACGGCTTCCGCTTTTCCCGAGATATAGACGGCTTTGTCATCACCGTGCTGATCTCGCACCTCAAAACCTCGCCCGGCGACCGCAGCCGGCTCGGCGAATGGCTGGCCAAGCCGCACCTGACACGGCTCGACGTTGAGAACGAGGACGCGGCCTACGTTGCCGGAACGTTGAGACGGTTAGGTGGCGAATTCGCCAACCGGCGTGGTGGCCGCAACGATCTGCTCGAAGCCTATCTGACATCGGCGCTGCTCCTGACCGCCCGCCTTTCGCAGCAGGAGGGAGAAGGGCGGGGTGCGTCCGACGAGAGCGAGCGGCGGATGGAAGTATTATACGGTCTGATCCAGCGGTATTTCCGCTCCCATAAGCCAGCGGCTTTTTACGCTGAAGCCCTCGGCATCTCGCCGACCCATTTGAACCGCATCGTGCGCGGAAAGACAGGTCAAGCCATCCACGAATTGATCGCCCGCAAACTGATCGACGAAGCCAAGCGCGAACTGGTCTTTACCTTCGGTTCGGTGCAGGAAATCGGCTATCGCCTGGGTTTTGCCGATCCCGCCTATTTCTCACGTTTCTTCCTGAAGCAGACCGGAGAGACGCCGCGCGCCTGGCGCATTGCCGAGCGGGAAAGGCTTGGGGTGTAGGGCTTCTCAGCGCAGAACCAATCGCAACGCCTTTTGCGTCTCCCGCAATAGCGGCAGAAACCGCTCGGCCATTTCGGCGGCGACGACATAGGCGGCTGGGGCGCCGATGTTGATGGCTGCTACCGTCTGGCCGCGATCGTTCTCCACCGGGACGGCGATGGAGCAGAGTCCGATTTCCAGTTCCTGGTCGATGACGGCGTAACCCTCAGTCCGCACGCGGCGAAACTCGGCTATCAGCTCCTCCGGGTCCGTCTTTGTATTCGGCGTATTTGCCTTGAGGTCCGTCCGGGCCAGAACGGCGCGCGCCTCGCTCTCCGGCACGGCGGCGAGCAGCACGCGGCCCATGGAGGCGCAGAAGGCGGGCAGGCGGCTGCCGGGGGTGAGGTTGATCGACATCACCCGACGCTGCGCGGCGCGGGCGATATAGACGACCTCGGTACCATCAAGCACCGAGGCCGAGGCATTGTGGCCGGCCTGTTCTGCAAGTTGATCGAGATAGGGCTGGATGATCGTCGGCAGCGGCGTGGCGGCGAGATAGGCATGGCCGAGCCGCAGGATCTTCGGCGTCAGCGTGAAGAATTTGCCGTCATAGTCGGCATAGCCGAGCTCCGCCAGCGTCAGCAACGAGCGGCGCACCGTGGCGCGGTCGAGGCCGGTCAGCTTCGACGCCTCGGCGATCGTCAGGCGCTGCTGGGTCTCGCCGAAAGCCTCGATCACCTTCAGGCCCCTGGCAAAGCCGCTGACAAAGTCGGTTTCCCGCATGATGCTCTCCAAATTTGCCTTCAACTTGTGCGATATATGAACAAAAATCAAATAACGCACAAATTAATTGCCGTCCAGCCTGCGCTGATCTATTTCGAAGGGAGAGGACGGGCCGTCTTTATCCGCCCGCAATGGCAAACGGGAGTTTCCGCATGGACAAGACAATTGCGAGCACGGCAGCCGCCGTCGCGGATATCGGCGATGGCGCGACCATCATGATCGGCGGCTTCGGTGGTTCCGGCGCGCCGATCGAACTCATTCATGCGCTGATCGACAAAGGCCCGAAGAACCTGACCGTTATCAACAACAATGCCGGCAACGGGCGCATCGGCATCGCGGCGATGATCGATGCGGGCATGGTCCGCAAGATGATCTGCTCTTTCCCACGTTCGTCCGATCCACGCGCCTTCACGGACCGCTATCTGGCGGGCGAAATCGAGCTGGAACTGGTGCCCCAGGGGACTCTGGCCGAGCGCATCCGCGCCGGCGGCGCCGGAATCCCGGCCTTTTACACGCCGACCGCCTATGGCACCGAGCTCGCAAACGGCAAGGTCATAGCCGAATTCGACGGCCGCAACTATGTTCAGGAGCGTTGGCTCAAGGCCGATTTTGCCATCGTCAAAGCCCAGGTCGGCGATGTGCATGGCAACCTCATCTACAACAAGGCCGGCCGCAATTTTAATCCGCTGATGTGCATGGCCGCAGCCAGGACGATCGCGCAGGTCTCGAAAATTGTCGCCCTCGGCGAGCTCGATCCCGAGCACATCGTCACCCCAGGCATCTTCGTCAACGGCGTCGTGGAAGTCGCCGATCCACAACAGGAAGAAAGTCTCATTCGGGCCGGAGTGGTATACGCATGACCATCGACACACGCGACGACATCAAGCTCTCCAACGCCCAGATCGCCTGGCGCGCGGCTCAAGATATTCAGGACGGCGCCTATGTGAATCTCGGCATCGGCTTCCCGGAAATGGTCGCCCGCTACCAGCCCCCCGGACGCCAGGCAATCTTTCACACGGAAAACGGCATCCTCGATTTCGGTGAGCCGCCAGCAGAGGGTGAGGAAGATTGGGATCTGATCAACGCCGGCAAGAAAGCCGTCACGCTGAAGCCCGGTGCTGCCTTCTTCCACCACGCCGATAGCTTTGCCATGGTGCGTGGTGGCCATCTGGATGTGGCGATCCTCGGTGCCTATCAGGTGGCGCAGAACGGTGACCTTGCCAACTGGCGCGTCGGCTCCAAGGGCGTGCCTGCCGTTGGCGGGGCGATGGACCTGGTGCATGGCGCCAAACAGGTTTTCGTCATCACCGAACATGTGACCAAGGATGGCAAGCCGAAACTGGTTGACGCCTGCACTTTCCCGCTGACCGGCGTCGGCTGCATCACCCGCGTCTATACGAGCCATGCCGTCATCGATATCGCCAATGGACGTTTCGTCGTGCGTGAGAAGCTGGCAGCCATGACCATGGACGAGCTGCAGGCGATGACCGGCGCACCGCTCCATACGAATGGTTCCGTCGCCGACCTCGTCGTGCCGGCGCTCTAAGGAAAAGACCATGACCGAAGCCTTTATCTGCGACTATATCCGCACCCCCATTGGCCGTTTTGGCGGCTCGCTCTCCTCCGTGCGCGCCGACGATCTCGGTGCAGTGCCCTTGAAGGCACTCATCGAGCGCAACGGTTCAGTCGATTGGGAAGCCGTCGATGACGTGATCTATGGCTGCGCCAACCAGGCGGGCGAGGACAATAGAAACGTCGCGCGCATGTCGGCGCTGCTCGCCGGCTTGCCCGTCTCGGTTTCGGGTACGACGATCAACCGCCTCTGCGGCTCGGGTATGGACGCCGTCGTTGCTGCCGCGCGAGCCATTCGCGCGGGCGAAGCCGAACTGATGATCGCCGGTGGCGTCGAGAGCATGTCGCGGGCGCCCTTCGTCATCCCCAAGGCGGACAGCGCCTTTTCGCGCAACGCCGAGATCTACGACACCACTATCGGCTGGCGCTTCATTAATCCGCTGATGAAAAAGCAATATGGCGTCGATTCCATGCCGGAAACCGGCGAGAATGTTGCTGAGGACTATAAGGTCAGCCGCGAAGACCAGGACGCCTTTGCCGTCCACTCTCAGGCCAAGGCGGCCGCCGCACAGGAAAACGGCCGTCTCGCCAAGGAGATCACCCCGGTCACCATTCCTCAGCGCAAAGGCGATGCCATCGTCGTCGGCAAGGACGAGCATCCGCGCGCCACGACGATCGAGACTTTGGCCAAGCTCGGTACGCCGTTCAAGAAGGAAGGCGGCACGGTCACCGCCGGCAATGCTTCCGGCGTCAACGACGGCGCTGCGGCGCTGATCATTGCTTCGGAAGCGGCAGTGAAGAAATATGGCCTGACGCCGATTGCCCGCATCCTCGGCGGCGCTGCCGCCGGCGTGCCGCCGCGCGTCATGGGCATCGGCCCAGTTCCGGCGTCGCGCAAGCTGATGGCACGGCTTGGCATGCGCCAGGAACAGTTCGACGTCATCGAACTAAACGAGGCCTTCGCCTCGCAGGGCCTTGCCGTTCTGCGTGAACTCGGCATTGCCGGCGACGATGCCCGCGTCAACCGCAACGGCGGGGCCATCGCGCTCGGCCATCCGCTCGGCATGTCAGGCGCCCGTATCACCGGCACGGCAGCGCTGGAATTGAAGCAAATCGGTGGGCGCTACTCGCTGTCGACCATGTGCATCGGTGTCGGCCAGGGTATCGCCATTGCACTCGAGCGGGTCTGATCCCCTCACGATGAATTGACGGCAGGCCGCGCGGAATGTTCCGGGCGGCCCGCTTTTGTTTGTCTCTCGCGCATTGCCGCGCCGCGCTTCCGCCTGATATTACAGTCGCGATTTCATCGTATGATTTGTTGTCGACTTTCAGGAGGAGCCGTCATGACAGAACTCGCGCAATCCCTCGCATCCATTCGTATTCCCGACCTCGCGGGCAAGCGGGTGCTGATCACCGGCGCCTCGACCGGCATCGGCGCGGCCCTTGCCCGCGCTTTTGCGCAGCAGGGCATGAAGGTCGGCATCCACTTCAATGCCAGTCGCGAGCCGGCCGAAAAGCTCGCCGCAGAGATCACCGCCGCTGGCGGGAAGGTGCATCTGGTCCAGGGTGACGTTTCGCAGGACGGCGAGACCGAGCGCGTGGTCAACGAAACGGCAGAAGCTTTCGGTGGTCTCGACGGTCTGATCAACAATGCCGGCGGCATGCTTGGCCGTGTCCCAACCTCCGAGATGACCGATGCACATTATGAGCGCGTGATGAATCTCAACGCCCGCTCGGTGCTCGCCGCGACCCGGGCCGCGCACCCGCACTTGAAGAAGCAGGGCGGCTTTATCATCAACACCACCTCGATCGCCGCCCGCAATGGCGGCGGCAACGGTGCGATCCTCTACGCCGCCTCCAAGGGCTTCGTCTCGACCATCACCCATGGCCATGCCAAGGAATTCGTCGGTGACAAGATCCGCGTCAATGCCGTGGCGCCGGGCGTTATCGCGACGCCGTTCCACGAGCGCTATACCAATGACGAGCAGATGGAATTGCAGCGCAAGACCATTCCCATGGGCTTTGTCGGCACCTCGGAAGATTGCGTCGGCGCCTACCTTTTCCTCGCCTCGCCAACCCTTTCCGGCTACATCACTGGCCAGGTCATCGAGGTGAATGGTGGCCAACTGATGCCGTGAGGTGCAGCCGGCAATCGACTTCTTGCACCGGGCAATGGTAATCTATGCCCGGTGCAGCACCGATGATGGAGCGTATGCGGATGGCAAAGACGCCCACACAGGACCTTGCGAAGACCTCCGTGCAGCTGACGCATCCGGAGCGGATATATTGGCCGGATGACGGCGTCAGCAAACAGGATCTTGTCGACTACTACGCGCTTGCCTGGCCGCGCATGGCACCCTTCGTCGTTGATCGGCCGCTGGCGCTGCTGCGCTGTCCCGACGGCATAAAAGGCCCTCGTTTTTTCCAGAAGCATGCCTGGAAAGGTATCAATCCGCATATCGAGGAAATTGCTGATCCCGAGGACAAGGACGGCGAGAAATTGCTGAGGATCCGAGATTTTGACGGACTTGCCGCGCTCGTCCAATCCGCCGCGCTGGAAATCCACCCCTGGGGCACGACGACGGCTCATTGGGAAAAGCCCGATATGATCATCATGGACCTCGACCCCGGCGATGATGTCGCCTGGAGCGCGGTTATCGCCGGTGCGCAGGACATAAAGGCGCGGTTTGCGGAGATGGGGCTTGCCTCCTTCGTCAAGACGTCGGGCGGCAAGGGATTGCATGTGGTCGCTCCGCTCAAGCCCAAGGCGACGTGGCCTACTGTCAAGGCCGCAGCTGAAGCGATCGCCCATGGTATGAGCGCCGACAGCCCGGAAGAATATCTTTCGGTTGCCGCGAAAGCGAAACGGGCCGGCCACATCTTCATCGACTACCTGCGCAACGGTCGCGGCAATACCGCTGTCGCGCCCTATTCGGCCCGCGCGAGGTCGGGGGCAGCAGTTTCGATGCCGCTTGCCTGGGAAGAATTGACCGGGAAGATCGGCCCGGCTTCCTTCACCGTCAAGAATGCAGCCTCGCGGCTGAACGATCGCTTCGCCGATCCATGGGCCGATTTTTTCGAAGCCGCGAAGCCTCTGAACGGCTAGCCTCTATTACACGAACGGCACGAGCGCCGGCGTCGTGGCCTTGTAGTCCACATAGGCCTGACCGAATGTCTCGCTCATCCAGCGTTCCTCGATGCTGACGCGGCGCAGGACGGCGTAGAGCATGAAGGCGATCGCCAGCAAGGCGGCGACATCGCCACGCGCGAGCGCCGAACCGATGATGGCGAGCAGCAGGCCGGAATAGATGGGATGACGGACGATGGCATAAGGGCCGGTGCGGATCAGCGCATGATCCTCCTTGACGGTGATCACGCCGCTCCAGTTGCGGCCGATGTGATAGCGCGCCCAGACGGCAAAGCTTAGGCCGACGGCCATTAGCACCGCGCCAATGCCATAATAGATCAGATTCTGCGGAACGATCTGGAACGAGAGTGGGCCAAGCCGGGCTGGGGGCACCAGCAGCAGAAGGCCGCATATCCAGATCGGGGCGGTGTTAGAAAACCGCGACAGTGGATCCTCGCTCCGCGTCGTCTTCTTGACGCTGAACGCTGCGGCAGCCCAGATCAATCCCCAGATGCTCCAGCAGGCCGGAAAGAAGAGTGCGAGTAACCGTGCTTCGCTCATGCCGCGCTCCTGTCCAGCTCGGGATAATGCCGGAAGATATCATCTTCGTTGAAGGGAATGCGGCGCTCGGATGCGAGGTAGCGAGCAATGTTCGGTCGTTTTGCAACGGTCTCGCGCAAAGCAGCCAGATGCGGATACTCGTCGCTCAGATGCGCTGTTGCGCGTGGGAAGGCATAGCGCAGCCCTTCGAACACCTGGAACAATGATAGATCGACATAGGTGAGACGGTTGCCGAATATGTGTATTGGCCCCTTCGGATTTTGCTCCAAGACGCGCTCGAAATAGCCGAGGAATTTCGGCATGCGATTGTCGAGAAACTCGGCGGCGCGGGCCTTGGCTTCCTCCTTTTGCTCCTCATAATATTTCGAGGTGGCGATCGGGTGGTGGGTGTCGTGCACCTCGGCGACGAGATCGGTGATCGTCAATTGCAGGCCGTTGACCACATGGCGATGGCCTTGATCCTCCGGCGCAAGGCCGAGTTTGGGACCCAGATACATCAGGATATTGGCGACATGCGAGATGACGAGATCGCCATCCTTCAGAAAGGGTGGGGCGAGCGGAATATGCGCTTTCAACTTGCTCTCCATCACGGCAAACATCGCACGCATGCCCTGGCCCTCGCTTGCCGGACCACGGCTGACGTCGATGTAATCGGCGCCAGCCTCCTCGAGCGCCAGACGCACGAATTCGCCACGGCCCTGAATGCCATCCCAGTAGTAGAGCTCATAAGCCATTCGAAGTTCCTCCCGTCTCTAGTACCGCCTGCTGTTCCCGCACAATCGTCATGGAAGCTTAGCATCGGCGTGGCGGAACGGAAGGGGCTGGACCTGCGACCATTTCTTCTCGGATCGGGCCGTATGGCTCCTTTCCGCAAATGCCGGGCTAATGATGTGCCTGTTGCTCATTGCGCTTGCGGGTAGCGGCCGCTTTCTTCGCGGAAGCCGAACGTTCAGCTGCGGAGCGGCTCGCGGAGGCTTTTCCGCCGATCCGACCACCTTTCTCGGACGATGCATGGTTTTCAGGACGGCCCCGGCCGGAGCCGGATTTCTTACCGCCGCCGCTTTCCTTGTTGACGGTCGCCCAAGCGCGGCGTTCGGCCTCATCCTCGGAAACGCCGCGGCTTTCGTAGCTTTCCTCGATGTGCTCGGCCTTGCGCTTCTGCTTGTCGGTGTAAGCGGATTTATCTCCTCTTGGCATGGTCTTTCTCCTCTTTGCTGATAAGGAGACCAACCCGTCGCCATGGAAAAAGTTCCGATCTTAGTGGGATGCAGATGATTGCTTCGGCACATCCGGAAGCGGCCGGCGATTGGCTACACGTCTTTCCTTGCCCGATGCGGGGAACATGATACCGACGGACCGGTCGATGATGATGATCACCACAAGTGCGGCCAGAAGATAGAGGGTTGCGAGAACGAGAAGAGATGTCATGGCGTCACATCGGCTCGGCCATGACATGGCAAGCCGCCGCGACAACAGTCGGAACAGCGATGTCCCATGTCATTCACACACCTATCGTTCATGGCGAAGCTCCCTCTTCACCTGATAGCATCGATATGTGACACCTGTTTGTGCCCAGTGGGCAATCGGCGGAAATTGCTGCGAATTTCGATGGTTGGGAGCGTCAAGCAAACGGCCCGGTGCTTGATGCCGGGCCGCTCATTTCATTGATTGATCATCAACAGCAAAACGCGCTTCAAACCTTCGCTTCAACGACTTTTTTCGATACCCGTTTCGGCGCAGCCTTGGCGTCGACGTCGCTGGTCGCTGCTGCCACGGTAGCCTTCACCTTAGGCGTTGCCTTGGGCTTGACGTCGATCTTCGCCTTGGGCTTGGCGGTGCTCTTCTTGTCCTTGCCGGTGCTTTTCTCAAGAGCGATGCGCTCCTGGCTTGCCTGCTCCCAGTGAACCGCATCGCGGCCGGAAGGGTAACCCTCGGCTTCCCATATGGCGTAGGCACGTTTCTCGATCCATTCATCCCGCGATTCCAACATTGCCGATCTCCGTTCGCATCATTGAACATTGGTTGATGAAAAATACCCGTTCTTGAAACGCGGGCTTGCATGCCTCCCCCGAGCACCCGAAACGCTGGCTCCGACAAGCCATGGAGAAATTCCTCGAGTCTCGACTCCCTAACCACGGCGGGCGCTTCGCACGAGAAAAACGACATACCGTATGCACGGTAGCGAAGCGGCCGAACAATCAATATGACGACAGCGCGACCATCGTTCAATTAAAAATATCTAATGCAAAACCTATCCACATCCCCACTGCCGCCGGTCGTGCGGCATAGATGGGGCGTACGGCTGATTGCAGCTTTCGTGCGCAAAGTTATACTCCGCGCATGTTCGATTTGCTGATCGCCCATTGGGGCCAATTCCTTGCCGTCCTGTCCATCGCCATGGGGACGGTGGCCGCCATCCATGCGGCGATGACGAAGGAGGATGTTCGCGCCGCGATTGGCTGGGTCGGCGTCATCATCCTGTCGCCCATCGTCGGGGCAGTGGTCTATGCCGTCGCCGGCATCAACCGCATTCGCCGGGCTTCGCTGAGCTCGCAGCGCAGTGTTCTCTTCCAGAAGGATGCGGCGGGCGAGCTCGCCAGTTTCGACGCGCAGGGCGACATCGTGCGCCGGACCTTTGGCGAGCGTTTTGGATCGATGAAGACGCTTGGTGACCGCGTGTCGCGCTATCCGATGAGCACCGGCAACACCATCGAGATGCTGGAAAGCGGCGATGCCGCCTACGCCGCGATGAAGGCCGCCATCGACGGTGCCGAACGCAGCATCCTGTTGGAGACCTATATCTTCGACCGTGATCCGATCGGCCTGCGCATCGCCGACGCTCTGATTGCAGCCGTCAAGCGCGGTGTCAGTGCGCGCGTACTGATTGACGCCGTCGGTGCCCGCTATTCGGTGCCGAGCATCATGGGCTATCTCAGCAAAGGCGGCGTTGAGGTCTATGTCTTCAACGGCAATGTCATCATCGGCCTGCGACTGCCCTATGCCAACCTGCGCACCCACCGCAAGATCCTGGTCGTCGACGGCCGCATCGCGCTGACCGGCGGCATGAATATCCGCCAGGGTTTTACCCGGGAATTTGCCGCCGATCATTACGCCCATGACACACATTTCTGCATCACCGGCCCGGCCGTGGCCGACCTTTTCAACACCGCGGCCGAAGACTGGCGCTTTGTGACCGGCGAAGTATTGAGCGGCGATCACTGGCGGATTGCGACGCCCGCGAACGAGCCAGGCGCGCCGGTCTTCATGCGCGTCATCGTCTCCGGACCTGACCGAAGCCTTGAGACCAACCACAAGATGCTCATCGGCGCTCTGTCGATCGCCCGCACCTCCATCCGTATCATGTCGCCCTATTTCCTGCCGGACCGCGAGCTGATCAGCGCCCTGGTGACGGCGGCAAGGCGTGGCGTCGAGGTGGATATCGTCGTGCCGGCCGCCAATAATCTTGTGCTGGTCGATCGCGCCATGACGGCGCAGTTCGACCAGATGCTGAAGGACTATTGCCGCATCTGGCGCGCTAGAGGCGCCTTCGACCATTCGAAGCTGATGGCAATCGATGGCACCTGGGCCTATGTCGGCTCCTCCAACCTGGACCCGCGCTCCCTGCGGCTGAACTTCGAGGTCGATCTGGAAGTGATTGACCACGGCTTTGCCCGCGCGATCGAAGCCCGCATCGGCACCGTCCTTGAAACGGCAAAACCGGTCGATCTCGCCAAGCTTCGGGCACGCCCTATCATCGTTCGGCTGATCGAAAAGGTCCTCTGGCTCGGTTCGCCCTATCTCTGACGAAAATGACGTAGCTGTGTTTGCGGCTACAAGCCTTTTCACATGACAAGCCCGGCAATCGGTTCATATACTCACGAAGACGTGGTGTGGGGGATTTTGAGAACGGAAACGGCCAGCGGACAGATGCGAAAAAACAACGAAAATCTTCGGACAAGCATCTTCGAGTCCCTAAAGAACCGAAAGAAGTCGCGGGCAAAGCAGGCTGACGACCGGACGCGTCCGGAAGGCACGTTGATCGCTTCCTACAATGTCCACAAATGTGTCGGTGCCGACCGTCGCTTCGATCCGGAGCGGATCAGCCGGGTCATCCATGAAATCGACGCCGATGTCATCGGCCTGCAGGAGGCCGACACCCGCTTCGGCGAGCGCACGGGCCTGCTCGATCTGCGCCGGCTGGAGCGCGAGACCGGGCTTATTCCCGTGCCGGTGGCGGGCGCCAGCAAGGCGCATGGCTGGCATGGCAATGTGGTGCTGTTCAAGCAGGGCACGGTGCGCGACGTGCATCAGATCAGCCTGCCGGGGCTCGAGCCGCGCGGTGCGCTGCTTGCCGAAATCGAACTGGCGCGCGGCGGGGTGCTCAGGATCATCGCCGCCCATCTCGGGCTGCTGCTTCGATCCCGCGCTCAGCAGGCGCGCCTGATCGTCGAGTTGATGAGCCGGGATAACGACACGCCGACCATCCTGCTCGGCGATCTCAACGAATGGCGGCTCGGCGACCGCTCGTCGCTCAACACCTTCCAGGCTGCCTTCGGTCCGCTGCCGCCAGCAGTTCCGAGTTTTCCCTCCACGCTGCCGTTGTTGGCACTCGACCGCATCATGGCCAACCGAAGCGGGCTGATCTCGACCGTCGAGGTGCATGATTCACCCTTGGCGCGTGTCGCCTCGGACCACCTGCCGATCAAGGCTGTGGTCAGCCTTGAGACGCTGAGGGCCGAAACAGAGGCGCGCGCCGCAACGGCCTGAAATGCGAAGGCTCACGAAATCATCTGGACGCAGGCGGGCTAACCCGTTGCACGCAATGCACTTCCCATCCATGATGGCCTCGAATCCTCATCCGACATTGCGGACTGCTGATGCGTATTTTTCTCGTTCGACACGGCGAATCCCTTGGCAACATCAGCGACCAGGCCTACCGGCAGTTCGGTGATCACAATGTTCCGTTGACGCAGTGGGGCTATCGGCAGGCGCTGGAGGCAGGGCGGGTGATCGCGTCCTACCTCGAGGGACTGCCGGTTACTGAGTTGCGGAAGCAGAGCATCTGGCACTCGCCCTATCTCAGGACGCGACAGAGCAAGGATGCCCTGCTGGAAGCCTTGCCGGACGCATTGGTCGAGGATATCCGCGAGGATTACCTGTTGCGGGAACAGGATTTCGGTCTCTTTACTGAGATCTACGATCATGCCGAACAGAAACGGAAGTTTCCCGAGGAGTTCGAAAAATGGGCGAGACTGCGCAATAATAGCGGGAAGTTCTACGCGCGGCCGCCGGACGGCGAGAGCCGGGCCGATGTGGCGCAGCGGGTCCGTCTGTTCCTTCAGACCGTCATGCACGACGCGAAGAACGGCAGGGACAATGTCATTATCGTCGGTCATGGCGTTACCAACAGGGCGTTCGAAATGAATTTCCTGCACCATTCCGTCGACTGGTTCGAACGCTCGGACAATCCCGGAAATGCCGATGTCACCTTGATCGAGGGAAACCTCAAGGACGGCTATACGTCAATCCTGCTCCATAAGGCGGTTGATCGGATCGCGGGGCAGAGGGAGCTGCGCGAAGCCTATGGGTCTGAGCTGACAGTGGCGCCGACGGCTGGGCAATAGACCTATCCGCCTCAATCTTTCAGTCGGTATTGCTCGAGCGCCTCGCGGCATCCCGCATCCCCAGATTTTCAGGCGCGGACGATACGGATAGTTGATGACGGACGAAAGCCCATCTTATAGGTTCCGCTTCGACGAGACCCATAAGGGAGGAAACCCATGCTGAAGACCCTGTTGATGACCGGAGCCGCTGGTGGCGTCGGTCAGGCGCTGAGACCGCTTCTTTCAGAGATCGCCGAAAACGTCGTGCTCTCCGACATTGTCGCGGTGGACGACCTGCGCCCGAACGAGCGCTTCGTTGGCTGCGATCTTGCCGACCGCAGCGGCGTCGATGCGCTGGTCCAGGGTGTCGACGGCATCATTCACCTCGGCGGTGTTTCCACCGAGAAAGCCTTCGATCTGATCCTGCAGGGCAATATCATCGGGCTCTACAATCTCTACGAGGCGGCCCGCCAAGCCGGCATGCCGCGTATCATCTTTGCCAGCTCCAACCATGCGATCGGCTACTACCGCCGCGACGAGCGCATCGACAGCACCGTGCCGACGCGCCCGGATTCGCTCTACGGCGTCTCGAAAGTCTATGGCGAAGCGGTGGCGAGCCTCTATTTCGATAAATTCGGACAGGAGACGCTATCGGTGCGGATCGGCTCGTGCTTTCCCGAGCCGCGCAATCCGCGCATGCTCGCGACATGGTTCAGCGTTCGCGATTTTCTGTCGCTCTGCGGCCGCGCCTTTGAGACATCCCGCCTCGGGCACACGATCGTCTATGGCGCCTCCAACAATGACGAGCAATGGTGGGACAACCGCAACGCCGCATTCCTCGGCTGGAAGCCGCAGGACAGCGCGGCGGCCTGGCGCGAGCAGATATTGGCAAACACCGCTCCTGAAGACCCGACCGATCCGGCCGTCATCTATCAGGGCGGCGGCTTTGCGGCAGCGGGGCATCCGGAGGATTGAGGGGCTAGAAAACCTCAATCAACGTTGCGGAACAATTTCCAGCGCGTCGGCTTGAAGGCGATGCGGTTGCGGTCAAGCGCGTCGGCCTTGTCCGGCGACAGCTCGATTTCGATGGTTTCGTGCTGCGCGCCGATGTTCATTTCGATATGGCGGGTGCCGGCAACGCGGCGGCTGGAGGTCAGCAGACCGGCGATACAGCCGCCGTCGCCCTCATGCAGCTCGATATCGTGCGGGCGGAAATAGAGATAGGCCTCGCCATCGGGCTCGTGCGGGGTGCTCAAGCCCAGCGGACGCTCCTCGAACCAGATCTCACCATTGGTGACGCGCACCTTCACACGGTTGGACTGGCCGATGAAGCCGTAGACGAAGGGCGAATTGGGCGTGTCATAGATCTCGTCCGGCGTGCCCACCTGCTCGATCGCGCCCTTGTTGAGCACGACGACGCGGTCGGCCAGTTCCAGCGCCTCTTCCTGATCGTGGGTCACGAAAACAGTGGTGTGCCCGGTCCGGTCGTGGATCTCGCGCAGCCATTTGCGCAGATCCTTGCGCACCTGCGCGTCGAGTGCGCCGAAAGGCTCGTCGAGAAGCAGCACGTTCGGTTCGACCGCCATGGCGCGGGCAAGCGCGACGCGCTGCCGCTGGCCGCCGGACAATTGCGCCGGATAGCGCTTCTCGAGGCCGTTGAGCTGCACCAGTTCCAGCAGCTCGACGGCGCGGCGATGGATTTCGGCGCGAGGAGGACGGCGCGATGCCGAACGGACCTTCAGACCGAAGCCGATATTGTCCAGCACCGTCATATGGCGGAACAGCGCATAGTGCTGAAACACGAAGCCGATATTGCGCTGCTGCACCGTCTTCCTCGATGCGTCTTCCTCGCCGAAGAAGATCTGGCCCTCGGTCGGCGATTCCAATCCGGCAATCAGACGCAAAAGCGTCGTCTTGCCCGAGCCGGAAGGGCCGAGCAGCGCGATCAGTTCACTAGAGCGGATATCCAGCGAGACATCATGCAGCGCCGGAAAGCGGCCGAATTCCTTGCGGAGGTTTTGAACGCGAACTTCCATTAACAATTCCCTCAGTGACGCCGGCTGCCTGCGATCTCATCGCTATAGCGCAATTCCAGCAGCGTCTTCAGTATAAGTGTGACAAGGGCGAGCAGGGCGAGAAGCGTGGCTACCGCGAAGGCCCCCGAGAAATTATATTCGTTATAGAGAATTTCGACCTGCAGCGGCATGGTGTTGGTTTCGCCGCGGATATGGCCGGAAACGACCGACACGGCGCCGAACTCACCCATGGCACGGGCATTACAGAGCAATACGCCGTAAAGCAGACCCCATTTGATGTTGGGCAGCGTCACATGCCAGAAGGTCTGCCAGCCATTGGCGCCGAGCGACAGGGCCGCTTCTTCGTCCGCATTTCCCTGTTCCTGCATCAGCGGGATCAATTCACGGGCAACGAAGGGGAAGGTGACGAACATCGTCGCCAGCACCAGACCGGGAACCGCAAACAGGATCTGGATGCCATGGCTCTGGAGCCAGGGGCCGAGCGTGCTGTTCGAGCTGAACAGCAGCACGAAGACCAGGCCCGAGATAACCGGCGACACGGAGAACGGCAGATCGATCAGCGTCGTCAGGAACGCCTTGCCCTTGAATTCGAACTTGGCGATCGCCCAGGCGGCGGCGACACCGCAGACCAGATTGAGCGGCACGCTGATGCCGGCGACGATCAAGGACAGCCGGATAGCGGCGAAGGTCTCTTCGTCCACCAGGGAGCTGAAGAATTGTTCGACCCCCTTGCGGAAGGCCTCGACGAAGACGGCGGCGAGCGGCATCAGCACCATCAGCGTCAGGAAGGCAAGCGTGATAGCAACGAAAATCCAGCGCGCGAACCGGCTCTCGGTGATGACCGAATGAACCGCGTCGGCAGAGGAGGGGGCGTCATGCGCCATAGCCGTATCTCCTTCTGCTCCAGGATTGAATGAGATTGATGATCAGCAACATGATGAAGGAAATGATCAGCATCATCGTCGCGATCGCTGTGGCCGCAGCGTAATTATACTCCTCGAGCTTGATGACGATGAGCAATGGTGCGATTTCCGAGACATAGGGTCTGTTGCCGGCGATGAAGATCACTGAGCCGTATTCGCCGGCCGCACGCGCAAAAGCGAGCGCAAAGCCGGTGAGGGCGGCCGGCGCGAGGCCCGGCAGCAGGACGCGGGTGATCGTCTGGAAGCGGCTGGCGCCGAGCGTTGCCGCGGCCTCTTCGACTTCGCGGTCGATCTCCTCCATAACCGGCTGCGCCGTCCGCACCACGAAGGGCAGGCCGACGAAGATCAGTGCGATGACGATGCCGATGGGTGTGAAGGCGATCTTGATGCCGAGTGGTGCCAAGAACTGCCCGATCCAGCCGTTCGGCGCATAAAGCGTCGTCAGCGCGATACCGGCAACGGCGGTCGGCAGCGCGAAGGGCAGGTCGACCATGGCGTCGATGATGCGCTTGCCGGGAAAGCGGTAGCGCACCAGGACCCATGCCATGATCAGCCCAAAGACGGCATTGACGATCGCCGCGATGAAGGCGCCGCCAAAGCTCATGCGCAAGGCATTGAGAGTGCGCTGATCAAGTGCAATGGCCCAGAATTGGGACCAGCCGAGAGAACTGCTCTTCCACAGCAATCCCGAGAGCGGGATGAGAACGATCAGGATGAGCCAAGTCAAGGTAACGCCGAGCGCCAATCCGAATCCCGGAATGACACTCGGCTGCCGAAACCGCCACCGTTTGCGGGTTATTGCATGCATTCAGAATTATTGTCCCGGCTTGTAAATCTGGTCGAAGACACCGCCATCGGCGAAGAACTTCGGCTGAGCTTGAGACCATCCACCAAAATCGTCAATGGTTGCAAGCTTCAAAGCGGGGAACCGTGCAATATCCTTGGGATCGGCTGCTTCCGGCTTGATCGGCCGGTAGTAATGCTTGGCCGCGATCTTCTGGCCCTCGTCGGAATAGAGGTAGTTGAGGTAAGCCTCGGCTTCCTTGCGGGTGCCCTTGGTATCGACATTGCCGTCAACGACGGCGACCGGCGGATCGGCACGGATCGAAACGGTGGGCGTCACGATCTCGAATTTATCGGGGCCGAGTTCTTCGAGCGACAGATAGGCCTCGTTTTCCCAGGCAAGCAGAACGTCGCCGAGGCCGCGCTGGACGAAGGTCGTGGTCGCGCCACGGGCACCGGTATCAAGCACCGGCACATGCTTCAGAAGCTGGGCGACATAGTCCTGCGCCTTGGCGTCATCGCCACCATTGGCCTGCTTGGCCCAGGCCCAGGCTGCCAGGATGTTCCAGCGGGCGCCGCCGGAGGTCTTCGGGTTCGGCGTGATGACTTCGACGCCGTCCTTGACTAGGTCAGACCAATCCTTGATGCCCTTCGGATTGCCCTTGCGCACCAGGAATACGATCGTCGACGTGTAGGGAACGCTGTTGTTCGGGAACTTGGTCTTCCAGTCGGCCGGGATCTTTTTCGTGGCCTTGGCGATGGCGTCGATGTCGCCCTCGAGCGCCAGCGTTACGACATCGGCATCAAGGCCGTCGATGACCGAGCGAGCCTGCGCGCCCGAGCCGCCATGCGACGCCTTGATATTGATGGTTTCACCCGTATCTTTCTTCCACTTGGCGGCGAAGGCTGCGTTGAAGTCCTTGTACAGTTCGCGCGTCGGATCGTACGAAACATTGAGAAGCGTCTTGTCCGCGGCCCATGTCGGCGCTACGGCGCCAGCCAGCGAGAAACTGCCAATGAGAACTGCGGTGGCGAGAAGCCGGGAAAGCTTTATCGTCTGCATGGGTGACCTCCTTCGTTGTTACTTAAACCCTATCAACTTGGTCGTATAAAGTAACGAAGATTGTTCCCGCTTAGCGCGCATACATAGAACGGAATCCCATATAATCAAGGAATGTGAAATCACATTCCTGCGCTTTGACTGCGGCTGACAGCTAGCAAGCTATCAAATCGAGTCAGGCATGAAAACCGAGTAGAGTTCGTCAGCGGTTTTTGCCTGTCGCATGGCCGGCAGCACACCTTCCGCTCTGAGCCGCCTGGCGATGGCAGCGAGCACGTTCAGATACTCGCTGCGGCCGTTTTCGCCAAAGAGCAGCACGAAGGCCAGATCCGTCGGCACATCATCGATCGCCTGGAAGTCGACCGGTTGACCGAAACGAACCATCAATCCGCGCGGGCGCGTCATTCCGGCAATCGCCGCATGCGGAACGGCGATGCCGTTGCCGATCCCGGTCGTTCCCAGATTTTCTCGTCCCTCCAATGCCTGCAGGACCGCGCCTTCGTCCAGGCCGAGGCAACGGGCCGCCTTCGACGACAGAAGCTGCAGCGCCCGCCATTTTGTCGGCGCGGAAAGACCGACAAAAACATGTTCGGGCAGGATGATGGTGGAAAGGTCCATGGTCACTCTCGGGCTCGGACATCGATAATTCGAACATGACTTGGCCTCGTCGGTCTCTACGACGAGGCGCTGCCTGGTGCGCAGCCACGGGATCATGGCGTCATTCCGGCTCACGCAGGCGGTAGCCGACGCCGGTCTCCGTGGTGATGTATTGCGGTTGATCCGGAATCTGTTCGATCTTCTGTCTGAGCTGGCGGACGTAGACGCGCAGATACTGCACATCCGCCGCCGGTCCCCAGACCTGTTTCAACAGGAACTGATGCGTCAGCACCTTGCCCGCATGCTGCGCCAGCACCCGCAGGATGTCGTATTCCTTCGGTGAGAGCTTTACCTCCTTGCCGTCGACCTTGACGATGCGCTTGACGAGATCAAGCGACAGGCCGCCGGTCTGGAAGATCGCCTTTTCGCCCTGCTGCTGCAGGCGGTGGCGGAGTGCAACGCGGATGCGCGCGGCGAGTTCATTCACGCCGAAAGGCTTGGTGACATAATCGTCGGCGCCGGTTTCAAGCGCCTTGACGATGCCGGCCTCGTCGGTTCTGCTTGAGAGAATAACGACCGGTATCTCCAGTCCATCCTCGCGCCATTCCTGCAACAGGTCGTGGCCGGGCTTGTCGGGCAGGCCGAGGTCGAGAATGATCAGGTCGGGCCGATCTTCTTCCACCGACAGTTTTGCTGCTGCGGCATTCGGGGCCTCATTGACCAGATAGCCCTGGGCGCTCAGGCCGACACGCAGCAATTTGCGGATCGGCGGCTCGTCATCGACAACGAGTATCTTGACGGCTGTCGTGTTCATTTCAATTCATCCAGCTTGGGGAGATCTGTTGGTTTCGGCAGGCGAATGGTGAAGACCGCGCCCTGGCGGTCCGTGCGGTTGCCCGCGGTAATCGTACCGGCCATGGCCTCGATGAAGCCGCGGCAGATGGAAAGGCCGAGGCCCGTGCCGGCCCGCACCTGATCGCCCTTGCGGACGCGATAGAAGGTGTCGAAGACGCGCTCGAGATCGGCGGGCGGAATACCGGGGCCTTCGTCCATGATCCGAAAGACGACATTGTCGACATCGGCCCAGGCCTCCAGGCGGATGGTGGACTCTTCGGGCGCGTATTTGGCGGCATTGTCGAGCAGGTTGAACAGCACCTGCTCAAAGAGCACGGGATCGACCTTCACCATCGGCAGATCGGCCGGCATCTGTGTCTCGACGCGATGTCGGGCAAGGATTTTCGCGCCACGCCGAAGCGCACTGCCGACGATATCGCCACCGTAGTGGAGAGCATAATTCGGCTCCATTGCGCCGGACTCAATCTTGGTCATGTCGAGCAGATTGGCGATGAAGCGGTTCAGCCGCTCGGACTCGTCGACCACCGTCGATAGCAGATCGACGCGGTCTTCATGCGACATGGTTTCTAGATAGTCGCGCAAGGTGCCGGCAGCCCCGAGAATGGCAGCAAGCGGCGTTTTCAGGTCATGCGAGATCGAGGTCAGCAAGGCCGAACGCAGCCGGTCGGCCTCGACGGCCAGCTTGGCGCGGTCGACATCGGCGACGAGCTGCACGCGCTCGATGGCAAGGGCGGCCTGATCGGCGAGGGCATCGAGAAGCCGCTGCTGCTCCGGCGTCAAAAGCGGCCCGTCACGGCGGTCGCTATCAAGGCCGATGACGCCGACGGCGGTGCGGCCGGTGCGCAACGGCACATAGAGGCGCTTGGCGCCCGGCAGCGTATCGGCTCCACGGCCGGCGGCATGATTATGCTCCCAGGCCCAGCGCGCGGCGGCGATATCGGCGTCATCGAGCGTATCATCGGGTGGATAGCCGGCCTTGACAGCAATCGTGCCGTCCTCCGGCAGCAACAGCACCACGCGCACCTTCAGCATCGAGGCGAGCTGGAAGGCTGTAGCCCAAAGCACGTCATCAAGCGTGCCGGTGCCGGCAAGCTTCTTCGAGAAAAGATAGAGATCTTCGGTCGTTCGCGCCCGCTGGCGCGCCGATGCCGCCTGACGTTGCACGGTTGCGGTCAGGTTGCTGGCGATGATGGCGACGCCGAGGAAGAAGAAGAAGGCTAGCACGCTTTCGGGATCGCTGATCGTCAGCGTGTAGCGCGGCGGCAGAAAGAAGAAGTTGAAGGCGAGCGCGCCTAGCAGGCAGGAATAGAGCGCCGGCCGCAAGCCTTGGGTGACGGCGGTCGCCAGCACCGCCATCAGGAATACCAGCGCCAGGTTTCGGACGTCGAGCACTTGATCGAGAATGACGCAGACACCGAGCGCGACGGCGACATAGAGTGTCGCAAGGATATAGCCACGCAACTGGAATGGGGTCGGCGCGGGCGCCGATTTGACGCCGCGGCTCGCCGGCGACGCCTCAGCATCGCTACCGGAGATGACATGAACGCTGATGTCGCCGGCCTTGCGGATCAATTCGTAGGAGACCGAAGCCCTGGACCAGTCCCGCCAGGTGCCGACCTTCGGCGAGCCGATGACGATATGGGTGACATTGTTGCTGGCGGAATGACGGAGCAGCTCCTCGGCGACTTCGCGGCCGGGAATGGTGATGGCCTCGCCACCAAGCTGCTCGGCAAGCCTGAGTGTCGCGGCAATGGTGTCGCGTTGCGCCTCGGTCAGGCTGATCGCCCGGTTGGTTTCGACATAGACGGCTGCCCAGGGCGCCCGCAGGCGCGAGGCCATGCGGGCGGCATAGCGCACCAGTGAAGCCGAGCGCGGATGATGATCGATGGAGACCAGTACGCGTTCGCCCGCAGCCCATGGGCCGGGGATCGCGTGTGCTTGCATGTGTGTCAGAAGCTGGTCGTCGACCCGCTGCGCCGTACGCCGCAGCGCCAGTTCGCGCAGCGCCGTCAGATTGCCGGGGGTGAAGTAGTTGGTCAGCGCCCGCTCGGCCGTCCGCGACACATAGACCTTGCCGTCGTGCAGGCGCTTGATCAGGTCGTCGGGGGTCAGGTCGATGATCTCGACATCGTCGGCTAGGTCGATGATCGAATCCGGCACGGTTTCACGGACGCGGACACGCGTGATCTGCGACACGACATCGTTCAGGCTTTCGACGTGCTGGATGTTCAGCGTCGTATAGACGTCGATGCCGCGATCGAGCAGCTCCTTGACGTCGAGATAGCGCTTCGGATGCCGACTGCCATGGGCGTTGGAGTGGGCGAGTTCATCGACGAGCACGAGGCCAGGCCGGCGTTTGAGAATGGCATCGAGGTCCATCTCGTCGAGTGCGCGGCCCTTGTAGTCGACATTGACGCGGGGAATGATCTCGTAGCCTTCGAGCAAGGCCTGCGTCTCGCGCCGGCCGTGGGTCTCGACTACGCCAACGACGACATCGACACCGTCGGCAATCTTGGCCTTGCCGGAAAGCAGCATTTCGTAGGTCTTGCCGACGCCGGGCGCTGCACCCAGAAAGATCTTTAGACGGCCGCGCGTTTCCTGCCGTGCCTTCTCCAGAAGCGCGTCGGGAGAGGGCCTGTTCAGCGTGTCGCGGCTATCATCTGGCATCGATCGGTCTTTCTCGACGGGCGATGGTTGAGGCAGTGATGGCCGCCTCAACCTCTTGGTCTTATTGAGTCATAGAAGCATCCAACGCCTGGTTCAATGCCAGGACGTTGACGACGGGCTCGCCGAAAACACCGAGTTCGCGAGGCTCGACGGCAGCGTCGACGATCGAACGGAGCTTGGCCTCATCCAGGCCGCGCGCCTTGGCGACGCGCGGGATCTGGAAATAGGCATCCTCCGGCGAGATATGCGGATCGAGGCCGCTGCCGGACGTCGTGACCAGATCGATCGGAACAGGGGCATTCGGGTTCTGCGCCTGCAACGTTGCGACATCGCCCTTGATACGGGTCATCAGGCTCGAACTGGTCGGACCGAGATTGGAGCCCATGGAATTGGAGGCGTTGTAGGGTGCGGCAACTGTTTTGGTTGCGTCGTTCGGGTCTGCACCTGTCGTCGCCGACGGACGGCCGTGGAAGTAGCGGTCGGCGGTGAAGCTCTGGCCGATGAGGCTGGAGCCGATCACCTTGCCGTCCTTCTCCACGAGGCTGCCGTTTGCCTGATGCGGGAAGAGCGCCTGGGCGATCCCTGTCATGGCAAGCGGATAGGCAAGGCCGGTGACGGCTGTGGTGACCACGATCATGACGATGGCCGGTCGGATTAGTTTCAGCATGGGAAAGACTCCTTAGACCAGGCCGATGGCGGTGATCGCCATATCGATGGCCTTGATGCCGATGAAGGGCACGATAATGCCGCCTAGGCCGTAGATCAGAAGATTGCGGCTGAGCAGGGCACCGGCGCCGATCGGACGATAGCGAACGCCCTTCAGCGACAGCGGGATCAGGGCAATGATGATCAGCGCGTTGAAGATGATGGCGGAAAGGATGGCGCTCTGCGGCGTCGCCAGCCCCATGACGTTCAGCATCTTCAACTGCGGATAGAACGCGATGAACATCGCCGGGATGATGGCGAAATACTTGGCGATGTCGTTGGCGATCGAGAAGGTGGTGAGCGCGCCGCGGGTCATCAGCAATTGCTTGCCGATCTCGACGATCTCAATGAGCTTGGTCGGGTCGCTGTCGAGGTCGACCATGTTGCCGGCCTCGCGGGCAGCGACCGTACCGGTATTCATGGCGACGCCAACGTCGGCCTGGGCAAGCGCCGGGGCGTCGTTGGTGCCGTCACCGCACATGGCGACGAGCTTGCCCTTGGCCTGCTCCTCGCGCATCAGCGCCAGCTTCATTTCCGGCGTTGCCTGGGCGAGGAAATCATCCACGCCGGCTTCCGCGGCGATGGCTGCGGCTGTCAGCGGGTTGTCGCCAGTGATCATCACCGTGCGGATGCCCATGCGGCGCAGTTCGGCGAAACGCTCGCGGATCCCGCCCTTGACGATGTCCTTGAGCTGGATGACGCCAAGCAGGCGACCGTCGCGGGCAACGGCAAGCGGCGTGCCGCCGGCCTTGGAGATTTCGTCCGAAATCGCTTGCAGTTCGCGGACGGTCTCGCTGCTGGTGCGTGAAATCACCGTCGCGCCGGTGCTGGAGGCAGTAGCGGCGCTGCCGTTGACATAGGCCAACACCGCGTCCACCGCGCCCTTGCGGATAGACGAGCCTTCGACATCGACGCCACTCATGCGGGTCTGGGCAGTGAAGGGCACGAAAGTGGCCTTCAGGCTGGTCATGTCGCGGCCACGGATCGCATATTTTTCCTTGGCGAGCACGACAATGGAGCGTCCCTCGGGCGTTTCGTCGGCGAGCGAGGCGAGCTGTGCCGCATCGGCCAGATCCTGCTCCGTCACGCCCTTGACCGGGCGGAAGGAGGTGGCCTGGCGGTTGCCGAGGGTAATCGTGCCGGTCTTGTCGAGCAGCAGCGTGTCGACGTCGCCGGCAGCTTCGACGGCACGGCCAGACATGGCGAGCACGTTGAAGCGCACCAGGCGGTCCATGCCGGCGATACCGATGGCCGACAGCAACGCGCCGATGGTGGTCGGGATCAGCGTTACGAATAGAGCGACGAGGACGACGGTCGGGATCGAGCCGCCGGCGTAAGCTGCAAAGCTCGGGATCGTCACCGTGGCGAGCACGAAGATCAGCGTCATGCCGGCGAGCAGGATGTTGAGCGCGATCTCGTTCGGGGTCTTCTGACGCTCCGCGCCTTCGACGAGCGCGATCATGCGGTCGATGAAGGTCGAGCCGGCAGCGGCCGTGATGCGAACGCGGATCTCATCGGAGAGCACCTGCGTGCCGCCGGTGACAGCCGAGCGGTCGCCGCCGGATTCGCGGATGACCGGGGCAGATTCACCGGTGATCGCCGCTTCGTTGACCGAGGCCACGCCTTCGATGACTTCGCCATCGGAGGGGATGATGTCGCCGGCCTCGACCAGCACGACATCGCCGACTTTCAGGCTGGTACCGGGCACCATCTTATAATCGGTGCGGCTATTGCCGGAGAGAAGCTTTGCCTGGGTCTCGGTGCGCGACTTGCGCAGCGACTCGGCTTGCGCCTTGCCGCGGCCCTCAGCAACGGCTTCGGCGAAGTTGGCAAACAGCACGGTGAACCAGAGCCAGATATTGATCTGGAGGGAGAAGCCGAGATTGCCGCCGCCGGTCAGGAGATCGCGCAGGAAGAGCACGGTGGTCAGCGCCGAGACGACGGCGACCACGAACATGACGGGGTTCTTGGCAAGCGTCCGCGGGTTCAGCTTTTGGAAAGCGGCGCCCACGGCCGGAACGAGGATGCGAGAATCCAAAATACTCGCGGATTTTAACTGGCTCATAAGAGACTCCAGCGTGAAGAGGGAAACGGCAGACCGGGATTGCCCGGTCAGCCAAGTAAGAAACCGAAGACCACAAGGCCGAGGAGCAGCGTGACCATCGCCACCAAAATGGCATCGGAAGCGCAGGCCGTTCGGGCCGGGCCACGCCCCCTGTCTGAGGGGCGTGGATCGATGAGCTTTCGAAGCCTGGGCATGAGTGGCTGCGTCATTGCTATGTTCCTCAGAAGGCCTGGCCGGCGATCATCGACAGATGCTCGACGATGGGGCCGAGCGCGAGCGCCGGGAAGAAGGTCAGGCCGCCGACGATCAGGATCGTGCCCACCAGCAGGCCGACGAACAGCGGACCATCCGTTGGGAAGGTGCCGGCCGAAGCGGGAACCGTCTTCTTGGCGATCAGCGAACCGGCAATGGCGAGCGCCGGAACGATGACCAGGAAGCGGCCGATCAGCATGACGACACCAAGCGTGATGTTGTACCAGGTCGTGTTGGCGGAGAGACCGGCGAAGGCCGAGCCGTTATTCGCCGCCGCTGAGCTGTAGGCGTAGAGGATTTCCGAGAAGCCATGCGGGCCTGGATTGCCAATCGAGGCAACTGCGCTGGGCAGAACAACGGAGATCGCCGTAAAGATCAACATGCCGGCCGGCAGGCAAAGTACGGCGAGCATCGCCATCTTCACTTCCTTGGCCTCGATCTTCTTGCCGAGATATTCCGGTGTACGTCCGACCATCAGGCCGGCGACGAAGATGGCAATGATAACGAACATCAGGATGCCGTAGAAACCGGCGCCGACACCGCCGACGATGACTTCGCCGAGCTGCAGGTTGATCAACGGGATCATGCCGCCAATCGCCGTGAAGCTGCCGAGCATGCCGTTGACCGCGCCGCAGGAGGCCGCCGTGGTGATGACCGCGAAGAGCGACGACATGGTGATGCCGAAGCGGACTTCCTTGCCTTCCATATTGCCGCCCTGGACGCCGAGCGCATGCACCAGCGGATTGCCGGCAGCTTCAGCCCAATAGGTGACGATGACACCGGCGATGAACAGCGTGCCCATCGCCGCGAGGATGGCCCAGCCCTGACGCTGGTTGCCGACCATGCGTCCGAAGACGTTGGTGAGCGCTGCGCCGATGGCAAAGATCGCCAGCATCTGGATCAGATTGGAGATCGCGTCCGGATTTTCGAAGGGGTGAGCGGAGTTAGCGTTGAAGAAGCCGCCGCCATTGGTGCCGAGCATTTTGATCGCAAGCTGCGAGGCAACCGGGCCGACGGCAATCGTCTGCTGCGCGCCTTCGAGCGTCGTGGCGTTGACATAGGGTCCGAGCGTCTGCGGTACGCCGAGATAGACGAAGACCAATGTCATGACGATGCAGGCAGGTAGCAGGACATAAAGTGTTGCCCGGGTCAGATCGACCCAGAAGTTGCCGATCGCCTTGCCGGAGGCACGCGAAAAGGCGCGGATCAGCGCAATGGCAAGCGCGATGCCTGTCGCGGCAGAGACGAAATTCTGGACGGTGAAACCGGCCATCTGCACGAGATAGGACATCGTGCTTTCGCCGCCGTAGCTCTGCCAGTTGGTGTTGGTCACGAAGCTGGCGGCGTTGTTGAACGAAAGCTCAGGGCCGATCGAGGACATGCCCGCGGGATTGTAGGGCAGGCTCGCCTGGAACCGCTGAAGGAAATAGAGCATTAGGAAGCCGGCGAGGCTGAACAGCAGCATGGAGATCGAATAGGTCGTCCAGTGCTGCTCCTCGCGCTCATCCGTTCCCGCAATGCGATAAATCCCCCGTTCGAGCGGACCGAGGACGTAGGAGAGAAGTGTGCGCTCGCCCGTGAAGACACGCGTCATGTAACCGCCGAGCGGTTTGACGAGCAAAAGAAGGATCCCGATATAGATCAGGATCTGAAGCCATCCATTGAAGGTCATGGGGGTAACTTTCCCTATCTGGCGCTAAAAATTAAAAGCGCTCAGGGCGAATGAGGGCGTAGATCAGGTAGGCGGTGAGGAAGATAGTCACGCCGCCGCCGAGAATATAATCCAGGAGCATTGGTGTCTCTCCGACTAGAGGCTGTCGCAGGCTTTGGTATAAGCGATGCACAGAATGAAAAATAAAACGCCGATCCCGATAAGAAGAATGTCCATCATCGATCGTTGATCCTTGATTGTTCTTGTGGAACACCGAAATGGACCGAAGGCACCTTCAAAGAAGGCGCCTTTCGTTTCTTCCCGGCATGGAGATCATCCTTTAGATATCTCTAATGTCAATATGCGCCCAAACCGCATTAAGGTTCGAGACGGCGGGAAGAGGAAAGATATAAAAATCTTATAAATGCCGGCCGTGCGGAGAGAGCTATCGCCGATAGCCGGCTTGGTTCTATCCATGGCCGCTCTCCTGCAAGCGACACCGTCATCCAGATTTCGCCATTCGAATCAGATCAATGCGCCGGATCGACAATAACGAGACGGAAAATTGATGACGTCGAACGAAAGCGACCGGAGCCTTATCGAAACGATGAGACGGTACTTTGTGGTGAAAGCCGATGTGAGCGAATTGAAAGCGCGCCTGGAAACGGCAAGGCGCGAGGCCGGTGAGGATATTGAGACCTTTTACAATCCACGCACCAACCCCAATCATGCGATTGATATCCTGCGATCGCATGTATTGAAAAAGGAAATGGTCTCCCTGATGAGCCAGGCGGAAGCCTGGGCGGGGGGAGCGGACGTGGCCCAGGACTTTGGCCAGAATTCTGACGCGATCCAGGACGCCGACATTGTGAACGCCGAGTAACTCGCAGTCAGCCGGGCCGCAGCAGCCACACGCAGGAGATTAGGCCGCCAGACGCGAAATCAATCTGTATCCATCGATGGTCTTGTTAAATCAAAAATGCTGATATAAATGAAGGTAATTGATGGGGCACGCAGGAAACGATGAAACGCGGCTTTCTAACGATCTATGCCGGTGAGAATGCTGCGGCGTTGCGAGCGCTCTCCGTGCCTGCGCGCGTGGATATGCTCAGGTTGCTATGCTCCAAAGGCCCGCTGAATGTGAATGAAATCGCGCGGGCCTTGGACTTGCCACAGTCGACGGTTGCGACCGGAATCATGATCCTGGAAGAGGCCGGCCTGGTCGAAACCAAGGCTGCAAAAGCCCGCAAGGGATACCAGAAGATCTGTTCCGCGCTTTATGACGAGATCCTTGTCAGTTTCGAGGATCCCGCCTTGAAGCACGACGAAGACGTGATCGAAGTGGCGATGCCGATCGGTCTCTATACGAGCTGCGAGACCCATGCGCCGTGTGGGCTTTGCTCCACCGAGGGTGTGATCGGTCTGCTCGATGTTCCCGACTATTTCCTTGATCCCCAGCGCATGCAGGCCGGTTTGCTGTGGTTCGGACGTGGGCATGTGGAATATAAATTCCCCAACAACGCCAAGATCTTGAACAAAAACGTCAACGCCATTGAGTTCTCGATGGAGCTGTCTTCCGAAGTTCCCGGAACCAATCCCGACTGGCCCTCCGACATCACCATCTGGGTCAACGGCGTTGCCGTCGGCATGTGGACGTCGCCGGGTGATTACGGCGACAAGCGTGGCGCCTTCACGCCGGGCTGGTGGAAGCTCGAAGGCTCCCAATACGGCAAGCTCAAGACCTGGCGGATCTCGAAAAAGGGCACATTCATCGACGGCATCGCCGCTTCGGATGTCACCATCGATGACCTTGCCATCAGCCAACATTCCTCGATCCGGCTTCGGATCGGCATTGCCGATGATGCCCGCCATACCGGCGGGGTGAACATATTCGGCCGCGGTTTTGGCAATTACGGCCGCGATATCCTGATGCGGATTGATCTCTCGTAAATTCAAATCATAAATTGTGATATATAGTCGGCATTCCTATGGAATGACGGTCTCGGGCAATTTTCGCATAATCAATTGAATTTGCTGAATTTTGTCTATATTTTTTGCAGTGCGGGACGATTTTTTAGCTTGGATGGCGTATAAATTGGCGTTGACGGCTTGCCAAAAGTGTATCAGCATCTAGGTATAAGAACGAAATATCTGATACATATACGGGAGGATAGCAGTGAAGGCGCAAGTGGTCATCCATCGCGATTTCCGGATTGCCGATATCGACGATCGGCTCTACAGCTCGTTTCTGGAGCATCTGGGCAGGGCGATCTACGGGGGCATCTATGAGCCCGGCCATCCGACTGCGGATGCGGACGGGTTTCGTCAGGACGTTATCGAACTGGTCCGCGAACTGAATTCACCTTACTGCCGCTATCCTGGCGGTAATTTCGTCTCCGCCTATAATTGGGAAGACGGGGTGGGGCCTCGTTCCGAGCGTCCCGTGCGCCTCGATCTTGCCTGGCGTACCCGCGAGAGCAACCAGATCGGCGTCAACGAGTTCGTCGATTGGTGCAAGAAGGCCAACACCAAGCCGATGCTTGCCGTCAATCTGGGTTCGCGCGGCCTTGATGACGCACGCAACTTCCTTGAATATTGCAATCATCCAAGCGGCACCTATTGGTCGGACCTGCGCCGCAAGCATGGCTGGGCCGATCCCCATGGCGTGAAGCTGTGGTGCCTCGGTAACGAGATGGACGGTCCGTGGCAGGTTGGTCACAAATCGGCTTACGAATATGGTCGGCTGGCCGACGAGACGGCCAAGGCCATGCGCGGCTTCGACAAGTCGCTGGAGCTGGTCGTCTGCGGTTCGTCCAATTCGGAAATGAAGACCTATCCGGATTGGGAAGCGCAGGTTCTGGAACAGTGCTACGACAGCGCCGACCATATCTCGCTGCACATGTACTTCGCCAATCGTGAGAAGAACACGCTCAACTATCTCGCCAAGGCGGAGAAGCTCGATCGCTATATCGGCACGATCGGTGGTGTGATCGACTATATCAAGGCGAAGAAACGCTCGAAGAAGACCATCGGCATTTCCTTCGACGAATGGAACGTCTGGTATCACTCGAACCAGCAGGACAAGGACATCCTTGCGCGCGACGAGTGGCCGGATGCGCCGCACCTCCTCGAAGACGTCTATAATTTCGAGGATGTTCTTCAGGTCGGCGGCATTCTGAACACGTTCATCCGCCGGTCCGATCGGGTCCGCATCGCCTGCATCGCCCAGCTCGTGAATGTGATCGCGCCGATTATGACGGAGGATGGCGGTCCCGCCTGGCGGCAGACCATCTATTATCCGCTCTATTTCGCCTCGAAATACGGCCGCGGCTTTGCGCTTCGGCCGGTCACCGACGGTCCGACCTACGACAGCGACGAGGCCGACGACGTGCCCTATCTCGATGTCTCCGCCGTTCACGACGCCTCGGGGAATACGGTCACCCTGTTTGCCGTGAACCGCCATCTGGACTCGGCACTCGATCTTGACACCCGGCTGGAAGGTTTCCCCGGCGCGCGCGTCATCGAGCAGTACGAGATGGTTCACGAGAAGCTTGAGGCGGTCAACACGGCGTCCCGGCCCAATGCGGTCGTTCCCGCCAAGACGGGTGACGCCAAGATCGAGGATGGCCGGCTTCGCGCTACGCTGAAGCCGCTGTCCTATAACGTGATCCGGCTGTCGGTGTGATAGCTGGTTGCCGGGACGCGGTTGAACGCGCCCCGGCCTGCAATGACGTCCGGCATGTCGCGAGGAGGCGATACATGTCGGTACGGTGGTCTGTTGCGAGCCGGTTTGGACATGAATTGCTCAAGGTCCGGCTAACGCAGGGAGTTTGAAAGTCACGGCTTGCCTCACCTTGTTTGGCTCGCCGTCCGATGGATAACTAGGGAGGAGATCATGCAGAAGTGGAAGAAGCTTGCTTTCGGTGTCGCGCTGGCCACGTTCGGTCTGGTCGCGGCGGCCAAGGCACAGGAATATACGACCTTGCCGCGCAAGGAGACCCTGATTGTCGAGAACCCGGAAGGGACGATCAAGAATCCCAGCTGGTTCAATGTCTGGGTCAATGGCGGCGGTGGTGTCTCGACTGGCCTGCAGCAATTGACGATGGATACGCTCTGGTACATCGACCCTGAACAGGGGCTCGGTGGTTCGGCCTGGGACAATTCTCTCGCCGCCGACAAGCCGCAATATAATGACGACTTTACCCAGATGACGGTGAAGCTGCGCAAGGGGCTCTACTGGAGCGACGGCGTCGAGTTCACCGCCGATGACGTGGTCTATACGGTCAAGACCCAGATGGACCATCCTGGCATGAACTGGAGCGCTGCCTTTTCGGTGCAGGTCGCCAGTGTCGAGGCTCCGGACCCCTATACCGTCGTCTTCAAGCTGAAGAAGCCGAATTCGCGGTTCCACGCCATCTTCACCGTACGGTGGAACGGCGCCTGGATCATGCCGAAACATGTCTTTGAAAAAGTCGCCGATCCGGTGCGCTACGATTTCGCCAATCCGGTCTCGCTCGGCGCCTACAAGCTGAAAAGTTTTGATCCACAGGGCAAATGGTACACCTGGGAAAAACGCGATGATTGGCAGCGCACCTCGCTTGCCCGCCTTGGCGAGCCGGGGCCGAAATATGTCACTTACGTGGATCCAGGCCCGCCGGATAAACGCACGATCGCCCAGCTGGAGCACAATCTCGATATTATTCACGATAACACGCCGGAAGGCATGTTCACGCTGAAGGAGAAATCCAAGACGAGTGAGAGCTGGTTCCCGGGCTTCCCCTTCGCCCATCCCGATCCGACGCTGCCGGCGGTGATCTTCAACACGCAGGATCCACTGTTTAAGAACCCCGATGTTCGCTGGGCACTTGCGCTGCTCATCGATATCAAGGCGGTCGACATGGCGAGCTATCGCGGTGCCGCCACGCTCTCAGCGCTTGGCGTTCCGCCGACAGCCATTGCCATGAAGGATTATCAGGCGCCGTTGCAGGATTGGCTTAAAGATTTTGAAGTTGATACCGGCAAGCGCAAGATCAAGCCCTATGACCCGACGATCGGCCAGCAGGTCGCCGATATGCTGCGCAAGCAGCCCAAGTACAAGGATCAGATTCCGACCGATCCGGCGGCCATCAGCACAGCCTTCGGCTATGGCTGGTGGAAGCCCGATCCGCAGGCAGCGGCCGAGCTTCTGGAAAAGGCCGGCTTCAAGAAGGTCGGCGGTAAATGGATGACGCCGGACGGCCAGCCTTTCAAGATCCGCCTGACGGTGGAAGGCGATACGCGCTCGGTCTTCACCCGCGCTGGCACTCTGATCGCCCAGCAATGGGCTGCCTTCGGCATCGACTCCAAGGCTGCTCCGTCCTCCGCCGTCTGGCAGGGGCTGGCAACAGGCGATTTCCAATGCGCGATCGCCTGGAGCGTTGAGACATGGGGCGGCGATCCGGACTTGTCGTTCTTCCTCGAGAGCTGGCATTCGGATTTCGTTGCCAAGAAAGGCGAGAACCAGTCGGCCCGCAACTGGCAGCGCTGGTCCAATCCGGAGCTCGACAAGATCATCGAGAGCATCCGTCGGGTGAGTGCTGACGATCCGAAGGGTATCGAGCTTGGCAAGGACTATCTGAAGCTTGTCGCTCGCGAAATGCCGACCATTCCGCTGATGTCCTACAACGTCTTCACGTCGATGGATACGACCTACTGGAAAGGCTACCCGACGATCGCCGACCCTTATACCGATCCGGTTCCCAATTGGGCGAATTCCCGGCTGATGATGGTCAAGCTGAAGCCGGCGCAGCCATAAATCCTCCCAACCCTGACGCGGCTCTGTCGCGTCAGGCACCTGTCGCCGGACATTAAGCGAGTCCGGCGACCCTTTTTTGAAGAGTGATGAAGCGCAAGCAGCAAGGAAAACGACGGCATGGCGTCCTATCCCATTTTCGTATTGAAGCGATTTGGCCAGTTCCTGCTCGTTGTCTTTCTCGGTATTTCCGCGACCTTCTTCATCACCCATATGACCCCGATCGATCCCGTCGAGCAGAGTATCGGCGCTATCCAGCAGATGGGGCAGTCCGATCCTCGCGCCGTCGACCTCATGCGCCAGTCGCTTCGCGAGCTCTACGGCATGGAGGGTTCGCTCTGGCAGCAATATGTGCATTTCTGGACGCGTCTCGCGACTGGCGATCTCGGACCTTCGCTCTCCGCCTTTCCGACGCCCGTCTCGACCATCATCCTGCGGTCCTTGCCGTGGACGATCGGCCTGATGACGGTTGCGACGCTGTTTACCTTCATCCTCGGCAACACAATCGGCGCGCTCGCGGGCTACTACCGCAAGAGCATGGTGCTGAAAGCTGTCAGCCTCGTCTTCATCGCGATGCAGCCGATCCCCTATTACATTCTCGCCTTCGTGCTGATCATCCTCTTCGGCTATCTCTGGCCGATCCTGCCGATCAACGGCGGCTATGAGATGAACACCAATCTGCAACTGTCCTTTGCGCTGGTTCTCGACATTCTGAAGCACTCCATCCTGCCGGCGCTCTCGCTGATCCTTGTCGGCACAGGTGGCTGGCTGATCGGCATGCGGGCGCTGGTCTCCAACATCATCACCGAGGACTATGTGACCTTCGCCGAACTTGGTGGCGTACCGAAGAACCGTATCCTGCGCTCGTACATCGCGCGCAATGCCATGGTGCCGCAGTTCACCGGGCTCGCCATGTCGCTGGGGGCGGTCTTCAACGGGACGATCATCACGGAGATCGTCTTTGGCTATCCCGGCATCGGAAATCTGCTGATTTCGGCGGTGCATGCCGGCGACTACAGCCTTGTGCTGGGGCTGAGCGCACTGTCCATCACCGGCGTCGCTGCCGCCGTGTTCATCATCGATATTCTGGGTCCGCTGATCGACCCGCGCATCAGGGTGGAATAAAGCATGTTCACGATCGTTCGCGACCTCGCCCGCCAGAATGCGGAATTCCTTTGCGGCCTGCTGCTTTTCGCAGTGATCGTCGGGCTTATAGTCCTGTCCTATTTTTCGCCCTACGGTCCCTCGGACATCTATGTCCTGCCGCCCGATATGCCGCCCGACGGCGATTACTGGCTCGGCACGACCTCGCGCGGGCAGGATGTCTTCTGGCAGCTTACGACAGCTCTCAGGAACACGCTCTATTTCGGCATCGGCGTGGCCTTTCTGTCGCGTATCATTTCGCTGGTGGTCGGTCTTGTGGCGGGTTACCTCGGTGGTGTGGTCGATCGGGTGCTGATGGCGATCAACGACAGCATCATGGTCATTCCGCAGTTTCCGCTGCTGATTCTGTTCTATTTCGTGCTCAAGGACGGAATGACCTGGACCGTCCTGATCGTGGTGATGGCCTCGCTTGGCTGGTCCTACGACGCGCGCCTGATCCGCTCGGTGGCGATCAGCCTCAAGAGCCGGCCATTTACGACCCAGAGCGTCTATTCCGGCATGAGTATGTACAAGATCCTCGTCCAGGAGCATCTGCCCTATGTCCTGCCGATCGTCTTTGCCACGACGATGAACAACATGATCTGGTCGATCGGCATGGAAATCACGCTGTCGGTGCTCGGTTTCACGGATATCGAAACCCCGACCATGGGCATGATGATCTACTGGGCGAACGCGCATTCGGCGCTGATCGCCGGGGTATGGTGGTGGGTCGCGGCACCGGTCGCAGCCATCGTCGTCCTGTTCACGGCGCTCTTCCTGCTGTCGATGTCGATGAACGAATACAATGATCCGCGCAGCCGGCTGAACCGGATGGGGGGCTAAGTCATGGACGCTGTGGTCGAAGTCAAGAACCTCAAAGCCTATTACAAAGCCTTCCTCTATGGCGTCGATCGCGAGGTGCGCGCCGTCGACGATATCAGCCTGACGATCGGTCGTGGGGAGATCTATGGCGTTGCCGGGGAATCGAGTAGTGGCAAGACGACGCTCATCAAGACCATCGCCGGCGCCATCCGTCCGCCGTTGAGGGTTGTCGAGGGCAGTGTCACCTTTCACTTCAACGGCGGCACGCAGGACATTTATGGCATGACGCCGGAGGCGAGGGCGGCGCTTCGGTGGCGGCATCTGTCCTACATCATGCAGGGCTCGATGAACGTGCTCAATCCGGTTCGGCGCATTCGCCACTCGTTCACGGATTTCGCCTTTCGCCACATGAAGGTCGACAGGGCTACTTTTCTCGACCGGGTCGGGAGCCACCTGCAGCGGCTGAAGCTCGACCCGCAGCTTCTCGATGCCTATCCCCACGAATTGTCCGGCGGCATGCGCCAGCGCATGACCATTGCACTTGCCACCATCCTGACGCCGGAATTCATCATCGCCGACGAGCCGACGACGGCCCTCGATGTTATCGTGCAGCGCGACGTCCTGACGATGATCCGCGAGATCCAGCGCGATATGGGCTCCTCCTTCCTGTTCGTCACTCATGACATGGGCGTTCATGCCGCCGTCTCCGACCGGATTGGCATCGTCTATGCCGGCCGCCTGGTCGAGGAGGCGCCGACCCGCAAGCTCTTCCATCTGCCGCTGCACCCCTACACGCAGCATCTGGTCGCGAGCCTTCCGCGCATCGGCGATGCAAGCTCCCGGCCCTCGCTGGAAGGGCGCCCGCCCAATCTCGCCATGCCGCCGGAGGGCTGTCGTTTTCATCCGAGATGTCCGAAGCGCATGGATATTTGCAGCCGCGAGGTGCCGCCGATGGTTACAGTCGAGCCGGACCGGCGCGTGGCCTGCTTTGCGGTGACGGGAGAACGGATTTGACGGATCTGCTTTCGCTTTCGCATGTCACCAAGATCTACCGGCAGGGCGGTCTGCTCGGCGGACGCCATATCACCGCCGTCAAGGACGTCAGCCTGACGCTAGGGGAGGAACCGGAGATCCTGTCGATTGTCGGCGAATCCGGTTCGGGGAAGTCGACCATTGCGGCGATGATCCTCGGCCAGACAGCGCCGAGTGAAGGACGCTTGGATTTCCGGGGCAGCCCCGTCGCTGTTCACGGCAGGGTCGAGCGGCGCGCCTTCATGCGGCAGGTCCAGCCGGTGCTGCAAAACCCGTTCGAGGCTTTCAACCCGTTGAAACGGGTGGACCGCTATCTCTTCGAGACGGCAAGGAGCTTCGCGCCGGATGGCAAGCGGCCGAGCCGCGAGGAAATCGAGCGCATGGCGGATACAGCGCTCTCGCATATCGGCCTGACCTTGGCCGAAGTGAAGGGCCGGTTCCCGCATGAATTGTCCGGCGGTCAACTGCAACGCACGGCGATCGCCCGCGCACTCATACCGCAACCGCGGCTTCTGGTCGCCGACGAGCCGGTCTCTATGGTCGACGCGTCGCTCCGTATGGCGATCGTCAATCTCTTCAGCCAGCTGAAGCGGGATCTGGGTCTATCGATCATCTACATCACGCATGATCTTGCGACCGCCTATTATATCAGCGACCGCATCGTCATCATGAAGAAGGGCGAGATTGTCGAGCAAGGGCAGGCGCGGGCTGTTCTGGACAATCCGCAGCATCCTTATTCCCAGGCGCTCAAGGAAGCAGTGTTGTCGACGACGCCGGAGATTTGATGTTTGATCTCAGACTTTAATGGTGCATTTCCGATGCGCCCTGTTTCAGGCGCATCGGAACGCGTCATGTGGGTCGGTGTTAGCTATGGGTTTCCGGCATCGCCGACGAGTGATGCGACGTGATCAGCCATTTTCCATGTTCGAACTTGTAGGTGAAGGTGTAGCGGGCCGGAACCTTCGTGCCGTCGGCAAGCGTGAAGGTATAGGTGCCGGTGTCGATCACCTTGTCGCAACCGATCTTGATCGTACGGCTGTCGATCTTGCCCTGCGGCTTCTTCTTCAGGAAGTCCGTGAAATAGGTCTTGCGCTCTTCCTGGGTCAGGCGTGGCTTGTTGGAGAGCGTCGGCAGGAGAACCGCGTCCGGGGCGTAGTTCTCGACGACCTTTTCCGGGCTTAGCGTTGCGAGCGACGTGTTCCAGCGGTCGAAGAGGCCTTCCACCTGCTTTTCGGTGATCGGCGTGCAGTCGGCGGCCATTGCCTGGCCAGCCAGGACAGTAGCGACAGCGGCGACCATGACAAGTTTATACATAAGGGGGTATCTCCAATTTTGACTGTTTTCTCCGGCCTCATCGCCGGTAGCCTGAAGATAAGTCCGCTCAAATGCTGAAACGATCTGCTGGTTGGCGGTGAAATGATATGCCGGTTGGCGTATGTTCATCGGCTTACGGAGTGTCTATCTAAGACGACACCGGGCATCAGGCGCCGGCTCATGCCAGAGACCAGAGACAGTGGAAAACCTAGAATCTCCCGTGAGAGAACTGCGCCGGCTCTACAGGGAGTCCGAAGCAAAAGCCGCACGCCTGAGGCTGATCGTCGAGGCACGAACCATTCTCGACACGATGGACTTCGAGATCGCCGCCCGGCAGGTGCTTGCCCTTGTTTGTTCCTTCTGCGGCGCATCCGCCGCGCGGATCGAGTTTCCCGGCGACCCGGCGGCTGAGGCCATTCGTTACGAACGCGCTGCGTCGAAACCGTCCTTGGGAATCGTTTTTACCGTCCACCTCGAGGGAGACGATCCCGAGATTTCTGTGTCCCTTACGCCTGAGATGCAGGCCCTGACGACTGATGACGACCAGCAAACGCTGAAAATCGTTGCCGACCTGCTTCTGGCGGCTCTCAACGACAAGAGGCGCCGGCAGGAGCGTGAAACCTTCACAGAGGCGCTGCGGAGCCGCGAGGCCATGCTTGCCCATCTGGTCGGCGAGATGATCGGCGCCCAGGAAAAAGAACGCGCCCGCGTTGCCTATGATCTTCATGACGGTGTCGCCCAGAGCCTTGTCAGCTTGCTGCTTCATCTGGAAGCAGCAACGGTCGGCCAGGATATTGACGTGCAGACCGCCCAGAAGCTGACCAACTGTATCGATCTTGCCCGTCGCTGTGTCGGCGATATCAGGCTTGCCATCGCCGATCTGCGGCCGGCCGAACTCGATGATCTCGGTCTTGCCGCGGCGATCCGGGCGAAACTGGATTCGATGCGGATCGAACATGTCTCCTTCTCGGATCAGCTTGGCGACACACGGCTCCCGCGCGCCGTCGAGATCGTCCTTTATCGCGTTGCCCAGGAGGCGCTCGCAAATGCTGAAAAACATGCGGCCTGCAAGCATGTTCGCATTGAGCTTGCCGAAAACGCGGAAGGGATCGTCACGCTGACGGTGTCCGACGATGGGCGTGGCTTTGCCGCTAGTGATCATCGGCCGGAGAGGGGACATGGGGTCGGCCTGCCGGCGATGCGCGAGCGCCTGGCGCTGGTCGGCGGAACCCTGTCGATCGATAGCGCGCCAGGCACTGGGACCCGCCTGCTGGCGGAAGTGCCAACTGACTTGAACCGGGAATCGTCTCCATGAAGACTGCATCGATCGTCATCGCCGACGACCATGATCTCGCGCGCTCGGGGATCGCCGCTGTCCTTACGACATCGGAGAGCCTGGACATCGTCGGACAGGCAAAGAATGGGCTGGAGGCGGTCGAGCTGTGCGATCGCTTACGCCCCGATCTCATTCTTCTCGATATTCGCATGACGCCGCTCGATGGTCTCGGGGCTGCCGCGGAGATCCGGAAAATCGCCCCGGACACCAAGATCGTGATGCTCACCATGCATGAGAGCATCGACTACCTCAGTGCGGCGATCAAGGTTGGGGCGAGCGGTTATCTCCTCAAGGATGTCAGCCGCGACGGCCTGCTGCGCACCATTGATATCGTGTTGGATGGACAGGCGTTTTTTGACGCGGATCTGATGCGCAAGATGCTGGCAAGGATAGACCGAGAATCACCGGCAGAGATGGTCATTGAGAGACTGACGAACCGGGAGCGCGAAATTCTCTGTAGCCTGACTACTGGCGAAACCAACAAGGGCATCGCGCGAGCGCTGTCGATTTCACCGGGAACGGTGAAAGTGCATGTCGAGCGCATCCTGAGCAAGCTCGGCGTCAATGATCGCACGCAGGCGGCGGTTCTGGCGATCCAGGCGGGTCTGCTGCGAAAGGACGAGCTTTGACGAGTGGCGACATGACCGACAAGACGGGCCTGTCCCTTCGCTTCCTCGATCAGCCCCTTGCCCGCAAGGGAGTGATCGTGATCGCTCTTCCATTGATCTGCCTGCTGATCGCTCTCGGATCCGTGTTCCTGGCCGATCGGGAAAGCCGCCGCGCCGAAGATTATGTGCGCGTGACCTTCGCCATCCAGTCCGACATTCTGGAGCTGCATGCACTTTTGGCCGAGGGCGCCTCGGGTGTTCGCGGCTACCTGCTGACCGGAGACGCCGCGTTTCTTCAGCCCTTCGAAAAGGCCAATGCCGAACTCCCCAGCGTCTTTGCCGCAATGCGGCCATTGATAACCGATGCCGAGCAGCGCGCCCGCCTCGACGGCATGGAGCCGCTTGTCTTCCAGAAACTCGCGGGTCTCAACGATCTGTTGGAAAAGGGCCGCGGGAGCAATCAGTCGATCAATGACGACATGCGCCGCACGTTGGTGGAAAACAAGGTGGTGCTGGATGAGCTGCGCGCCCGCATTCAGCAGATGCGCGAGCGCGAGGATGCTCTTCTTCAGGAGCGGACGAAGCAAGCCGATGCCATCCGAGACAGAGCCCAGTGGATCACGATCATCGGCGCGATCGTCGGTCTGGTCGGCTGTGTCGTGGCGATCATTCTGATGTCGAACGGCATCGTCCGGCGGGTTGCCTCGCTGCAAAAGACGGCTCGTCTTCTGGCGATGGGGCAGCCGGTGACATCGGGAGAACATGCGCGCGACGAACTCGGTGCGCTCTCGCGAGCGCTTCAGGAGGCAAGCCTTCTCCTCAAGCAACGCGAAAACGCGCTTCGCGAAAGCGAGGAACGCTTCCGTCTCCTCGTCGATGGCGTCCACGACTATGGAATTTTCGGGCTCGACCAGCAGGGGCGGGTGGTGAGCTGGAATGCGGGCGCCGAGCGGATCAAGGGATATACGGCCGACGAGATTATCGGCGAGCATTTCTCGCGATTTTATCCGCAAGAGGTTCGCGATACGCTGCCAAGCCAAGAGCTTGAGCGGGCGCAGGCCGATGGCCGCGTCGAAGACGAGGGGTGGCGAGTGCGCAAGGACGGCTCGCGTTTCTGGGCCAATGTCGTGGTCACCGCGCTGCACGACGAGAACGGCAATCCCCGGGGCTTTTCGAAGATCACCCGCGATATCACCGATCGCAAGCGCAATGAGGAAGAGCTGCTTGCGGCGCGGTATAAGGCCGAGCAGGCAAGCGAAGCCAGAAGCGCCTTTCACTCGCGCTTGAGTCACGAGTTCAGGACACCCCTCAATTCCATTCTCGGCTTTGCCCAGATTTTGGAAATGGATCTGGACGAACCTGATGCGCAAGCAAGCCTAGCCCAGATTCTGAGGGCCGGCCGGCATCTCCTCAGCCTACTTGACGATTTGCTCGACCTGGCCCGTATCGATGCCGGGCGGATGGAGCTCTATATCGAAACGCTGGATGCCGGCGAGATCGTCGGGGAGGCGGTCGACCTTGCCCGCCCGCTTGCCGCGCCTCGCAAGGTCGGCATTGTCGTCGAGGTCGATCATGCCGCCGGCGCCGCCGTCACCGTCGACCGTCGACGTTTCCTACAGGTGCTTCTGAACCTTCTGTCCAACGCGATAAAATTCAATCGCGAAGGAGGGGTGCTTCGTATCTCTACCCGGCTTGTGGACGGCGATATGCTTGCCATCGACATCAGCGATACCGGTTTCGGTATTGCTCCGAACAAGAAGGAGCGGCTATTCCAACCCTTCGAGCGTCTCGGCGCCGACAGCAACGCTACGTCGGGGACTGGGCTGGGGCTCGCACTGTCGCAGCATTTGATGCAGGCGATGGGCGGTAGACTGGAGCTTGGCTCTACCGGCACCGAGGGCACGACGTTCACCGTCTTTGCACCGTCAGCACCGTCGTCGCTGGTCGTACCGCGTCCCGCCGCCGAGTCTTCGGTTCCTCTTGCGGGCAAGCGTGAACTGGATGTCGTCCTCTGTGTCGAGGACAATCCCGCCAGCCTGAACCTGATCGAAAACGTGCTGTCGCGGTATTGCAGCGCCAAGGTCATTCCGGCCACGCTGGGCGGTGTCGGATTGACGCTTGCGCGCGAGCATCAACCGAATCTCATCCTGCTCGACATCAATCTGCCGGATATCAGTGGCCTGGAGGTATTGAAAAGTCTAAGGGCTGACGGCGATACGCACGCCGTACCGGTGATCGTCATCAGTGCCGATGCGACGGAAGCGACGCGGCAGCGCGCGCTGCAGGAGGGGGCGACGCGCTTTCTTGCGAAGCCGCTCGACATAAGACAGTTCCTTCAGACCCTCGACGAGGTTATGGCGCAATGAACCCGCAAATCGATATCGCCGCCGAAGCGAGCGTACTGGTCATCGACGACGAGGCCGCCAATGTCGCTCTTCTGGAGCGCCTGTTGCGCCGTGAAGGCTTCAATAGGGTGACGACGACGACCGATCCCAGGGATGCCGTCCGGCTTTTCAACGAGGTCAGCCCGGATATCATCCTGCTTGACCTGATGATGCCCCATATCGATGGTTTTGCGCTTCTGGACGCCTTTTCCCGCCTGACGGGACCGACATCCTTTATTCCTATCGTCGTGCTAACGGCCGATACTTCGATCGAAACCCGGCGCAGGGCTCTGTCGCTCGGCGCCAAGGACTTCCTGGTGAAACCGATCGACGCGGTGGAAACGCTTTTGAGAATATTCAATCTGCTCGAAACACGCTTCCTGTTTCGGGCTCTGACCGAGTTGACGGGGCAATCCCCGTTCGTCCGGCGCGGTGGCGATCCCACGAGCCGCTGAGGGGCGAGCGGCTGCAAGCGACAAAGGCGCCGATGGTGTCGGCGCCTCATGTTTAGACGTTAAGATTCGCGGTCTTTAATCGCAGACGCGCATCCGCTCGTAATGCCAGCCGTCGTCATATTCGTTTTGAACCGGACGGCTTTCACTCCAGCATCTCGGCGGAGGGGGAGGAGGAGCTGCATAACCATAGCCACCGCCGCCACCATTGACGATCGCGCCGCCGATCAAGCCGCCGATAAGCCCGGCTGCTACGCCGCCAGCGATGGCACCGCCATTATGGTGATGATGTCGGCGCGGGCCATCGTTCCAATCGCGGTACCGACCATACTCTTGGGCCTGGGCAAAGCCGGCTGGGGCCAACACGCTGCCGGCGACCGTAGCTGCGAGCAAAACCGTGAGAATTGTCTTCTTCATCATGATCACCTCCGACGCGATGCGTCTTGAAATGCAAATCTTCGACTCGGTTAATCGAGTGTTTCCACAATGACTCTTTGCAGGTGAACATGGCGTGAATAGGCCGTTCACCGAAATTCGGCTGGGAGGTTCTTTGTTCTCGGGGGCTGAAATCAGCTTGGAAAGGCCGCGTTGAGTTCGGCAATCTCTTCGAGAGAAAGGGGGGACGTCTTGCGGTCTCCCAATAGGAAGAAGAGCTTGGATGTCTCTTCCAGCTCCTCATAGGCGTAGATTGCTTCTTCCAATGTCTTGCCCGAAACGATCGGTCCGTGATTGGCAAGCAGCATGGCGCGATGGTCACGGGCGGCAAGACGCACCGCCTCCGCCAGGGCTCTGTCACCCGGCCGGAAATATTTCAGCAGCGGGAGCTTGCCGACCCGCATGACGTGATAAGCGGTCAGCGGCGGCAGCACATTGTCGGTATTGTCATGGCACAGGCAGGAGACGGCAACCGAATAGGTCGAATGGAGGTGTACCACGGCACGCGCGGCGGGCCGCTCTTCATAGACCGCTAGGTGGAAGAACGCTTCCTTCGAGGGTGGATCGCCCGCCAGAAGCTCGCCTGTGGGAGAAACCTTGGATATCCTGGCAGCGTCCAGAAATCCAAGGCTTGAATTGGTGGGCGTCACCAGGATCGAACCGTCGTCGAGGCGGACGGAGAGATTGCCGGCGCTGCCATGGGCCAGCTGACGATTGTAGAGCAGCGCGCCCATGCGGGCGATCTTGTCGCGCAGTTCCGCTTCTTCGGTCATGGTGTCCGTACCTCGATTGCCTAATGCATCATGGAAAGCGCGGCGGTGAAGAAGTCGTCGCCGCCGAAGTTTCCGGATTTCAGGGCGAGCAGCATGTTCCCCTTGATATGTCCGACCGTTTGGAGAACGGGCACGCCGGGTGCGATTTCCGGGCCGATCAGGAAAGCGGGAATGCCGAGCTTGTCGACGGCAGCGCCAGATGTCTCGCCACCGGCGACGATCAGGCGCCGCACGCCGCGAGACACCAGTTCGGCGGCGATCACCGATGTGGCATGTTCGATGGCATGGCCGGAGGCCTCGCGACCATAGCGCGCCTGCACGCGGCCAACGGCTTGCGGATCGGCGCTTGCGGCGATGACCACCGGCCCGGCCAATATCCTGTCGCCCGCCCAGGAGATGGCGGATGAAAGCTCGTCAGGTCCGGAGAGCAATTTTTCGGGGTCAAGCCGCAGAACGGGCATCGAACGCTCGGCTTCGGCAAGCTGGCGCAGAGTTGCCGTCGAACAGCTGCCGGCGACAATGGCGGCGAGACCGCCGACAGGGCCGATTGCATCCTCGGTTGCCTGCGCCGGATGCGGGATCCTGCCGGAGCGCACGAGCGCTCGCGCAAGGCCAAGGCCGAGCCCGGAAGCGCCTGTGGAGAGCGGCGTTTCCAGCGCAACGGTGCCCAGGGTCTCCAGATCGCTTTCAAATACTGCATCGGCGATGACGGCTGTCACGCCGGTGTCTCGAAGAGCGGCAAGCCTTGCGCTAACAGCGTCCGGACCACCGGCAACGGTTGCGAGATCGACGAGCCCGACGCTACCGGAGGATTGCCGGGCAAGAACCCGCACGAGATTGGCGTCGTGCATCGGATTGAGCGGATGATCCTTCAACGGGCTCTCGTTGAGCGGCACGCCGTTGACGAACAGATGACCGGCATAGACGGTGCGGCCGGTTTCCGGGAAGGCGGGGGTGACGATGACGAGGTCGCCGCCCGCCGACTTGTGCAGAGCGTCCGTCACCGGGCCGATATTGCCGGCGTCGGTGGAATCGAAGGTCGAGCAGATCTTGTAGAGGACATGGATCGCGCCGCGGGCGCGCAGCCAGGCTTCGGCCTTGCTCGCGGCGGAAACGGCATCCTGTGCTGCGACCGAGCGGATCTTGAGGGAGACGACGACTGCATCCACATCCGGTAGAGGCAGGTCGGGATCGGGGATGCCGATCGTCTGCACCGTGCGCAGGCCGTTCTTCGTGAACGTGTTGGCGAGATCCGACGCACCGGTGTAATCGTCGGCAATCGCTCCGAGCAAGAGTGTCATCCCTTTATCCTTTTGAACGGTGCAAACCAACCGAGACCGTCGAGCGTATGGTTTCGCGGAATATATTCGCAGCCGATGAAGCCCTCATAGCCGAGCCGGTCGATCTCGGCGAACAGAAAGGCGTCGTTGAGCTCCTCGCTACATGGTTCCTGCCTGGAGGGTACGCTCGCGGTTTGGATATGGCCGATGATCGGCATCATCACGCGCAAGGCGATCGCGACATCGCCATGCATGATCTGCCGATGGTAGATGTCGAACTGAAGCTTGAGATTGGGTCGGCCCAACTCCCCGATCAGCGCTCGTGCACGATTGAAATCATTGAGGAAGTAGCCCGGCATGTTGCGTCCGTTGATTGGCTCCAGCACCAGATCCAGCTCTTTTTCGGCAAGTCGTGCGGCACAATATTCGACGGAGCGGCGATAGGCGCGGATAGCTGTCTCGTCGTCGGGCTTGGCCAGACCTGCCATCAGATGCAGGCGCTTGACGCCGGTTGCCTCGGCATAGTCGAGCGCATTTTCCACATTCGACTTCATCTCCTCTAAGCGATCGGGAAGGGCCGCAAGTCCGCGCTCGCCGCCGTTCCAATCGCCGGGCGGCATGTTGAAGAGCGCCTGGGTCAATCCGTTGCGTTCTAGCCGTTCCGCGATTGCTTCCGGCGCGAATTCATAGGGAAAGAGGTATTCGACGGCGGTGAAGCCGGCTTCCGCCGCCGCGTCGAAACGGTCGAGAAACTGCCACTCGTTGAACATCATTGTCAGATTGGCCGCAAAGACGGGCATGCTGATTGTCTCCGTTTACTGCTTGCGCGTTTCGTCGCTCAGGTGTTCGGCAGAACCGTGCCCGAAAGCTGTGCATAGAGCCGGGCAAGCGAGGCGTCGTCGTCGCGTCCCATGCCAGCACCTGACGCGGCAAGATACATCTGCAGCGCGGCGGCGGCGAGCGGGGTTGGATAGCGTTCGGTGCGGGCCATGTCCTGCACGATACCGAGGTCCTTGACGAAAATCTCGATGGCGCTGCGCGGCGAGTAGTCTCCCTCAAGAACGTGCGGCACCCGGTTTTCGAACATCCAGGAATTCCCGGCCGAGGCGGTGATCACCTCATAGACCTTGTCGAGGTCGAGACCCTGTTTGGCCGCGAAGGTGATCGCCTCACAGGCGGCGGCGATATGCACGCCGGCCAGAAGCTGATTGATCATCTTGAAGGCCGCGCCGGTGCCGGCATCGTCGCCTAATTCGTAGACCTTGCCGGCCATAGCGTCGAGCGCGGGGCGGGCCGCATCGAAGGCTGTCTTGGTGCCTGATGCCATGATGGTCAGCTCGCCGCTGGCGGCCTTGACGGCGCCGCCGGAAATGGGTGCATCGAGATAATGCAGGCCAAGTGCCGTGCAACGCTCCGCCAGATCGCGGGCAACCGCGGGATCCATGGTCGCCGACGAGATGAACACCGCGCCGCGCTTCATGGTGCCTGCAACATTGCTTGCGCCGAAGAGGACATCCCTGGTCTGCGCGCCGTTGACGACGACGGAGACCACGATATCGGCATCCTTTGCCGCCGCTGCCGGGCTCGCGGCACCCCGCCCGCCCTCGCTGACGAAACGATCGATCGCGGCGGCCGATATGTCGTAGCCGACGACGTCGAGGCCGGCGCGCTTCATGGACTGCGCCATGCCGAGGCCCATGGATCCCAAACCAATCACGGCGGCGACAAGCGGGCGATGCAAGTTTTCAGCTAGGGATGACATGTCGATATCCTTGTGATGTCCTGTGGGTGTTCGGTCCCCCGGCGGCTGGCGCCGGAGGACCTTTCATTCTAGCGGTTGACGCTTTTTGCCGGAACGGTCAGCACGGCGATGGATCCGATGACGAGCGCCGCCGCCAGGAGATACATGCCTGCCGAGGTGCTGCCGGTGAAGTCCTTGAGATAGCCAACCAGAAACGGGCCGAGGAAGCCAGCGAGATTGCCGACCGAGTTGATCCAGGCAATGCCTGCCGCTGCCCCGGTACCGGCGAGAAAGGCCGTCGGGAGCGACCAGAACAGGGGTGCGCAGCTGATGGCGCCCGCCGCGGCAAGCGAAAGCGCGATGATCGAAAATGTCGTGCTGGTGCTGACGGTGGCGGCGATAAAGCCGACTGCGGCGATCAGGGCGGGGATGATCAGGTGCCAGCGGCGTTCGCGATGCCGGTCGGCGGAGCGGCCGAGCGCGATCATGACGACGAAGGTGCAGATATAGGGGATGGCCGAGACCAGGCCGATATTGAGGTTCCCGACAACGCCGCTCGCCTTGACGATGGTCGGCATCCAGAAGTTCAGGCCGTATTGCCCAAGGACGAAGCAGAAATAGATCAGGCACATCAACCAGACGCGGCCGTCGCGCAGGGTGCTTGCGACATCGCGCGGGCTGGACGATTTGGCGCGGTCTTCAGCCTCGATATTGGCCGTCAGGATGGCCTTCTCGTCCGCGGCCAGCCATTTGGCATCGCTGATCTTGTCATCGAGATAGAAGAAGACCAGCACGCCGAGCAATACGGCTGGAACGGCCTCGATCAGGAACATCCACTGCCAGCCGGAAAGACCATGCGTTCCGTGGAAGCTATCCATGAGGAAACCGGACAGCGGATTGCCGAAGATGGCGGATACGGGGATCGCCGACATGAAGGTCGTGATGATCTTGGCGCGGTGACGAGCCGGATACCAAGAGGTGAGATAGAAAATCAGGCCCGGGAAGAAGCCGGCTTCGGCAATGCCGAGCAGGAAGCGCAGAATATAGAAGACGGTTTCCGACGTGGTGAACATGAAGGCGGCGGAAACGATGCCCCAGGTCACCATGATGCGGGCGATCCATACCCGCGCCCCGACCTTGTTCATAATGACGTTGCTCGGGACTTCAAATAGGAAATAGCCGATGAAGAAGATGCCGGCACCGATCCCGTATGCAGCTTCCGACAGGCCGAGTTCGCTCGACATCTGCAGCTTGGCAAAGCCGACATTCACGCGGTCGAGATAGGCGACGATGTAGCAAAGCACCAGAAAGGGCACGATTCTCCAAAAGACTTTGCGGTATGCACGGTCTTCGACCAGGTTGGCGGCACGCTCGCCCTGGGCTGCGGCCTGCGCTTGAAATGTCATGATGTCCTCCTCCGAATGGAAAAGCCGGGGTCCCTCCAGAACCGTCTTCCGGCCGCGTGCCTTAAAATTGGCAGCGCTGCCATTTCTCGTTACTGTATTTTGGCAGCGCTGCCAATAGGAATTTGGCGGCGCTGCCAAAAATCTTGTGTTAAAGGAAGGGGACGTGGAAAGTAGCCACGGGAACACGAGCTTCCGCGCGACTATAATGCGGAACCGCATATGGATTTTTCAAGGAACATGAACGTCAAACCTCAGCCCACGGTCACGCTTGCAGAGGTTGCCGAAGCGGCCGGGGTGGGCGAAAGCACGGTCTCGCGCGTGCTTCGCAATCATGGCTCGTTTTCCCAGAAGACGCACGACCGTGTCATGGCGGCGGTCGAACGCCTCGGCTATGTGCCGAACCGTATTGCCGGAGCGCTCGCTTCGGCAGGATCGCGCCTCGTCGCTTTCGTCATCCCGTCGCTCTCCAATATCGTGTTTCCGGATGTGCTGCGGGGCGCGGGCGGCGTGCTTGAGGCAAGCCATTATCAATCGGTCTTCGCGGTGACCGACTATGATCCTGGCAGGGAAGAGGCGATGGTCGCGGCCATGCTCGCCTGGCGGCCGTCGGCCGTCATGCTGGCTGGCCTGGAGCATAGCGAGGGGACGGCGAAAATGCTGCGCGCGAGCGGTTGCCGCGTCGTGGAACTGCTCGACCTAGATGGTACGGCGCTCGATCTCGCGGTCGGATTCTCAAACGCCGCAGCGGCGCGCGCAAGCGCGGAATTCATGCTGCGACGCGGCTATCGTCGCATCGGTTATGTCGGCCATGATCTGGTGCGCGACACGCGTGCGGGCAAGCGTTTTGCGGCCTTCTGCGTTGCCCTTGAAGCCGAAGGCAAGCCGCTTGCGGGCCGCGAAATTCATGCGGGCGCTTCCTCGGTCGAAGCCGGCCGGCTCGGGCTCGAAAGGCTGCTCGCGCGTGTCCCGAATCTCGACGCTATCTATTTCTCCAACGACGACATGGCGTTGGGAGGTTATTTCCACTGTATGGCGCGGGGCATTTCCATTCCATCGCAACTGGCCATTTTCGGTTACAACGGCCTGGATATGGCCAGGGTGACGCCGCAGCCATTGTCGACCATCCGCACCCCGCGCGTGGCGGTAGGGCAGGCCGCCGCTCAGCTCGTGCTTGACGACGCGCCATCGCAAACCATCGACCTTGGTTTTGAGCTGATCGAAGGCGAGACCGCCTGACGGCAAGCGGATGCAATCCGCGTCGCCCGCAAACCACCTCTGACTATCGATTGAAGCCGGCGCGCTCCGTGCGTGTCTCGTGCTGTCGCCGACGGCGCTCATGGATGGGCGCCGGCGCGGTTGCATCAACGCGCGCAGATTCTGCTCCTCCCCACACTTGACAATTCTCAAATCGCGTTGCTCAATACATAAATCCAGTAAACTGGACATCTGTCCATAATATTGGACACCAGAAACAACCATCCGACAGGGGAACGTCATGACCATCTCACTCCGCGCCAGCCTGGTTTCGCTGGCCACAGCCTTCCTTATTTCCGCAATGCCCGCCGCCGCCCAGCAGGCCAAAAGCAAGCTCGACGAAGTGCTTGCTCGCGGCCATCTTGTCATGGGCACCGGCAGCACCAATGCGCCGTGGCACTTCAAGAGCGCCGATGACAAACTTCAGGGATTTGATATCGACATGGGCCGCATCGTCGCCAAGGCGCTGTTCGGCGATCCAGACAAGATCGAATTCGTCAACCAGTCTTCCGATGCACGCATCCCGAACATCACCACCGACAAGGTCGACCTGACCTGCCAGTTCATGACGGTCACCGGCGAACGCGCGCAGCAGATTGCCTTCACCATCCCTTATTATCGCGAGGGCGTCGGGCTGATGCTGAAGGCCGATGGCAAATATGCGGATTATGCCGCGCTCAAGGCCGCTGGGTCCTCCGTCACGATCTCCGTACTCCAGAACGTCTATGCCGAGGCGATGGTGCATGCCGCTCTGCCGGACGCAACCGTCGACCAGTATGAATCGGTGGATCTGATCTATCAGGCGCTAGAATCCGGTCGCGCCGACGCGGTTGCCACCGACCAGTCATCGCTTGCCTGGTACATGACGCAGAATCCCGGCCGCTACAAGGATGCCGGCTACGGCTGGAACCCGCAGACCTATGCCTGCGGCGTCAAGCGTGGTGACCAGGACTGGCTTAACTTCGTCAACACCGCCCTGCATGAGGCGATGACCGGCGTCGAGTTCGACTTCTATGCCGCCTCCTACAAGAAGTGGTTCGGCAAGGATCTGACGCCGCCGCAGATCGGCTTCCCGGTCGAATTCAAGTGATATCGTCGAGGACGGAAGGTTGTCTTCCGTCCTTTCCTCACCCTTGATTGCAGGATTGCGCCATGGGTTATACGCTCAATTTCGCCGCCGTCTGGCGCAGCTTCGACCAGCTTCTCGAAGGTCTGCTGCTCAGCCTCGGTCTGGCTTTCATTTCCATCCTGATCGGTGCCTTGATCGGTCTGCTCGTCGCCTTCGCCCTGACGGCGAAAAGCGGCTGGGTCCGGCGTCCCGCAGCACTTTACGTGACGATCATCCGCAATCTGCCGATCCTCGTGCTGGTGCTCTTTGCCTATTTCGCCTTGCCGCAGATGGGCTTCCGCATCGGTAAGGTCCAGAGTTTCATCGCGGTGCTGTCTATCTATTCGGGCGCCTATCTGGCGGAGGTCTTTCGTGCCGGCCTGCTGTCCATCCCGAAGGGATTGTCGGAGGCGGGGCTTGCCATCGGCCTGACGCCGATGCAGATCCGCGTCTCGATCATTGCACCGCTGATGTTCCGCAACGTACTGCCCTCGCTTTCATCGACGGTGATCTCGCTCTTCAAGGATACGTCTCTCGCAGCGGCGATTGCCGTGCCGGAGCTGACTTTCGAGGCGCGCAAGATCAATGTCGAAAGCTTTCGCGTCATCGAGACATGGCTCGTCACCTCCGGCCTCTACGTCTTCACCTGTGTCGTGCTGGCCGTGCTGATGCGCGTCGTCGAGCGCCGTCTTGCCGTTCCGAGGTAATGTCATGACCGATTTTACCGCTTTTCTCGATCAGCTCTGGATCGCGCGTCTCGCCATTCTCAAGGGGCTTGGCTTAACGGTGTCCATCTCGCTGCTGGCGATCGTTGTCGGCTCGCTGCTCGGTGTTCTCGTCGGGCTTTGCCTCGTCTATGGCAATCCGGTGCTGCGCTTTTTCGTGCGGGCCTATACGGACTTCATCCGGGGAACGCCGGTCCTGGTTCTGGTTCTGGCCAGCTACTATGTCCTGTCGACCATCGGAATCGACCTCGGCCCATTCCAGGCCGGTGTCTTTGCGCTCGCAGTCTTCTGCTCCTCGCATGTCGGCGAGATCGTGCGTGGCGGGTTGCAGGCGATCCCGAAGGGGCAGACCGAAGCGGCAAAGGCGGTCGGGCTCACCTTCCGCCAGACCTTTGCCTATGTGCTTTGGCCGCAGGCGCTGCGCCAGTTTCTGCCGGCCTGGGTGAACACCGCGGCCGAGATGGTCAAGGCCTCGACGCTGCTCTCCGTCATCGGCGTCGCCGAGCTGCTGCTGCGCATGCAGGAGATCATTTCTCGTAATTTCATGAGCCTCCAGTTCTATTTCTTCGCGGGGCTTTTGTACTTCGTCATCAATTACGGCATCGAGCGTCTTGGCAAATATGTCGAGCGCAAGACCGCCGTTCCGTCGTGAGGGCTCGATCATCATGAGCAAGATACTTCTCGAAATTCAGGGGCTGCGTAAGCAATACGGCCCGCTCGAGGTGCTGAAGGGCGTCGACTGCACCATGCAGGAGGGCGAGGTCATCTCGATCATCGGCTCCTCCGGCTCGGGCAAGACGACGATGCTCCGCTGCATCAACATGCTCGAGGAATTCCAGGGAGGGCGGATCCTGCTCGAGGGCGAGCCGATCGGCTACGACGATGCGGGCGGCGCGCGCCGACGCAAGAGCGAAAAGGACATCGCCCGCCAACGGGCTCTAACCGGCATGGCCTTCCAGCAGTTCAATCTCTTCCCGCATATGACGGCTGCCCGCAACGTCATGCTGGGGCTTATCAAGGTCAAGAAGATGCACCGCGACGAGGCGCGCGCGGTTGCCGAGAAATGGCTCGACCGCGTGGGTCTGGCATCCCGCGCCGATCACTATCCGGGCCAGCTTTCCGGTGGCCAGCAGCAGCGTGTGGCAATCGCCCGCGCCATCGCCATGACCCCGCGGCTGATGCTCTTCGACGAGGTGACCTCTGCGCTCGACCCCGAATTGGTCGGCGAGGTGCTGCAGGTGATCAAGGGACTTGCCGCCGATGGCATGAGCATGCTGCTCGTCACCCACGAGATGCGCTTTGCCTACGAAGTCTCATCGCGGGTCATCTTCATGAACCAGGGCCTTATCGGCGAGGAGGGTGATCCCAAGGAGATGTTCGTCAGGCCGAAGACCGAGCGGCTGGCCGAATTCCTGAAGACGTCCAGCTTCAACTGAACGACAGACGGCCTTGCGCCGCCTGCCGACACATAGAATCCAGAAGAAAAGAGAGAGGTCATATGACTATCAAGCGTTACGGTGCCGGCGAAACCGGAGCCGGCGGGCAAGCCCTGCCTTTTGCCCGCGCGGTCGAAGCCAATGGCTGGCTGCACGTTTCCGGCCAGGTTGCGATGGAAAAAGGCGAGATCGTCGGTGGCGGTATTATCGCGGAAACCCGCAAGGCCATTGAAAACCTGATCGCCATCCTGCATGAGGCCGGCTATGGCATCGAGGATGTGGTTCGCGTCGGCGTATGGCTTGACGATCCCCGCGACTTCTGGAGCTTCAACGGCGTCTATGCGGAGTATTTCGGTAAGAACCCGCCGGCACGCGCTTGTGTTCAGTCCCGGATGATGGTCGATTGCAAGGTGGAAGTCGATTGCGTCGCCTATCGCGCCGATAGAGGTTGAGTTGTTGGGGCGCGACTGTCACGGTCGCGCCTATTCCCCGAAAATGGAGCATGTTTGATGGCTGAAGGCCCAGACGATATCGTATCGCGACGGACGCGCGGCCTTGATCGTGCCTTTGAGATTCTTGAGTTTCTGCGCACCAGGCGCCAGCCGATGCGGCCGAACGAAATCGCAGTCGAGATCGGCGCACCGCGCTCGTCAATCTATGAACTCGTCAACCTTCTCCTGCGCCACGGCATGCTCGACTACCAGGGCGGTGACGGCCGGGTCTTTCTTGGCCGCAAGCTCTATTTTCTCGGGACCGCCTATGCGGATCAGTTCGACCTGATGCGCGAGTCCGATACCCTGTTGACCCGGCTTGCCGAGGAGACGCGCGAAACGGCGCAGATGTGCATGCTGGAAGGCAACAAATACACCGTCGCGATGATGCGCGAGGGCATCCGTCCGTTCCGCATTTCCTCGAATGTCGGTGAGCTCGTTTCAATTCCGTGGACGGCATCCGGCCGTCTGCTGGTTTCCCATCTCAGCGATGCCGAAATACTCGATTTCATCCCGCCGGAGGATTTCGTTCTGCCCAATGGCAAGCAGCTCGACCCGAGCCGTTTCATCGACGAAGTTCGCCAAGCCTCGATCGACGGCTATTTCACCTTCAATAGCGAAGTGGAAAACTTTACCCATTGCTTCGCCGCGCCGATCAAGCAGGAAGACGGGCGATGCATTGCCACGCTTTGTCTGGTGGCGCCGAAAGAGGACGGCTTGCGAAACCGGGAAAGCTATCTCGACAGCCTTCTTCGCGCCGTGGACGAGATTTCGGAGCGGCTGGGCTTCAGTGTTTCCGACCGCGCCAATATGAGGCAGGGCCGCTCGTCCTAAGCAAATGCGCCAGACCTAGGCGCGCCTACAACATTTCTTTGCAATTCGCCTGCTCTCGGCCACTTTTCGGCAAAAGGGGTGCCGCAATTGTGGTGTGAACTCTCACTTCAGACAAATGTCGAATGGAGAGAGCAATGAGCATGCAGCAAACCAAAGTGCCTGGTGCCGCAGGCGAGCTGGCCCGGAAAGTTGGCGTCGGCCTCTTCGTCTGCGGAGTGACGGTCGCAGGGCTTTATGCGGTTGCCCGCACAGAGGCGGAAGCGCCGCTGATGTCGTCGGTCGATGTCACCGGACGCGGCGCTATTGAAGTTGCCGACGCCAGGAACTTTGCAACAGCGAATGATCTTCAATCGGCCGTCGATGCGAGCCCGGCTGTGTTGCCAACGCCGATCTTCAGACCGGCTACCGCGAACAAGTCGGCGGCTGCGAAAGCCAGCACGCCGGTAAAGCGCGTTGCAGCCCATGCTAAAGTTACGAGTGTCAAAACTGTAGCCTCCTCGGATGTCACGCAGTTCGACCGTTGCATGCCGCAATGCGATACGCGCGATCCTATGATCGTCGGACTTTCCGAGGCGGATCAGCCCCCGCAGGATTTGCAGGAGCAGGCGCTTTATGTGCCTGAGCCGCCGAAAGATCACTCACCGGTACATGGCGTGCGTTATATCCTGAGCCGCGCCGCGGAAGCGCCGGCCTTTGCGATCCGGAAAGGGCGCGATGCGATTGACGGCGTGCGTCAATTGGAGTGGTAAGGCCGCCTGTAAGACGGCCTGATAATCTGGTTCGCTGAAAAGATCGGGACAGAGGCGGTCAGGCTTGCTTTGGCCGCGCGATGTCATTGACGCCGTCGAGATCCGGCGCCTGGCCATAACTCATATTCTTCATTTGCTGCAGCACGCGCGCCATCTCCTCGTCCGGCAGGACCGGCGGTTCGCCGAGCATCAGGGCCTGCACGTAGAGCCGCGAAAGCGTCTCGACCTCGATGGCGAGCGCCAATGCAGATGGCAGGGTCCTGCCCAGCGAGATCTGGCCGTGCTGGCCGAGCAGGCAGGCGAGGCGATCCTGAAGTGCTTCCAGCGCATTGTCGGACAGAGCCTGCGTGCCGAATGTCGCGTACTTCGCGCAGCGGATCGTGGTGCCACCCGCAACGCCCGTCATGTAGTGGAAGCTCGGGATCGTCTTGTGATGGCAGGCGAGCGTCGTCGCGTAGACGGAATGGCAATGCAGCACGACATCGATGTCATCGCGCGCGGCCAGGATATCGCGATGAAAGCGCCATTCGGACGACGGGCGACGGCGGCCTTCATAGGTGCCGTCAAAATTCATCTGCACGAGATCGTCGGGTTTCATCTCGTCATAGGGTAGTGAGGTCGGGGTGATCAGGAAGCCGGTGGGGTTGCGGATCGAGACATTTCCGGCAGTTCCCTGATTGATGCCGCTTGCGTTCATCTTGCGGCAGGTTTCAACCATGGCCTCCCTTTGGCGGCGATCATCATAGTCCATCATCTTGTCCTCCAGTTTGGGCCGCGCGCCGCCAGTGCTCGCGGTATTCATCAAGGGCGGGGTGAGAAAAGGGTATTGTAGCCTTCAGGGCCAAAGGGGCGGGCGCCTGCCGGGTCTCATGCGATGCCAGCAGGGCGGCACCCGTCGCCGTTCCATATTGATCGACGTTGACGAAGACGCGGCGGTCCGGATTGAGGGCAGTGATAAGCGCGCCGTAAAGCGGGTCGCGAACAAACGAACCGTCCAGAACCACTGTTGATGTGTGGGCGAGCTGAAGGCATCTATCCGTCAGAAGCGCGGCGTAGAGTAGGGCGAGCGCATGACGCAGGTCATGATGATCGGCAAGCGGGCCTGTGAGACGCCCCTTTCGCGACGTTCCCGGAAACAGGCCGTCATCGCTACCGAAGGAGGGGAGCACCATCGTGCGCGTCTCGATCAGGCGCGCGAGGTTTTCCTCAGTTGTTGGACGATCGTCTTCCCCCGCAACCATCGCGAATTCCCGGCCGCCCATGGTCAGCATGCCGGGAAGGGGTCGCGCCTCTACATCGGCATTGCAGCAAAGACCGGCGCGTTCGACATCGAAATCAGGCCCGGAGCAGTCGCTGATCGCCACGATCCAGGTGCCGGTTGAGACGACGGTGACATCGTGCAAGCCGGCTGCCTGGTACTGATAGAAATTCGCGGAGGAATCATGGATCCCGCACAGGATCACCGTTGTCGGCTTCAATCCCGTTCGTCTGGAAATCTCCGGCTTGATATCGGCAAGCCTTGACCATGCCGGTCGTAGCGGCGGTATCAGCCGCCTCCAGTTCCTCGCGTCGACCAGCCTCGCTGGTCTGCCATCCGCCGAGCACCACAGATGCGATTGTGCCGCCAGGCTGGTCACTTCAGAGGCCGCGACGCCCGACAGCCGCCACGCCCAGTATTGCGGAGTGGCCAGAAAATGCCGCGCTTGCGCAAAAACATCCGGCCAGCCACGCTCCAGCCAAAGCATCTGCCGCGCCAGATGGGCGGCGCCCAGCATGACCGCGCTGCCTCGCTCGCGAAACGATCCCGCGATCTCTCGATATTCCCGATCGATCTCCGCTGGGACCGCCTGCTCATAGTCGATCATCGGCATGGCCGGCCCTTCGTCATCGACCAGTACCCCACCGGAGCCGTGCGCGGTACAGACGATGGCGGCGATGTCGTGGCGGTCTGCCAATGTGGCGAGACCATCGAGCAGCCAGGCTTCGATGGCTGCAAGGTCATGATGGCGGTAGGGCTGGCCGTCATGGACGGCATTGGGTGTCGACAATGTCTCGATCAGACCGCCGGCCTCGTCGGTGACCGAGAGCTTGATGTTTGTCTTGCCGGTGTCGAAAACAGCAATTGTTTTCATGGGCGGTTCGCATGCCGGTTGCGTGGCCTGAAAAAGAAGGTGAGGTAGGGATAGGCGGTCTGCACTGCCATCACGAGAATGAGGATGAGGCCCCAGATGGCCGTCGTCAGATAAGGGCTGATACCGAGCTGGTTGAAGCCCGAGGAGATGATTTGCAGGATGGCGAGGGCAATCATCAGGCCGGAGACCTTGCCGAAGCCCCCGAAGGGATCGACGCCGCCAAGTACGGCCGCAAGGATAGTGACGAGCAGATAGGACTGCGAATAGTCGGCGCTTGCCGAGTTGAAGACGGCAAGCGTGACGGCTGCCGCGACGAAGCAGAGGACACTCGACATGGTATAGACGCCGACCAGAACCCGCCTTGTATCGATCGCCGAAAAACGGGCGGCTTCCATATTGGAGCCGATCATGGCGCAACTGATACCGAACGGCGTCTTGCGAAGAATGATGCCGACAATCACGGCGACGATGACCAAGAGGATGAATGTCACCGGTATCCCTGCGATCGCCGAATTGCCGACGATCGAATAGGACTGCGGAAAGCCGGAGAGAGCTTCGCCGCGTGTCATATAGATGCTGATCCCGTCGATCAGGGATTTCGTGCCGAGTGTAACGAGAATGGGATGGACGCCGGTATAGGCGACGATCGTGCCGGTCACGACGCCGATCACAAGCGCGAGAAGCAGGCCGGCCAGAAGAGCCAGAAGGATGACGCCGAGGACTTGCGCCGATGAGGAATCCACCGTCGTCATGCTGCGCATGATCCAGGCCATCAGCAGCGCGCATTGATTGGTCGTCGCGATGATCGCCAGATTGAGGCCGCCGGTGATGAGCGGCACGACCATGGCAAGAGAAAGAAGCCCGAGGATGGGTAGTTGCACCGCGAAGGAGTTCAGTGTTCCCCAACTGGCAAAGCCGGGGATCGTCAGCGAGAAGGCGATCACCAGAGCCAGCAGTAATCCGAGTAGGCCGGGCTTGCCGTCCTTTATCCTCCCGACGAGAGCGGACAGGTTATCGGTTGCGGAATGGGTCGAATCAGCCATGGGCCGTGTCTCCTATCGGATTGAGGCGGCGGCGCTTGCGCGCGCTGATCACCGTAATCGAGGTGGAGATCAGGATCGTCAGGCCGATGACGATCTGGAAGAAATAGGAGGAGATGCCGAGAAGGTTCAGGCCGTTCTGCAGGATGGCGAGCAGCACGATGCCCAGCAGCACGCCCGGCACAGTACCGATGCCGCCGGTCAGGCTGGCGCCGCCGAGCACGGCCGCCGACAGAACCGAAAGCTCGGTATTGTACATGGCATTGGGCACGCTTTCGCCGACGCGATGCGCCTGCAACAATCCGCCGACCGCGGCCATGAAGCCGAGGAACCCATAGGCGATGAATTGCAGCTTGGCGATATTGACGCCGATGCGCCGGGCGGCCTCCGGATTGCCTCCCATCGTATAGAGCTGCCGCCCGGTCTTCGTCCGGGTCATGAAGAACCAGGTAAACAGGGTTGCCGCCAGCATCACCACGATCGGCAGGGTAATGCGCGTCAGGTCACCATTCGGAGCCTCATGCTCCCAGAAGACGATGCGCTCGGTCCACCAATCGGGCAGGGTGTAGATGGATTTCCCTTGCGAGAAATACATCAGCAGCGAGAACGACACGCTCATCATGGCGATGGTCGCGATGATCGACGTGATGCGGATGAAGTGGATCAGCAGCGCGTTGATGCAGCCGAGCAGAATGCCGACCGATAGGCCGAGGCCGATGCAGATGAAGGGCGGAAGTCCCGACTGCGTCGCCAGAAGCGCGGTCACATATTGGGCAACGGACGCGGTTGCCGCAAAGGAGATGTCGATGCCGCCGGAGACCAGCACGACGAAAAGCCCCATCGCCATGATCGACTGGACGCTATAGGTCTCCAGCAGGTCGACGACGTTGGCCAGAGTGAGGAAACCCGGCGCCGTCGCGCTGAGCGCGATGATGGCGAGGATGATCACCAAAGCGAGCCAGACCTCGGGACGGCGCTGCAGCTTTCTGATGTCCGGCATCTCAGGCATAGATTTTCTCCTCGAACTCATGTTCGCTGGTCTGGCCGGGCACGACCTCGCCGACGATGCGGCCGGCGCGCATGTGCAGGACGCGATCGCAGGTCGCATAGACCTCCGCGACTTCGTCGGAAATGATCAGGATGCCGACGCCCTGCCGGGCGAGGTCGGCTACCACTTTGTAGATGCCTTGCTTGTTCTTGATGTCGACACCCACCGTCGGACTGTCGAGGATCAGGATCTTGGGCTTTGCCGCCAGCCATTTTGCCAGGACCACACGCTGCTGGTTGCCGCCGGACAAAGTTCCGACCGGCCTGTCGAGACCGGGTATCTTGATCGCCAGACGGCTCACCCAGTCGGCGGCGAGCGTTCGACGGCTGCGGTCCGGGATCAGGCCCAGCCGACCGCGCAGGCTCTTCAGCACCGCCAGTATGAGATTGTCGCCGATCGATTGGCGGAGAATGACGCCGAGGCTCAGCCGATCCTCAGAGACATAGGCAATGCCGGCGTTCACAGCGTCCCGGTTCGAGCGGAGCGACAGCTTGCGGCCTTCAAGCTTCATCGTGCCGCTGTCCGGCCGGGTCATGCCGAAGAGGCTGAGCGCAAGTTCGGTGCGACCGGCACCCAGCAGGCCGGTGATGCCGAGCACTTCTCCCTGGCGAATGGTGAAACTGATGTCCTTGTATTCGCCACCGCGGCTGAGCGAGGAGACCTCGAGCAGCGGCTTCTCGGCGGACATGTCGCGGGCGACGACGGATTGGAAAATATCGATCCCGGTCATTAGATGCCCGATACGGCGCTGATCGACCTCCGCGGCTGGATAAGTCCCCACCTTGCGTCCGTCGCGCATGACCGTAACGCGCTCGGCGATTTCGACGATCTCATCCAGCCGATGCGAGACGAAGACCACGGCGATGCCATCGGCCTTCAATCGGGCGACGATGGCGAGCAGCCGCTTGACCTCGCTGCGTGTCAGCGATGCCGTCGGTTCGTCCATGAAGATCAATCGTGCTTCAGCGGCAATGCCACGGCAGATAGCGACGATCTGCCTTTCGGCGACTGAGAGGTCAGCGACCGCGGCGTCGGGATCAAGATGAAAATCCAGCCGTTTCAATGCCGAAAGCGCGAGCTTTCTCATCTTGGTGTAAGAGACTGGCCGAAGATCGCTTTTCAGATGGCTTTCGATGGCGATGTTTTCAGCGACGGTAAGATTCGGAAAAAGCGAAAGGTCCTGGAATATGACCTGAATGCCGAGCGCACGCGCCGAAGACGGGGTGAGCGGCAGAACGGACTTGCCGGCAATCTCGATTTCGCCCGATGTCGGCGGATGCACGCCGGCCACCGTCTTGATCAGGGTGGACTTGCCGCAGCCGTTTTCGCCGACCAGGCAATGGATTTCGCCTGCCCGGACCTCCCAATCGATATCGTCGAGCGCCAACACGCCACCGAAGCGCTTGGTGATCTTGCTAAGACGCAAAAAAGGGTCCTGTGCACTCATCGGAATATCCCATGTTCGGCTTGGTCATCGCGAGAAGGACACCGGCCGGAAGGGCGTTGAAACCCCTCCGGCGGCGTCGCCTTCTTGGCAAGGCGGGGGCTTAAAGCCCCAGATCTGCCAATCGCTGGATGTTTTCCTTGTCCAGGGACTCGAGCTTTTGTGCCTGGATCAGGCGCTTATCGGGGAAGACCTTCACCGGTCCGACCTCGACGAGCTCCATGCCGTCGGTGATCTCCTTGCCGGCCGCGAGTAAGGTCGCGAGCTGCACGAAGACTTGGCCCGCGATCAGCGGATTCCAGATATAGCCACCGCGGATCACGCCGCTTTTGACATATTTGATCCCCTGGCCGGGCGAGAAGCCGCCGACGAGCACGATGGACTTCGCCTTGCCGCGATCGTCCAGCACCTTCGCGGCGCCGATCGGCCCTTGCGATCCGAAAGTCAGGATGCCCTTCAGATCGGGATGGGCACGTAGCTGATCCTGTGTCGTCTTGATCGAGTCATCGAGGCTTTCGGCAACGCCGAAGCGGTCGCCGAGCATCTCCATCTTCGGATATTTCTTCTTCTGGTAGGCAATTGCCGCATCGGCCCAGGCATTGTGCAGCGGCACGGTCAGGGAGCCGACATAGACGATGTACTTGCCTTCCTCCTTCATCTCCTTGGCGATCAGATCCATGTGCTGTTCGCCATAGGCTTCGACGGTGGTCAGCTCGAAGTCCCAATCATTGTTCTTCTGGTTGGGGCTTTCATGCGAGATCACCTTGATGCCGGCGGCCTTGGCCTTCCCGAGCACCGGCTCCAGGGCGGCTGCGTCGTTCGGTACCACGCCGATGACGTCCACCTTGCGGGCGATCAGATCCTCGATGGCGCGCACCTGCTGGGCGGCGTCGGCCTGTGTCGGGCCGATCATCCATGCATTCGCCTTGAGGGCCTGGGATTCCTTCTTGATGCCCATCTCCATGGCGTTGAACCAGGGGATGCCGCCGATCTTCACCACAATTCCGGCCTGAACCTGCTTCGCCTGCGCCAGCGTCAGGTTCGGCAAGCCGAAGACCCCTGCCACGGCTCCGCCGGTCAGCGTGCCGAGTAGACTGCGTCTTGTAATTTTCATGATGTTCTCCTCCTCCGTTTTATTTCAAGCAGCCGTGCTCGACCGCCCTCCTTCTCGCAGCGTCGAGCCGCGAACCTCCACCGAGCACGCCAGACGCAAAGTCTTGACGGGATCGGCATTCCCTCCCATTCGGCGGGAGAGCTGCTGCCAGGCGGCCGTTGCCATTTCCTCAATTGGCTGACGGACGGTGGTAATTGCGGGTCGAACGAGGCGCATCCATTCGGCCTCGTCGAAACAGGCGAATGCGAGATCGCTGGGCGCGGAAAGACCGAGATCGGTCATCGTCTGATAGGCGATCAGCGCGGTGATATGGTCGAGCGCGAAAAGCGCTTCCGGCCGCCGCTGCGTCAGCGTCTCGTGCAGCCGCTGGCGAATGCCTTTCGTCTCCAGTCCGACTTCAAGCATGGAGAGAGCCATGCCCCCGGCGGCTGAGGCAGCACCTTCCCAGCGTTCGCGAATGTTGCTGATCGACAGCATGCTGCCGGCAACCGTGCAGGATCGATAGCCTTGCTCCGAGAGATGGGCGCTGATCGCGGCGGCCGATTGCGCATTGTTGACGGCGATGAGGTCGAAATCCGGCTCGTCGGGCAGGCGGTCCACGACCACGATCGGCATATGCATGGACGAAGGTGTGCGCTGGCTGAGCGTGCCGTCGCAGGGAATGACGATCAGGCCGGCGGGCCGCCAGGAACGGATGGCGTGCAGGCGTTCCTTCTCCTGTTCCACGTCGTTTGCAGCGCTGACGACCAGAAGATCGAAGCCATCCTCTCTGGCGAGCGTTTCGAGGGTGGAAACGAACGTACCGAACATCGGGTTGGAAAGATCCGGCACTACGACGCCAGCGAGCGAGTGCTTGCCGGAGCGCAGGCGGGAGGCGTTGCTGTCGGTTACATAACCCAGCTCGGCCACCACGCTGCGCACACGTTCGATCAGTTCAGGCGCCACGCTCGGCTTTGCGTTCAAGACGTTCGAAACCGTGGCAGGGGAGACCCCCGCGCGCTCGGCAACTGTCTTGATCGAAACTGGCTGTCTGCGCTTCAACGTGCTTTCCCGGCGATGCCGAGCCTCCCGTAAAACGTTTTATGAAAAGCTAGACTTTCCGTTCGGGCGTGTCAATATTGCTCCGGTTAGCACTTTTTGGGGTGGCTGATCGTGCGGCGCGGAACCGGAGACGCCGTTGGAGATGGAGGAGGAGATATTCAATGAACAAGCTCGGTGTGCATGCATTCGTCTGGGAAAAAGGCTGGAACAGGGAGGAGAGCACGCGCGCGATCGCCCGATCGGCCGCGACCGGATACGACCTGATCGAAGTCTCGGCGATGGATATGAACGAGATTGATCCGGCCCATACGCGGGCGGAGCTCGACAAGTATGGATTGGGATGCACGTTCTCGTTCGGGATGGGCGCGGAGGAAGATATTTCGAGCAACGATCCCGATAAGATGAAGCGGGGCGAAGCCAAGCTGGAGCGCGCGGTGGCGCTCGCCCGGGATCTCGGCGCGACCCACATAGCCGGCATTCTCTATTCCGCTTTCCAGAAATATGCCGTGCCGCCGACCGCCGACGGCGTCAGCCATTCCGTTGATATCCTTCGCCGCGTCGCGGAGAAGGCGGCAGCCAGTAACGTCATTATGGGGCTGGAAGTGGTCAATCGCTACGAGACCAATGTCCTCAACACGGCGGCTCAAGGCGTTGAAATGTGCAAGCGCATCGGTGCGCCGAACGTGAAAGTCCATCTCGATGTCTACCACATGAACATCGAGGAATCGGATATCTCGCAGGCGATCATCGAGACGGGCGATTACCTCGGCTATTTCCACACCGGCGATTCCCATCGCGGCTATATGGGTTCGGGCTCGATCGATCTGGCGGGCGTATTTCGGGCGCTGGTGAAGGCGAACTACAAGGGGCCGATCACCTTTGAATCCTTCTCGTCACGGGTCGTCGGCCAGCCGCTCGAGGGGATACTCGGCATCTGGCGCAACCTTTGGGATGACAGTGAGGATCTGGCGGCCCATGCCCTCATGTATACCAAGGCGCAGCTGAAGTCGGCGCAGGAGGCGCAAAACCAGAAGGCACGAAGCCGCTTGCCGGCATAGGCCGGCGCAAGAGGCTTTTTCGTTTATCCCGAGGCCGCGTGTGGATCGCGCGGCCCCTAATGCTTAGCCATGGCGATAGGCCCATTCGGATAGCGCGCTCATGCCCAATCGTTGCATGAGTTCGTAGGCAACCCGGCGGTTGATGGGATTGTGCAGCCGGATGACCTTGGAGCCCAGAAAATCCATCTCGGCCTGCTCGAACGGCTTGAGATGCGGGGCCTCCCTGACTGCCGTCTGATAGAGATCGTGAAACTCCCGGCGGCAGACATAGGTCTTGTATTTCGTCATGCAGAAGGCCGCGAACGTATCGCTGTTCCTGCGCAGGAAATCCGATACGCCGATGGTGACTTCCGGCCAGGCGGGATTGAAGGTGTCATCGAAAGCGATGATGCCGTGATCGGCGAGAACGTTTTTCGCCAGGCGGCTGTCGGCGACTACATGATGGAGCAGATGCCCTCCGTCGATGCTGAAGAAGCGAACCGGGCCGATCTTGCCGGTGATCGCCTGCGGATCGAGCCTGGTACTGTCACCGGATATGACCAGCTCCTCGTCGACGGGGATTCCCAACGATTTGCCATTGTCGAGGAAGCGCTGGTACTGCGCGTCATCCTCCTCGATATCGAAAAGGTCGATGGCCAGAACGTTGTTGTCCGGCGCGCTGAGCTTGCGCAGCAGAAAATAGGAGCGGCCATAATAGACGCCGATCTCGGCAAGACCGCCGGACAGGTTCTCTTCCCTTTGTTTCTCTATCAGCGACAAAAAGACCAGAGCGTCTGGCGGATCAATGTAGCCATCGATTTTCTGCAGATCGTGAAACACAAATTTCCGAACGTTCGACTTCAAAATCCAAAACCTCACTGATTTTCATCATGCATCGCGCAGATCGTTGCCTGCCTTTCGGCCCGCACGCGGATCGGATGTGAAATGCAGATCTTCTCCGAAACATTTCTGAAGTGTTGCTGGATATCTCCTGTTTGTTGCAAACCTCGCGAAATTGGGGCGTGCATGCGCCAATGCGAGCGCGGTCAGGTTAGAATCCGGTTTTTCTGGCGCGTTGCGTATCGCAGTTGCGCAGGTTGGATATTGTCGTCGGAGGGTTGCGCCGGGCGCTGACGGCAATTCGAATATGAACGTTGGCGCGATTATCTGGTTGGTTCCAGACATTATTAGCGCATCCCCGGAATGGAGGGATGCGCCATGGGCAACGTTTTACGTGGGCGTACTGCGATGCAGACTAGCTGGATGCGAAGGTGCTTTCAGGATGTATTATGCTGTCAGCCCTCACATCTGCCCGATGCCGCTCAGGCCTATGAGCGCACCGGCGGCCAGTACGATCAGCGGATGAATGCGGGTCATCGTTGTTGCCAAGGCAGCGATGACGACGATGAGCGCCAAGATCCATTCCTGGGCCGATGCCTCGGTGATGACGGATGCGCTGGCGGTAACGAGGCCTGCCGTCATGGGAACAAGCCCGGCCTGCGCGATGCGCCGCCAGGGGCGGTCCTTGAAGCGTTCCCAGACATGTAGGGCGATCCCGGTCAGAATCGAGGACGGCCCGAATTTCGCCAGCGACGTCACCAGTACGCCGGCGCCGCCTGCCACATGCCAGCCGACGAGCGGCACGATCATCATGTTCGGACCAGGGGCTGCCTGGGCGAGGGCGAACATTGCGCCGAATTGTTGGGCCGACATCCAGTGATGGATATCGACGACCTGCCGCTGCATTTCGGGAAGGATGGTGTTGCCGCCGCCAAAAGCCAGCAGTGAGAGCTGCGTGAAGATCACGGTCAGGGCAAGAAGCGTCGCCATCACGATTGCAGCCTCCAGGTGAGCAGGATGCTGAGCGGCGCAAGCACCAGCATGGTCGGCAACAGGGGCAGCCGCAGCACCGCGATGGCTAGGAAACAGAGGGCGGCAATGGCGATGGCAACGGGCTTGCGGTGCAAGGGCAGCACGATCTTGATCGCCATGGACACCAGGAGACCGGCGGCAGCGGCAGCCA
>NZ_AJVM01000012.1:0-74006 GCF_000281735.1 Rhizobium sp. AP16 | reverse complement strand
CACCAGGAGACCGGCGGCAGCGCCAGCCAATCCGGCGAACAGATGTCGGACATGCGGATCATCGTAAAAGCGATCATACAGCATGCCCAGCGCAATCACGATGACGGTAGGCGCGGCGATGAGCCCAAGAAGTGCGGCGAAGGCGCCGGCGATGCCGCGAAATTTGAGGCCGATGGCAACGGACATGTTGATGATGTTGCCGCCCGGCAGGAACTGACACAGGCCGAGAAGATCGGTGAATTCCTCGCCGTTGAGCCAGCGGCGTTCCTCAACCACCATTCGCCGCGCCAAGGGCAGCACGCCGCCAAATCCGATCAGGCCGAGAAATAGGAAGCCGGTGAACAGTTCGGTTGATGTCGGCGTATCGCGCTCGACGATATCAGGGGGAGCAGAAACTGCCATAATCTATCCTGTCGTTTCGTCTTTGAATTTTGCTGGCAGGATAAACTTCGGACGAGCCAACGTCCAATATATGGATAATGACGCTCCCATATGTTATATGTATGCATATGATCGAACTTCGCCATCTTCGATATGCCGTCGCCGTTGCCGACGCCGGGCACATCACCCGCGCTGCCGAGCAGCTGGGCATCCAACAGCCGCCGCTCAGTCAGCAGATCCGCGCGCTGGAAACCATGATCGGCACGCCACTATTCCACCGCCTGCCGCGCGGAATGGCGCTGACTGCTGCCGGACAAACCCTGGTAGAAAGAGCGCGCATCATTCTGGCGGATGTAGATTTGGCGGTTGAGGCCACGCAACGCTCGGCGCGCGGCGAGCAGGGCAATCTTGCGATCGGCTTCACCAGTTCGGCCGCGTTTCATCCGCTGGTTTCCTCAATGGTTCGCTCTCTCAAACAATCGGCGCCGGACGTGGCGCTTGCTCTCGAGGAAGCGAGTACGGGAGATCTTATCGAGGCCTTGCGGGCAGAACGGCTTGACGTCGCCTTCGTCCGTTCGCCGGTCGACGCTTCGGCGGGACTGGTGATTGAACCCATTCTTGACGAGGAAATGCTAGTGGCGCTGCCGGATCAGCATCCTCTGGCGACGGGGGCAGTCTCACGCCGCAGGCACGGCATATCCTCGCGGCGCATCCCGCTTCTTGATCTCGCAAACGAGATTTTCATTCTCTACCGTCGACCGTCAGGCCCTGGGCTATATGACAGCATCATCGCGGCATGCCGCGCGGCCGGTTTCAGCCCGCGGATCGGGCAGGAGGCGCCACGCTTGCTATCGACACTGAGCCTCGTCGCCGCCAGCCTCGGGATTTCGATCATCCCCGAATCCATGGCGCGCCTGGAGGCGAATGGCATCGTCTATTTTCGGATCGAGAAGGCGGCGGGTCTGGTTGCGCCGCTACATCTGGCTTACAGGGACGAGACCCCGTCCGGGGTGGTCCGGCGCTTTATCGAGAGCGTGCGGCAGCATCGGTAATACGGGCACGATCGAGCGACCGCGTGAATTGCGGGTCCGAGCCATCGAGAATCCCATCTAGTTCAGCGACCGGCGACTTCGGTGCCTTGGTCAGTGTATGTAGCTTCACCAAGCCGGGCCTTCAGCCGGTTTTCCTGGCGGCGTTTTGTATAAGCCGTGCTGCGCGCAGCGGTCTCCTGCACCAGGGGATCATTGCGCATGTCGACGGCGGCGATGGCTTCGTCGCTATAGGGAAAGAGATCCTGACGGCCCCAGGCGCGCCAAGCTTTGGCCACGCTGAGACGCAGCCGGATATAGGTATAGGCATAGGCTGCAATGGTGCGCGCGAAGCGCCAGGCATAGCGTGCATAGAAGGGAATCGGATCTTCGAGCGGCATGCCATGGCGCCGCTCATGGCGGTCGATGATGCGGCCGAGCCCGAATTCGGCAAAAGCAACGCCCTCGCGCCGTGGCCCCTCGCGATAGGCAATCAGATTGTAAAGCGTCGTCAATCGCATGCCGTTCTTGAGCTGCACCCGGCGCTTGAACACGCGCTCCATATGCTCGAAGTCGTAATAGCGCGCGCTGGCCTCGTGAAAGACGGCGTCGAGTTCGGCGTCGCTCATGCGTGCGTGATGGGTGACGCGGTGATTGAGGTCATATTTATTGAAATCGGGGTCCATCCATACGCCCGCATCCTTCATCTTCTTATGATCCTCGCTGCCGGGCAGCGGGGTCAGGATATTGAAATAGAGGACATCGATCGCCAGCTCCCGCTTGATCAGATCGACGTCGCGCAGGATGGATTCCCGGGTATCGGCCGGGAAGCCGATGATATAGCCGCAGCTGACCACCACCGGATGGCGTTTCCAGTCCAGCACCATCTCGCGATACTCTTCGATCCGGTTCTGGCGCTTCTTGGCCGCTTCCAGATTGTCGGGGTTGATGTTTTCCAGCCCGATGAAGATCAGTCTCACCCCGGCCTTCACCACCTTGTCGATAAAGCCCGGAATGCGATGGGCCATGGTATCGACCTGTATCAACAGTCGAACCTCCAGCCCCTCCCGCTCACGCAGCTCGATCAGCCGGTCGCAATAGGCTTCCCAGTTACGGTTGCGGGCGAAATTGTCATCTGTCACGAAGAATTTGGTGACGCCGGCGGCTGCATTCAGGCGGACAATCCTCTCGAGCTCGTCTGCCGTACGGAAGCGGCTATGACGGCCCTGCACATTGATGATGGTGCAGAAGGAACATTCGAACGGACAGCCGCGGCCGAGATCGAAGCTCGACCAATGCGTGAAGGAGCGCCGCACGATAGGCCCCGGCAGGAGCGGCACCGGCGAACCCGGCAGGACCGGCTCTTTCTTGAGGTGATTATAAAGCGGCTTCAGCGTATCGGCCAAGGCGTCTTGCAGCACGGCATCCAGGCGATCTGGCTCGGCTTCGCCGGCGAACTGACTGACGCCCAGCTCCCGGGCCAGCGCCAGTTCTTCGGCATCCTCGCCGAGCATGGCGACACAGCCGGAAACATGGAAGCCGCCGATACAGACCGGCACGCCTGCCTGACGTAATGGGCGCGCGATATCCATTGCCCGAGGATATTGGTTGGTCTGCACGCCGACGAGCATGACGATGGCCCGTGTTCCCTCAGCATGATGGCTCTTCAGGATGGCTGGAATGTCGACCCGCGTATTTGTTTCGTCGATGGCATGGACCTGTACGTCGACGCCCGCACCGAACACGCCGCGCGACGCCGCATCATCGACCAAGGCCCAGACACAGGCGAGCGAATTGGAGGGAATGGCCGATCGGATCCAGCGGATAGGATAGCCATTGTCATCATACCGCGTGGCCTTGATGAGCCATATGTCTACGCGGCTTATCGGTACTGTTGGAGAAAGACTGTCATTCGCCGACTCGATGAGTGGATGCCCCCGCATGCGATGCCCCCAATCCAGCTACTTCTAATTTAGCTTTATGTACTCCCTTTGCTACGTCAAGGGGATATTAGAAGATCTTGATGTGATGGGCGTCAAAGTGACGCAAATAAGGGGAGCATCGGCCATTATGGAACGCCGGAGGCGCTTTAAGGCTCGGATGACCTAGGCTTACGGCGAGATTATGCCGGGCCGGCGCTCGTTGTTCGATGGGCGGGATTTGGTAGTAACTGGAGCGCGGGGCAACCCCGTGCTCCAAGGGCGACGGCTCGACGGCGCGAGCGGAAGCCGGTCTGCTTGTTTGGCGTTATGCCTGTCTCGCCTTGCGACTGGCGTAACGACGGTCGCGCTCAGCCTTGCGGGCAGCTTCTTCCTCGATCTCGCGGGCGATGCGGTCTTTCTCCGCCGTCTCGCGTGCTTCAATCTCGGCCTTGGCGGCGGCTTCAGCGGCAGCCTGACGTTCTATGGCTTCAGCCTGCAGGCGCTCACGTTCCTCGAGCTTTGCTCGCTGCTGCTCGGCGTGTCGCTTTTCCCTGGCGGCGGCAACGGCCTGGCGCTCTGCCTGCTTGGCAAGCTTGGCGGGGTCGTTGCTGTCTTTTGCAGCGCGAAAGGCGTTAAGAAGAGCAGCTTTCGCTTCCTTGGCCGCACCGCGGCGATCGGAAAGTTCGTTGTTTCTGGCGTTTTTCAATGCTCGGTCCTGGTTGTTATCTTCTGAGCCGAAGCTCAGATTTTTCCTGCGCGTTTTGCGGCAAGGGCAGTGGCCACTTTCAGCCGCGTCTCGGATTCCTTTGCCTCGCGGGCCTCCCGCAGACGCAAGGTCTTTTCCTGCCGTGCACGGACAAGCGAGTCAAGTTCGTCGACCGCGCTGTTGCGAGCAAAGAACTGCGATTGCGCGTCACCGAACGCAATTTCCGCCTGCTGGCGAGATTTGCTGTGTTTCTCTGTCATGGTGCGTCCTGGATTTGAGGGCCGCTGAGCGGGCGTCAATAAAAAAGGCCAGGCAACTTGCCTGACCTCGCTGATATCGTGCTCTCAACAGTGCCGGTACATCCGCGGTCAAAGGAAAGCAGATCTCAATTCAAGCAGCCTGAAGGTTGCAAGCAGACAGTTTGCCCGACTTGTTGTCGCGCTCAAGTTCGTAGGCGATCTTCTGGCCTTCGACGATTTCGCGCATTCCGGCGCGCTCGACGGCAGAGATGTGAACGAAAGCGTCAGCGCCGCCGTCGTCAGGCTGAATGAAGCCGAAGCCCTTGGTGGAATTAAACCATTTAACTGTGCCAGTGGTCATGATGAACCCTTTCATAGCAATATTAAAGAACCACGGCGCCAATGCGTCGCGGATGATGATAACGATTTTTGAAAGGAAGGTTCGTTCAGGGCGCGGTGCTAAACGCGCGGTAACCAAAGCTCAGCAAGCAAATATCGACTTTTAGACCTTAGTCGTTCTCATTATGTTTGTCAACTTTTAGTTTTTTTCGTGCTTGATCGCGTTTTATAGTTGTATTTTTGAGCCCTGCAATTGGGCTGGGATCGATGGCGTTTTGCTTTGATCCCGCCGAAGTTCACATCACTAAAGGCATGGCGGTGTCATATCGTATAGGAGTGACGCCGTCTGTATTGCGGATATTACACCCTCCAATATCGTGCGCTGGCTGGAATTGTGGAGGATGTGGGAGCGAACCGTTCGCCCATGGGAGATGATTGTCATGAGAAATACAATTCTCCGCTTCAAATTTTCCCATGCGTGCATTTTGCTTTGCACAATCGCCCCTGCCAATGGTTTCCCAGAGGATTTGCAGAACTCCGGCAGGCTATCAAATGCGGCTGAGATTCAGCGTGTTGTTTCATCGCCCACGGGAACAGTGAACGCGTTGGATTACGGCCTCGTGAGTGACCCCTCCTGCACGATAGATGCCACGAAATCGCTGAACGCAGCTGTCGCGGCAGCTGCGGGCAGAAAACTCATTTTACCTTTGGGAACCTTTTGCCTGAACACGGCAACAAGTACTTTGAAAATTGCGTCTACCACGGAAATCCAAGGACAAGGTGCAGGAACCATCATCCAGTGGAATGCGCCAAGCGGCTCCCCGGCCGCACCCGTTGTTGATGTACTCGCTTCGGCACCCGGTACCGTCATTGACAATCTAAGCATAGACGCACTGCCGAAGGGAGCATCCTATACGACGCCTGCATACTTCGGCGGCAATCCTTGGGGCGGCGTTGCATTCGTGGTCCAGGCGGATCGGTTTCACGGAACGAATCTGCGGGTTAGCGAGGGATACAACAATTGCATTGGCATCGGCGCCATGAAGGGCAGCATGGGTGTCTGGGCAAGACCTTCCTTTGTAGTTCTGGATAATATCCATACCTCGAATTGCGGCTCCGGCGATGAAACGAGTGGTCCCATCTTAGGGCATAATGGAGCGGGGATAGACAATGGCGGCGGCAGCGGCGCGATTATCTCCAACGCAATTGATGTTCAATCCTATATCGGCTTCATCAATGACATCGGCGGAGGAGCGTACGGGACCTGGAGCAATATCTCCTCATACGGTGCCAAAATCGATCCGAAAAACAGTCATCTGGATCAATCCGGAATTGGTTTCGCCACCTATTCTCCAAATTCGGTTTACAGCAACATCGCAGTCTATAATCCTGAAAACTATGGGATATGGAGCGATTTCTACGCCGATGATTCCATATGGTCGAATGTCCTGGTCAAAAATCCCCAAAAGTACTGCGTGAACTTCAAGGGACCGGCGACATTCAACAATCTGCAATGCACCGACCCCAGCGCTGCTGGATTGGCAGCATATCCCGCACTGCTCATCGATACCTCGGGAGCGCCCTGGGTCCAAAATCTGACTATAAATAACTTCAGCCTGTCGGGGAAAAATCAAAGCGTTGCCATTCAAGCAACGAGCAGAACCACCAAGAACAACATGACGGGCCTGATCACAGCCGGTCCTTTGAGTGGCGTTAACGCCGCATACAGCATCGACAGCACAATTACCGGCTTGCAGATCGTCAGCAAAGGCGCGCATGGCGTTGGATATGGAAACCCTTCTGCTGCTTACCCATGGGATTTCGCCGGAACACTGAGAGCGCAGGCATCCGCCACAAATGCCTCCTGGAAAACCTGTGCCTATGGGAGCAACGCCTGTACCAACAGCGGCAATGTCTATATCGCCGACTTTGCCTCTCCGGAAAAACGCCTCGGCATGGGGTATGATCCGGTCAATGATCTCTTTGTTTTTCAAAGCATACAGGCGGGCGCCTTAGCAAAGCCGCTCGCGCTTAATCCGTCTGGCGGGAGCGTCCAGATAGGACAGCAATCATTGCCCACCAATGCCTCTACCGGGTTCCCATACATACCTGCGACAGCCGGCGCTCCCACAGGCGTACCGACTCCGGTGAACGGTATGGTGCCCATGCAATACGATACGACCAATCATAAATTCTGGATCTATGACGGCGGCTGGAAGAGCGTCACCGTCAATTGACTTGCTTGTTCCCAGATAGCGCGATCGCCTCGAAGCGGTGGCATATGGATCAAGCAAAATCATCTCACGATATGCTCACATTATTTTGACGCCGCAGCGCTGACGAATGGACGCTTCGGCCATTTCCTTTACGGCACCCCTTTCTTATTTCGCACCTGCACAAATATGCATGTGCTAATTTGCCGGGCTAGGGTGCACCCCCAGCCTTCTGTCCGGCCCCTCAGCAAAAGGACCAGACATGAATGATTTGCTAAAAGGTATCTCGAGCTTCCGCGGCGCGGTCTTTCCCAACCATTCGGCGCTTTATCGGAGGCTCGCCCAGGAGGGCCAGCAGCCGCAGGCCCTGATGATTTCCTGCGCGGACAGCCGGGTGATGCCGGAAACAATCACGCAGTCGGGACCGGGGGAATTGTTTGTATGCCGCAATGCCGGCAACATCGTTCCGCCGTTTTCCACCGCAAATGGCGGCGTGTCCTCTGCCATCGAATATGCCGTCCTGGCGCTCGGAGTCCGCGACATCATCGTTTGCGGGCACTCCGATTGCGGCGCAATGAAAGGGCTATGCTGCCCGGAATTGCTGAAGCCGATGCCGAATGTCTCCGCCTGGCTGAAACACAGCTATGCCGCCCACTCGATCGTTTGTGAGGCCTATCCGGCCGATTTGTCCGAACGGCAAAAGGTGCGGGCCGTCGCCATGGAGAATGTGGTTGTCCAGCTGAACCATCTTCGCACGCATCCCTCTGTTGCGGCCAAGCTTGCGACCAACGACGTAACGTTGCATGGCTGGTTCTTCGATATCGAGACCGGCGAGGTCCAAGTTTACGACGGCGCGACCGCGAGCTTTACCGAAATACATGAGGACCGACCATTGCCGGTCGCCGTGACCGGTCGCGGTCATTCGCGGGTCATGCCGCAGGCTGCGTCAGCCTTTGCCGCGGAGTAGTGTCATGAACAACAGCTCCAATATTTCCCGCGACTTTGCTTCCTCCCTGGTCGTTTTCCTCGTCGCCATTCCTCTCTGCCTCGGTATTGCCGTCGCCTCAGGCGTGCCCGTGGCGATGGGCCTGATTTCCGGCATTGTCGGTGGCGTTGTGGTCGGATTCCTGGCTGGATCACCGCTGCAGGTCTCCGGCCCGGCCGCCGGTCTTGCCGTGATCGTTTTCAGCTTTGTCGAGCAATATGGGATCGCCATGCTCGGGCCGGTGCTGGTCGTTGCCGGGCTTCTGCAAGTTCTTGCCGGTTTCCTGCGGATCGGCTCCTGGTTTCGGGCAATTTCGCCGGCTGTCGTCCACGGCATGCTCGCCGGCATCGGCATCCTCATCATTCTCGGGCAGGTGCACGTCCTGATGGGCGCCCAGCCGGCGGCTGGCGGCATCGAAAACGTCACCGCCATGGAGAAAACGATCGGGCGCCTCTGGGGGACCGGGCTGACGAAGGAGGCCGCCGCCTTGCTGGTCGGTCTGATTTCCCTGCTCGCCATGATCGGTTGGGAGAAGTTCCGGCCGAAATCGCTTCTGCTGGTGCCTGGTGCGCTTGTTGGCGTCGCGGCGGGAACGGTATTGACTGTCGCCCTGCAATTGCCGATCGCCAGGGTTGAGGTGCCGACCTCATTGATCGAGAGTATCTCGCTGCCGACGATGGAAAGCTTCCGGCAAATGGTGCAGCCGGGCATTATCGTCACGACCTTGGTGATTGCGGTCATTGCCAGTGCCGAGACGCTACTATCAGCCGCTGCTGTCGACCGCATGCATGACGGCGTCAGGACGCGTTTCAACAAGGAGCTTTTCGCGCAGGGTATCGGCAATGCGCTATGCGGTTTCCTCGGTGCCTTGCCGATCACCGGTGTCATCGTCCGCTCTTCGGCCAATATCCAGGCGGGGGCGCGGACACGAGCCTCGGCGGTCCTGCACGGCGTCTGGATCCTTGGGCTTGTGGCGCTCCTGCCGCAATTGCTCGGTCTTGTGCCGCTGACAGCGCTGGCGGCCGTGCTGCTTGTCACCGGATGGCGGCTGATCAGCCTTCATCATGTGCGCCATCTGTTCGATCATCACGGCTGGGTGCCGGTCGGGATCTGGGCGGCGACCGTCGCCATGGTCGTTGTGCAGGACCTGCTTGTCGGTGTCGCGCTTGGTCTGGCACTGTCGATCCTCGAAGTCTTCCCGTATCTGCGGCGTAAACTTGCCATCGATCGGTCGGAGGATGCGGAGGTGGTTCATGTCGCTCTTGCTGGAGTGGCGACGTGCAAGGATGTGCCGCTCCTCCTCAATATGCTGGAGACGCTTCCGGCGAGCCGCAAAGTGCGGATTGCTGGCGGAGACCTGCACTATCTCGATCACACCTGCGCGGAAACACTGCGGGAATGGTTGAAGCGGGAGAGGAAGATCGGCCGCATTGTCGAGATCCAGCATCCACCCGCCGGTCGCCATCCTCGGCTAATACCGATTTTCGAGCGATTGTCGGCGGAAGTCGCATGAGGTCTAACAAGACAAACCGAAGCCTTGGCACATGCAAGGCTGAGGCGCTTGATCTGAAATAGCGAACTTGTTGATTGGGATGGTCGGACCAGCTGTCGGCCATCCCGATTGGTGCGAATATAGGCCGAGCCTTTCGGCTCTGGATGAGCATCTCTAGAGGCGTGACCTTATGGAGCCCATCGGCTGCGATTCGATATCGTTATAAGTGGTGCCGATCGTCTGTCTGAAGATGTGGCTTTCGGCTTTCTAAGAGAGGTGGTCGGCGTCTGGGAGTTGCTCGCACCGGTACTCTTGCCCCGCTTGCTCGGAGGGCGGCGGGGAAGGGCGGTGCTCGGGCTTGGTTTGCTTGGCTTGCTCATTCCCAGATAGCGGGCGATGGCATCGAAACCCGGCTGAACCGCGCGTTTCACTTCGGTCGTGAGTTCGCTCTCCATGTCGCAGGCGAGGGCGATCGCCTGCCAATCGATCTTGCCGGCTCTTGTGGGGGGATTCGATCGAAACTGAACGAGACCAATCATGTAGGCCCGGACGTTTTCGAAGGTCCGCTGTTGCAGTAATGGCGCCAGCCGCAACGTACAAAAGTCGGAGATCTTGCGCTGGAAGATCTCCGGGGTGGAGGATTGGTAGTGGGGGGCCATTCATGAATTCCTTGCATGCGACGCGGCGTGGAAGCCGGGGTGTGGGCTGCTAAGGCAAGCGGGTTAATGAAACATAAATATTCAGCTTCTGATAAGAAAAAGAGCGACTTAACTTCTTGGCGCCAAATAGGGAAGACCCTCTTGTGTCGATCTACGGCGCCGAAAACGTTATCGCTGACCGTGTCGTGCGAATGGATGCGTTCTATGGCATTTTCGGCACAGGCGACGTCGTCCTGTCACAATTTCCGTGATAGCGAGGCTCCCTCGCCAAACGAATGCAGAGCCGAACCAAAATGACGAACAGCAGTTCCACAATGCCTGACCGCCGCGGCCTCCACATTGATTTAGATGGCCATCGCTGTCTCCTCAAATGGCATCGCGGGCGGCGCTTTGCCGGCGACATCGCATTCACGCAATCACGGATCGTTGAGGGAATGGCGATCGGCGCCAGCATGGAGATCGATCTGCAGCGCTATGGCGGCGATGGTTTCGTTGTCCTGCATGACGAGGATCTGCATCCGGCGACCACCGGCAAGGGGCCGCTTATCTCTGCCACGCGCGAAGATTTTGCCCATCTGCGTCTTCGCGATGGTGATGGAAACCGGACGGCTCACCCGATCCTGCTGATTGAATATCTGGCGGCGCTCATCCGTGATGCCGGCTATTCGCCGGAAGCAGTACTGCAACTGGATCTGAAGGCGCCATCCTCCAGCATAGGCGAAGGCGATATTGCCGCTTTTGCGAAGGCGATTGCTCCGGTCGCGCGGTCCGTCATCCTTTCCGCCGGCGATGCCGAAGCGGTCGAGCGACTGTCGCAAGCCGTTCCTGATATGCCGATCGGCTACGACCCCTGCCACAATGGCGCGAGCGAACGGTTGCGTGAAAACCGGGATTTCGCAGGCTTTGTTGCCTGTGCCATCGCTGCATCTCCGCGCGCGGAGATGATATATCTCGCCCACGAGTTGATATTGTTCGCCGATGCCGAAGGGTTTGACCTGATCGGGGCATTCCAAGCCCATGGCCTGGAGGTGGACGCCTACACCATTCGCGCGGCAACGAAGGAAATACTGCAGAAAGTGATGCGGCTTCTCGCACTTCGGGTGGACCAGATCACCACTGACGATCCGGTAGGGCTGGAAGCGTTGGTAGCAGCAGAAAACTCAGGGAAATAAATCTAGGCTGTTCTGGACGAGCCTAAGGCGGCGCATCCCGCCCACCCGAAACCGGATGGGCAAGGACGGCGTTGGCGTCTTATAGGCCGCCCCGGTGAAGAGGCGTTGATACGACCCGTGTTCATGCCGCAGCGGAGGGCAGAGCCTCGCTTTGGTTTGCAGGCACTGCGTCTTGCGTGGCATGAACCGCCTGGGCGGGCGTGCCGGCCCAGGATGTCCCCGCCGGAATGGTCTCGCCTTTCATCACGAAGGTCAGGAGCCCGATTTCGGCGAAATCTCCGACGCTGGCATCATGCAATACGGTACTGCCGGAGCCGATCGTCACCCCTGCGCCGATCTTGATCCTGCCGACCTTCATGATGCGGTCTTCATAGAGATGCGTCTGGGGGCAGGAGCCCATGTTGAGGACGGCATGGTCGCCAATCTCCGTGCAATCGAACTCGCAGATATCGGTCGTGTTTATCCAGGTGCCGCGACCGATCTTGGTGCCGAAGGGGCGCAGAAGCCACGGCAGGAACGGCGTGCCGCGCAGATAGTCCAGCAGTGCCTTGCTGGCGAGCCCGCCATAGAAGACCGCGACGGCCTCCGTACGCATTGCCCACCAGGACCACATCGGCTTGTTCATCGGCTTGTAGGTGCCGATCAAGGTCCATTTGAATGCGACCGCCACCAGATAGAGGATGCCGGACGTCGCCAATCCCGTTGCCATCAGCATCCAGAATAACCTGCCCCAGGCTCCGTCATCGATCGCATTCGCCAGGAGATTGGCGGTTGCCATCGCCATCACGATGAGGATGGCCGTCGGCAGCGAGGTGTGCATGGCTTCAAACGCCACACGCACGAGGCGCATGCGCAACGGTGGCGCATAGGTGCTCGCCGCTGCTGCCTGCAGCTTCTGGCGGGTTGGCAACTGGAAGGCCGGGCTGCCGCACCAGGTTTCCCCTGCCTTGACATGCAGGCTATCGGGCAGCCTCGTCTTGATGCCCACCAGGGCATCATCCTCAATCACCGCGCCCTGCGAGATGACGGAGGAATTGCCGAAGAAGCAACGGTCGCCGGTCTTGAGGCGCTCGAGGAGCATCCAGCCATTGCGGATCTCCTCATCGCCGAAGACGGTTTCGTCGCCGATGAAATTATCGCGGCCCATCTCGATGAGGTCGTAGCGGCCGGCGAAACTTGCCGAGATTTCCGTGCCCTTGCCGATCTTGGCACCCATCAGGCGATACCAGTTGCGCATGAAGACGGTGGCATAGAGCGAATTGAGGGTTTCGAGCATCGCCTCGGTGGTCAGGCCGACGATCCATTTGCGGAAATAGAGATTGCCGAAGATGGAATAGCGGCCGGGCACGACACGGGGCAGCAGCACCCAGCGCAGCACGACGACGACGGCCATCGACACGACGATCAGCACAAGGGCTGCTGGCCAGGCGAGCGTGGTGACCATCCACCAGGAAAGAGGTTCATCAGTGCCGGGCGACAGCATTTGCTGCACGGCGGAGAACAGGAAGAAGGCCGGAAAGATCGGCAGTAGCCCGATGACCAGGCTCAGATTGTAGGCGACGAAATAGCTTGCGAATTGAAACGCGCGCGCCACGGCTCCAAGTTCGGGATGAGTAGGATCGGAGGTGGGCTCCACTTCCGAGGTCTGGCGAGCTGGCGAACCATCCCAGCGCGTATGGGCTTTGACATTTGTGTGAGCCGCAATGGCCGTCAGATCACCGATTTCAGCGCCATCGCCGATCTTGACGTTGTGGCCGATCACGCAGCCATTGCCGATCTGCACGCCTTCGCCGATATCGATGGTGCCGACATGGATCTGGTTGCCGATGACTTCGACGTTTGCGAGCTTGAGCTTGACGCCGAGGCTCGACCTGGCGCCGATCCTCACCAGATCGATTGCACCCTCTTCGAATTCATCGATCATCACGTCGCGGCCGACATCGGCGCCAAGCGCGCGCATATAGAGGCGTATCAGCGGCGAGCCCTTGAGGAATTTGGGCGCCGTGAGCTGGACGATGCGCTGCATCAGCCAGATGCGGAAATAGTAGCTACCCCACAGGGGGTAAACGCCGGGACGGGTGCGGCCGATGATGAGCCATTTGAGGCCGACGACCATCAGCTTCTCGCCAAGGTTCAGACCGACATAGATGGCGCCGAGAATGAGCATCTCATTCCACATCGGAACGCCATCCTGAATGAGCAGGATGGATGCCAGCAGCAGGCCGATCCATTGCAGCGTGGCAAGCGCGATGATGAAGGGCAGCACGACAGCCTGAGCCAGGCCGCAGAGGAAGCGCCGGCGCCAGGGAACAGGCGTGAAATCGACGTGATCCGGCTCGGAGGAGTGATCGACGCTCGCCTCCAGGATGGCTGCGATGCCCCGTAGCGTACGGCCGGCATAGACGTCGCGCAGGGCGATGCCGGCGAGCGGCTTGATCTTGCGGATTTCGGACACAAACCGGGCCGCCAGCATGGAATGGCCACCGAGCTCGGTGAAGAAATCGGCGTCGAAGTTGACCACGCGGACGCGCAGCACTTCGATCGCTGCCTTCAGGAGCTGCGCTTCGACCCAGCTGCGGGGTGGCTCCTGGGTCTGGGTCGTCTGATCGTTCGCCAGCGGTATGGCGGCAAGCGTTTTCCTGTCGATCTTGCCGGAGGCCAGCCGTGGCAGCGACACATGGCTCTGCCAGGCGGTGGGAACCATGTAGGGCGGCAGCTTGGTTGCCAAGGCAGCACGCGCCTTTTCGCGATCGAAAGCGTTGCCCGACGCCACGACATGCGCAACCAGCATGTCTTCGCCGTCGGGTGTGCGGTGAACCACTACCGAGGCCGTCTTCACCTCGGCAAGTTCGCCGATGACGGTTTCGATTTCGCCGAGCTCGATACGATACCCGCGTATCTTCACCTGATCATCGATACGCCCGAGGAAATGAAGCTGGCCTTCCTCGTCCATCAGCACGGCGTCACCGCTGCGATAGAGCACCGGATCGCCATGAGGTGCAAAGGGGTTTGCGACGAACTTGGAGGCGGTGAGCTGCGGCAGGTTCCGGTATCCGGCCGCGACGCCCGGCCCACCGATGAGCAGTTCCCCGGCATCACCACGCGTAACGAGCGCCAGATTTTCGTCGACGACATAGGCCGTCATGTTAGCGATCGGGCCGCCGATCGTGATCGGTCGCGAGGGGGCAAGTTCGGCGTAGGTCGCCACGACTGTCGTCTCGGTCGGACCGTAGGTATTGATCAGGCGACGGCCGGGCCGCGAAAACCGGCTGACGATCGCAGGCGGACACGCCTCGCCGCCAACGATGATGACGCGCAGGCTTTCGACATCGCGCTCCAGCATGGTGAGCAGCGTCGGCACCGTGTCGATGACCGTGATCTTTTCCGCTTCGAGCACGTCGGCGAGCCGATCCAGTTCGGCCATGACAGCCGCGGTCGCCACCTTCAAGGTCGCACCGACCAGATAGGGTACGAATATCTCCTCCAGGGAGAGATCGAAGGCGACCGAAGCCTGCTGAAGGACGATGTCCGATCCGTTGACCCCGAGGATATCGTTGCCTGCCCTCAGATAGTGGCAGATGTTTCGATGCGAAATGACGATCCCTTTTGGCTTGCCAGTGGAGCCGGATGTGTAGATCGCGTAGGCGGGATCGTCGTGGGTTGCCGCGCGCGGCACGATGTCCGTGTTATCATCGCCAAGCAGTGTTTCAAGCAGGAGGGTCTCGCCGTCAAAAGCCGGCGCGAACTCTGCCAGGCCGTCATGGGTCAACAGCCATTTGGCGCCGCAATCGGCAAGGCTCGTCACCACACGGTCCGCGGGTGCGGCGGCATCGAATGGAATATAGCCAGCACCCGCCTTGAGGATCGCGAGAAGCGCGACATGCAGATCAAGAGAGCGTTGGAACCACAGGCCGACGAAGTCGCCCGGGCCGATGCCGTGCAAGCTGATGGCGCGGGCGGCTCGATCCGAGAGCCGGTCAAGCTCGGCATAGGTCATCGTTTGATCGGTTCCGATCAAGGTAAGTGCCGTTTTGTCCGGGGCGCGGGCGACCGTCGCCTTGAATATATCCACCAGTGTCTCGTCGCGAATGAACTCAGGTCGGATATTGCCGGAGAATACGGACAGGCTGGCATTTGAGGTAATCGACGACATCTGGATAGTCATGTAACTTCTGCGACACTTGTGTTGACACGATCGGGACTCGATCCATCGATGCTTATATACCTTTCAATTTGCAGCTCTCTTACTGGCGCTGTCAGCGAACTGTAAGGTTGGCGCAGCTATGCTAGGGCTGCCGCGGGCCTTGCCTGCCGCAGTGTCGAAAGAAGGATGAATGGCGTTGTGCATCTACGGGCAAAGAGCCGGCTGGCCCCGCTGGCTGGCTGTTCTTTTGGCAGTGACTTTGCTGTGCTTCGAAAGCGTGAATGCCTCGGCCAATCCGCACAACAATGTCTCTGTGGAAACTGCGGAGGCCCTGCGGCCGTTGCGCGATATATACGCCGTCGTCGCCCGCGAAATGCCGGGCCGGGTGCTGCGCATCAAACGGATACGCCGCGCGGGGCATCAGGCTTATGCGGTGCGCGTGCTGAGAGCCGATGGAAAACGTGGCGACATCGTGCTGGATGGCTCGACGCTCGCCGTGATTGAGAGACGCTGACGATGCGTATCCTGATCGCGGAGGATGAGCCCACCATCGTATCCGACATGCGCCGTTGTCTGGAAGACCAGCACTATATCGTCTCGACCGTCACCGACGGCGAGGAGGCGTGGTATCGCGGCGATGTCGAACATTTTGACCTGGTCATCCTCGATCTAGGCCTTCCGAAACTCGACGGCTTGACGGTGTTGCGGCGCTGGCGCGCCGGACGGCGCGGTATGCCGGTGATCATATTGACCGCCCGTGACGGCTGGCGCGACAAGGTGGACGGCATGGATGCCGGGGCGGACGATTACCTTACCAAGCCTTTTCGCATGGAAGAGCTTCTGGCGCGCGTGCGTGCCCTGATGCGCCGGGCGGCAGGGCAGTCATCGCCCATCCTTTCCAACGGCGTATTGGAACTCGATACCCGCCAGCGCACGGTTTCGTTTCGCGGCCAGCCGGTTCAGGTCACCGCGCTCGAATACCGTCTGCTCGCCTATCTCCTGCACAATGCCGGCACCGTACTCTCCCGCTCGCAGATTGCTGACAGCATCTATGACGAGGAGACGGAGCTTCTGTCGAACGCGCTTGAAGTCGTCGTCGCACGCCTTCGGCGCAAATTCGATGGAACGGTGATCGAGACCCGCCGCGGCCAGGGCTATCTCATCCCGAGCGAGGTGCCATCGGCATGACGCCATTCTCGCTTCGAGGACGGTTGTTGCTGGGTTCGGCGGTGGCGATCGTCGTGGCGACCTTTCTTGCCGGCATCGGCATCAATGCCATTTCCGGGTTGGCCGTGCGGGCTCTGGCGCTTTCCGAAATTGACGAGGAATTGCGAGTCCTGCTGGCGGCGGTCGACATAAACGCCTCCAACCAGTTGGTTCTCGACGAGATGCCAACGGATCCGCGCTTTGGCGTGCCCAATGGCGGCTTCTATTGGCAGGTCGGCCGCAACGGCACAGTGGAGCTGCGCTCTCAATCGCTGTGGGAACAGGATCTGCCCTGGGTTCGCTCTCGCCCGCGAGAAGCGGGTCGCGCTACGGATATGTCGGGGCCTAACGGCAGTCAGCTCCTGGCCGTCGAAAGGTCGGTTTCGATTACGTCGGCAACCGGCGATCAGACGGTCGATATCGTGATGGCGCTCGACAACGGTGAGCTTGCGCCGGCGCGCTGGCGCTTCTTCTATGCCATGGCGCCTTCTCTCGGGGTGCTGTCGGTCGCCTTGATCGGCGCGGTCGTGGCGTTTCTGCGGTATGGATTGCGGCCGCTGCATGATCTGCGCATCGCGTTGATGGCGGTACAGGACCGATCCGCGCGGCAGATAACCGGCCAGTTCCCGCACGAAGTCCAGCCTCTCGTCGACGATCTCAATGGCCTGCTGACGTCTCGCGAGACACAATTGGCGCAAGCGCGAGCTCGTGCCGGCGACCTGGCGCACGGTCTCAAGACCCCGCTGGCGGCGCTTGAAGCGACGGCGCGCATGCTTGCGGAAGAGGGTATGCCGGCGCGAGCGACCGCGATCCGCAACGAGATTGGCCGGATGGAAGCACAGATCAAGCGCACGCTGGCGCAAACCCGGGCAAGCTTGGCGGCGGCTCATACGGTTGGTGTCCTGAATGCAAGCGCCGATCTGAAGAAGATCATTTCCGTCATGCAACGCCTGACGGTCGACAGGGAGATCGAGTTCGAACTCTCCGAGCAGCCGGAGGTGTGGCTGGCGATAGACGAAACGGATTTTGCCGATATTACCGGCAACTTGATCGACAATGCCCGGAAATGGGCGAGGGGGAAGGTGAGGGTTCGCCTGTCCGTGCTGGAAGAGCATGGTGGTGTCGAGTTGATCATCGATGACGATGGTCCCGGTCTGCCGGAGGGTGTGAAAGAGGCGTTCATTCGGCGCGGCAGGCGCCTTGACGAAAGCATCACGGGCACCGGCTTTGGTCTCGCGATCGCCAAGGATCTGGTGGAAGCCTACGACGGCAAGCTCGTCCTCACTCGTTCGGATCTTGGCGGATTGTCGGTCACTGTCAGCCTGCCGGCACGATTGGTCAAGGATCGGCAGGCAGCCGCCGGCTTGTTGACATAGGAGGTCGCTCGGCATGCAAACCGCTATCCAGATAGTGTTCGCAGAGCACCTCTTGCAGTTCGCACACGCTCAATGATCCAGCGCTACTTCATCGATTCCAGCAGGCCTACGACCGCCTTGCGAACGTCTGGCATCGCCGCGACGAAGGCCTTCGCCAGACGCCGGCCCTCAGCGGTATACTGGATGACCGTGACGCTTTCTCTTTCCACGTCCGTCGGATCCCTTTCCGCCGCATTGGCAAAGCCTTCAAAGAAATAGGAAACGGGCCTTTGCAGGGCCGTCGCTATCTCGAACAGCTTCGATGCACTGACGCGATTGGCGCCTATTTCGTATTTCTGGACTTGTTGAAATGTCACTCCAAGGCATTTCGCGAGGGCCTCTTGGGACATTCGCTGCTGCTTGCGCGCAAGGCGAATCTGCTGCCCAACGTAGGTGTCCACGGGATGGCACCCCGATCCACTGGCCGATGCATTATAAGGTTTTCTACTCGTGACAATGTTGCTCATGTTGGCGCCCGATCAGTTTCGCTTCTCCGCGCACAGATGGCGAGTAGCATCTTCATAGATACAGCCGTAATTATTCTGTCGTCTAAATGGATTTCATTGCCATAAGTTACTATATATTCGTGTGATAATAATAAATTAAGTATAATCTACCACGATCACATACGTTTCTTCAAGAATAACAATTTAAAATATCTAAAATTTCGCCCTTTAATTGATGAAGATGGAGGGTGCTACATTGCCCCGCCAAAAGGCCGCCGAAACTTGCCATTGCAGCCGTCATGAGAACGTATCGTTCCGGCCAACGCCCTACTCAATGCACGAGGAACCTGCTGCGCCAGCGCATGCTTTGGACCCGGCGGAACTATCCGACCCACCTACTCGTTTCCTTGGATATCGCAACCATTGGCGATGCTGCACAAGGAATATGCGAATGTCGAACAACGTCGTGATGGGCGGAAACGAACCGTTCAAAGGAACCGGTAGCAACGCTGTCGGGAAATCGGTGGAAAGCCAGGCTCAATTGCGCGACGCAGCTAGAGAGTCATCGACGTTTGTCGGACGCGGCGAGATGCTCGGCGTCTACGAACTTATGCCTATCGCAGCCTTCAACGATCCCAATTGGGATATTGCACCCTGGCGCGGCAAGATGTTGGTCGCGGCGCGGACAACAGGCGATGCGCGTGTGGTGGCGGCTGCCTTTGAAGGCAACTTCATGAAAGTCCCACCCATGCCAGGCGAGAGCATTGCGGCGATGGGAGCAAGCGCTTTCCGAAACGAAAAACTCTATACGGTCATAGAAATCGATAGAGACCGTCGTGATCTGGACCGCGGGGTGATGGAGATCTCTGACACCGGGTTGATCGCCAGTGAGGCCCTAAGGGCTGATTTCGATGCGCGCCCTCATGACGGCAGGTCGCCCAGTGCCGGATCACTGTCACGGTGGGACAACGAAGGCGGCGCCAATCCGTGATTGGAGCAGCGCGCCAAGAAGGCATCTTTGCCAGCCCTCCTGGAAAGCGTGCAGCGGACGGGTAATCGCGCATAACTAAGATTTAGCCAAAGGAGCTATAAACAGATGTCCAAGAAGAGAATGGTCGAAGCAACCGTCAAGAAGCGCGGTAGGCGCGTCGCGGTCGGAATCATGAACACGACGCAAGCACTCGATATGCCTGAAACGGAGGGTATGGAGTTTTCACATCCGGACGAAACGCCGGGAGAGACTGAGATAAGACTTACACAAAGTGAACTTGCCGAGGTCGTGAAACCCTGAATGTGCGCGCAAGGCAGATGATCGAAATTGAACACGACGGTGAAGCATTACGGCGTTGAGATGATCCCGCTATGATCCAAAGGGTTTTCGTCGACCCTGTCGTCTCGCGCAGAAGCCAGGCCGATGCATATTGCATTTTCGTATGAGGCTTGAACTGCTTCGATGGCCAATTGCGCCGATGCGGCATAGCCTTGGCGCAGGACTTCGAGACCGGGATCGGATCCGGTCGTGCTCGACCAATGCCAGAGACCGTTGAAGCGCGGACGCGGCTCGAGGAAAACCCTGCCGATCATCCTGTCACCCGAAAATCCCACGAAGTCATTTTCCGGCGCCAGCTCGAGCGGGCACCAACGGTAGGCGGACATTTCCTCACTCGCGATTGTCATGGATTGATGTCCCCAAGGGGGCCGGAGGCTCGCGGTGCGAAAGCCTTCCCCGGTATGGACGTCGTCGGTCAAGACAGCGCCTGCTGATATGCACGTTAGCGGACAATAACACGGATCGATAAGGCCGTGAGAAGAATCCCGTGCCCGTACTCGTGACGGCCCCGACCCTGCAAGCAACATCATCCCTTTACCGATAGTGCGGCATTTCCGTCGTGTCGATTGCCCAGCCGTTCAATGGAACTACGGTCGCGACCGGACGTTTCCATATGGCTATATCGGGCACTACCGGCATTTCGCCGGCACTCCCGAATGGGAGGAAAACATGAAAACGCTGCTGATCGCGATCGGCCTCTTGGCCGCGACAACATTGCCGGCTCTGGCGGCCGAACCCGTCAAGATGGTCGACACCAAAATGGGCAAGGTCATGGCCAATGAAAAGGGCATGACTCTCTACACCTTCGATAAGGATGCCCCGGGAAAATCAAACTGCGATGAGAATTGCCTCAGGAAGTGGCCCGCCTTTCGCGCGGCCGACAAGGCCAAGGCAGAAGGTGAGTGGTCTCTGGTCAAGGATGCGGCTGGTCAGCAAATGTGGGCCTATGGTGGCAAGCCACTCTACACCTTTGCCGGCGATAAAAAGTCCGGCGACACGACCGGCGATGGCGTTGGCAAGGTTTGGCATGTAGCCAAATAGCTATAGGCCCATTTAGGGAGAGGGCGGTCCTCGGATCGTCCTCTGTCAGCAATGGCAGGACCGCCGCGTTCAGGTCGCCGGATGCCGTAGGACAATGATATATCTCTTAGGCCGGTGCGCTTAATCTTTGCATTGGAGGGGGACGTGATAACGCAATAAGCGGATTGCCAACAATCTCCGTCGCGGCGATCCGCGATAGGTCGTGATATTGTGTATTTCATATCAGGTGGTGCGCTGTTCTCATTGGCTGAGCACGCTCACGGTTTCAATCTTGAATTCGCGGCCTGGATTTCGTCTCGGCATTCACACGTTCCGGTGCCGATGACAACATCTTGTCCTGGTGTCCGCGAAACGGGCTATAGTTAAAAAAACCGGATCCTATACCAGAAGACCTCCGACGATCACGCCCGAGCAATTTCACATAGACGACGTAAAACAGCAGGTGCGGGAAAACGTAACCGGCTTCAAGGATCACCGCCAAAAGCGCAGTCCATGAAAAAACCTCGATCGCCGAACTTGCCGTGCCGATATTCATGACCGCGTAGCCCACCATGATAGCCAATACTAAAATGGTGAAGTGAAGGATCGGCACTCTTAGAGCGCACAAAGCACCGACCGCAAATGAAAGAACGAGGCCCCATGCCATCAAACGTTCAACTCCGAGCATCCAATCCAGAATCGAGATTGGTATTGCTAGCAGTATCAATTATCTCCGCTCGCAGAACAAGCCGAAATCATTGCCAAGCCTAGTAATTCGGGGAAGTTACTGGACTTCCTTGCAATAACAATACAGCCTGAAGCATGCTTCGCTATCATGAGGCGAACTGAGTGTTGGCCGGATCACACGATAGACGTGAGTTGCCGTGACGGCATGGATTTTTTGCTCTCAGGCCGCTGCCGCATATGTGCAATCTTCAAGCGAGAAAATCAGCGTTCAGGGGGAAATGGCGGGCTTCACGCTGTTGTTCGTGGCCTGCTCGGAAGGCGCCGTCTTTTGGTCTTCCACGCGAATGACATCACCCGGGGAGACCAGATCATTATCGCCGACGACGATGGTCCGCAACGCGCCGTTGACGATGCGGTCGATGGTCGTGACAAGCGTGCGCTGGGTGTCGTCCGCGGCCATATTTGCCGCCGCCGCCGGCGCGCGAGCCTGAATATTCTCTAGCAGCCCCCGCGTCGTTATCGTCTTCTCCTTGTTGGAGGCGAGGCGGTCGCGCACCTCTGTCGCTTCGGTCAATGCCTGGACACGGTAGCGGTTGCTGGCATCGGCAATGTCGCCGTCTGCCTTTGCAATGTCCTGCCGGGCTTTCAGGTTGGCGAGCGCGACGTCGAGGTTCTGGCTTTGAAGTTGCGCCAGGTTCTGGTTGGCCCCGAGCTCCCGGGATGACACGGTCAGCCCCTGGGAAATCAGTTTGCTGACCGTCCCCACATCCTTGTTGGCAAGCTCGATCTGCTTGGCAAGCGAGACGGCCTTGGAATTCAGTGCCTCTATCTGGTTGGTTGCAAGCAGCTTGGTCTGATTGAGGGCGTCGATCTCGGTGCTCATCGACCGCTGGCGTGTGTCGAAGAGATCCTGCTCTTCCCGCATCATGCGATCGACGGTCGCGTCATCCGCTCGCGTCGTCAACTCCGGTGGAAAGACGATCGAGGGTTGGTCCTGTGTGACGGCATCCAGACGTGCCTGCCGGGCAAGAAGGCTGAGGCGCTCCGCCTCCAGGGTCCTGAGGTCGCCGCGAGCGACCAGAGCGTCGCGCTGCAGGCCGACGAGATTTGGGTCGATCAACCCGAAGGTCCCCCCCGCCATGCTCAGGGCCTGAACGACGGTGAGGCCGGGGCTATAGCTATATTTTCCCGGCCGGGTCACCAGCCCGGTGAGGAAGAACGGACGATATTCAGCGACCTCGACAGATGCGTTGGGGCGCTTCTGCATACCGACTTGCGTTTTCAGGCGCTCGCCGATGGAGTCCGAGACTTGCTCCAGGGTCATGCCGGCGGCCGGCACTGTCCCGATGATGGGCATCGACAGATTGCCCGCCGTCGAGATGACGAATTCCCCGGTGAGCGGAGCCCATTCGACCGTTGTCCCGGCCATCGGTCGCCATTCGAACACCCGGATCTTCAGCTTGTCCTGGGGTCCGAGAACATAATCATCTGCCCAGGCACTGGAAATGCCCAGTATTTCGAACAGGGCGATCGCAGCCAGAAAGGAGAGCCGGCAAGCCGAAAGGCGGCGAGGCCTGACACGGGCGATGACCGGCGCGCGGCTCGTTTGCCGATGGGTTAAAGCAACATCTGATCGCATGACGTTCCACTCCTGTCCGGCGCGAGCCGCGACCCTCTACAAATGACCGACATTAGCGCGCTCACCGATTGATTTGCCGACGAAAGACTTGAATTTCTGGATGAAGACGTCCGTCCTGAACTCGGCGGCGCGGGCAACGGCATCGGCCGGATTTAAATCCATCCGTTCCAGGCGCTCGACAGCATCGATTATGGCTTCGGTTGTCTGTATGTCGAAGAACACGCCCGTCTTGTCCGCCACCACCGTTTCGGTTGCGCCGCCGCGGCCATATGCGATGACGGGCCGTCCGCTCGCCATGGCTTCCACCGGCACGATCCCAAAATCCTCCTCGCCAGGAAAGATAAGCGCCTTGCAGCGCGAATACTGCTCTTTCAGGACATCAAATGGCTGAGGACCCATGATCGTCACGGTAGGCCCAGCAATTCTGCGCATACGGTCGAGCATTTCCCCGCCGCCGATGACGACGAGCTTCGCTTTCATGAGATTGAAGGCCTCCACCGCAAGATCGGGCCGCTTGTAGCTCACCAGTTCGCCTACCATCAGATAGTGGTCGCCGACCTCAGACGAGGGGATCGGGTGAAAGGCAGTGGTATCCACCGGGGGATGGATGATCTCGGAGTCCCGTCGGTAGTAACTCTTGATCCGCTGAGCAACCGTCGCCGAATTTGCTGCAAAATGATCCACTCGATTGGCCGTGGCAACGTCCCAAGTTCTCAAGTAATGGGCGAGCGGCGGCATCATCAGCCGGGTCATCAGGCCCGAACTGTCGTAGTATCTATTATACATGTTCCATATGTATCGCATTGGCGAATGACAGTAACAAACATGTAACGCCGCCGGACTTGGTATTATACCCTTGGCAGGTCCGGACTCGCTGCTGATGACGAGATCGTATTCATTGAGATCCATCTGCTCCAAGGCCATCGGCATTAGAGGCAGATATTTCTTGTAGAGCTTCTTTGCGCCGGGAAGCCGGTCGATGAACGTCGTATGGATCCTGTGCCGCTTGATGACGTCGGAAACGACTGATGCATCATAGACATGCGTGAAAATGTCGGCGCATGGATACATTCTGCAAAGGGCCTCCAGAACTTTTTCTCCTCCACGCATTCCAACCAGCCAATAATGTATGATTGCAACGCGCATGAAGTACTCCGGAAACAAAATAATAAATTCAAAGTTTACGCGCAGATCTCTTGGGGGATTTGTGTATTATTCGTCTGTCTGTATCAATTTAAAGTTGGCGGTATTGCGATTGAGCTGTCTTCAATCGAAAGCTTTTCACCGAGGAACGGGTCTCATCGGCTGACTTCGTCCAACTGTAAGGTTTGAAGCTTTCAGCGTGGCTTTCGACGAATGCGCGGATATTGGCTTCCAGTTCGTTGGTTGAGGTGCGGACGTCACGCTGCAATTGCCTGCGGCTTAGTTCGGCAAACCAGCTCTCCACTTGATTGAGCCAGGAAGCCGATGTTGGGGTGAAGTGGACATGATAGCGAGGATGGCGGGCGAGCCAGGATCGGACAGCCGCAATTTTGTGGGTCGCATGGTTATCCATGACAATGTGGACATCGAGATCGAAGGGGACGCTGGCATCGATCTGCCTGAGAAAATCGAGAAGTTCTGTCGCCCTGTGCCGCTTGTCGTAGTTGCCGATCACGAAGCCGGAGATGAGGTCAAGCGCAGCAAGCAAGGGGGGCACGCCTGGTTGAGCATGGGAATGCATGTGCCGCTCAGCCTGGTTCGGCATCATTGATGGGCCGGATTGCCCATGATTATGTGCTCGTCCATGGCTCTTCTTATCGACACTGAGCGCCAGCACACGGTTGGGTGGTGCCAGATGGAGCCCGACGACATCGCAGACCTTATCGATCAACGGTGGAACGCTCGACGGCTCAGATGTTTGCGAATGATGTGGTTGAAGCCCGAACGAGGCCCAGATCCGCCGGATCGTCGTGTGTGAAAAGCCTGTTGCTGCCGCCATGGAACGGATTGACCACTGGCTCCCATCCTCGGGTTTCGACTTCAGGGTGCGTTCGATGACAGCTGCAATCTGATCGTCGTCGATCGTGCGCGGACGGCCTGAACGGTCGGCGTCGAAGAGCCCCTCGATGCGATTTCGCAGGAAGCGCCGCCGCCACTTGCCGACGGTGTTTTCATGGACATTCAGTTCCGCGGCCACCGCCTTGCTGGCTATGCCGTCGGCGCAGCGCAGAATGATCTGGCACCGCTCGGACATTGACCGACCGGCCGCCTCTTCGTGGCGCGCCTGCTGCTTCAAATAAGCCCGCTCTTCCTCAGTCAGAACCAACGGCGCCGTAGGCCGCCCAGTCGTGCCCGCCATCGTTAGGGTCCCCCAAATCAAGTACAGAACAATGATACGAACTTAAGTTCCAATTGAATATGAATAAATTCAAATATATAAAACTGAAAATCTAAAAATTAGACTTAATAACACCAACTTTCTTCCTGTATTAAGACAGTTGTTGGCGTTTGATACACACATATTGCGTCGCAATAAAGACATTGTCAATTTATTTATTATTTGTTAACGTAACTCTACATTCCGAAATCGGCGATGTCTGAGCATATCAGGCGGTATTTCTTTATATCTTTCGAGTATGGAGCAAGCAGATGAGGGAAATTGATCTGAGAAGCGAATTAGACGCACTGGATAGTCTGCGAATGCGACGACGGGCCGGTGTATCGGTGGGTTTGGCGACTTCCAGGAACTCGACCTCTCGTGTCGCGTCGAATTCCGCCAAGTATTGTATAGACGGTATTTTGGCCGGGATCGCTCTGATCGTACTATTGCCGCTGATCCTGATGGTAGCGGCAATCCTTCTGGTAACGCAGGGCCGGCCGATCTTCCTGTCCCATCGACGTGTCGGCAAGAATGGCGTGTTGTTCTCTTGCCTCAAGTTCAGAACGATGGTCACAAACAGCGAGGAGGTGCTTGCGCAGCATCTCGACGCTCATCCTGCTGCGAGGGCTGAATGGAATGCAACGCGGAAGCTCAGGGATGACCCTCGCGTCACGCCATTCGGTAAGCTTTTGCGCAAGAACAGCGTCGATGAGGTCCCTCAACTCCTGAATGTGCTTCGGGGGGAAATGAGCCTTGTCGGCCCACGTCCGATTGTTCCGAGCGAGGCTGAGCTCTATGGCGCCTATTTTGCCGACTACATGAAGGTGCGCCCCGGCCTGACCGGTCTCTGGCAGGTCAGCGGGCGCAGCGACACCAGCTACAATGCGCGTGTCGAACTTGACGCTCGCTATGTGGCCGAGCGGAGTTTGTGGGGCGATATGGTGATTATGGTCAGGACTATTCCAGCGGTCCTGTCCTCACGAGGCAGCTATTGAGCGGTTGCGCCTGTTTCATGCGCGACGCCGGGATAATCCAGTAGGGACTTAAGACGGTACGCCGTTGACGAGCGGAAGTGACCGGCGGCTTTTCGCGGCCGCGTTGCTGCTTTCCGTGACGGCCTGCCAGAACTGAACTTAGTATCTCAGTATAAGGATAGTCAGTTTTGCAGGATATTTATGTTTCCGACCAATATGCTGAATTGAACCCCACCTGGCACGAGGAGGATTCTCCTTGGAAGGCGCGCCAGATCGAGGAGATCATTAGAAAAAACGGACTGCGCTTCGAAACTCTTTGCGAGGTCGGCTGCGGCACGGGCGAGATTCTTCTTAATTTGTCCCGCAGTTTTCCAAAGGCCCAGTTTGCGGGCTACGAGATTTCTCCCCATGCCTATCAGCGCGCCAAGACGAAAGAGAAAAGCAACGTTTCCTTTCATCTAGCGAACATCGTCGAAGAAAAAGACAGCCACCATGACGTGGTCGTCATTGCAGATGTAATAGAGCATGTAGAAGACTATATTTCTTTCATCAAAGACCTGCGACCCTGCGGCCGCTATAAGATCTTCCACATTCCACTCGATCTTTCAGTACAGTCGGTGCTGCGTGCATGGCCGATTACGAAGCTTCGCGCCAATGTCGGACATCTGCATTACTTCTTCAAGGATACGGCAATTGCCACGCTCAAGGACTGCGGATACTCGGTCATTGACTATAAATACACGGCAAGTCGTCTGGAGCTGCCTAATCAGGCATTCACCAGCGCGTTGATGCGACTGCCGCGGAAGCTGCTCTTTTCCATCAATCCGGATTTGGCCGTGCGGCTGCTTGGCGGCTATTCGCTTCTCGTTTTGGCAGAGTAGACCTCCATGCCGCTGCCCGGAACGAATACCGCAGCTCAACGCATGATAGGTCGGAACATCCATCCCGGCGAGCCTTTCCGTTCCCCACCGTGGCGAGAGTGCGGGGAGGCGATAGCATGAGTATCGAGCCGATCGGCATTGTCGCCATCTTAGGCGGGCTGCTTTGCCTGTTTCTCGGCAACGGGGCGACGGTCGTGACACTGGCGGTAACGGCTGTACTCGGATCGGCGGCAGCGATGTTCATCGGTTCGGCGAACATCCAGCCGGGCCATGTCCTTCTCGGCTTTCTCGTGCTTGGCGTCATCACGCGCGAGCGGGCGGCGGGGGCATTCGTTCATGCGCTGCGTCTCGGTGAACCCGGATTTTGGTTTGCGCTTCTGGTTGTCTATGGCGTGATGAGCGCCTATTTCGCGCCGCGGCTCCTGACGGGCGTGACGCAGATCGTGCCGCTCGGAACCACGGTCTTCGGTGATACGCGTTCCACCGTACCGCTGGTGCCGGTATCGAGCAACTTCACGCAAAGCGTCTACATGATTGGCAACCTCATCTGCTTCGCAATGACGGTTGCGGTCGCATCAACCTATCGTGGCTTCCAAGCCGTTCTCGCCGGACTGCTTGCCTATAGCGTCGCCAACACTGTCTTCGCACTGCTCGACATCGGTACTTATTCGACAGGCTCGCAAGGTATCCTCGCGTTCATGCGGAATGCCCAATACACGCTTCATACCGATGACCAGATTGCCGGTGTGAAGCGCATCGTCGGGTCGTTTACCGAGGCATCCTCCTTTGCCCGCTCGACGCTCGGCGTCTTTGCCTTTACCGGAACGCTCTGGCTTTGCGGTCGCCGGCCCTATATTAGCGGTCCGATCGCCGCCATATCTCTGGTGTTGGTTGTAATGTCGACGTCGTCGACCGGGCTCGTCGGCGCGCCGGTCATGTTGCTGATCCTTTTTGCAACTGCCTTGTCGGTCAGTGGACGGAAGAATACCAGCCGCACCGCCACGGTCGCGATCGTCTTTGTGCCGTTGGTGTCATTGGCGGTTGCCCTCTTGGTCGCGATCGATCCGGACATGTCGAAGCTGATCTACAATTACATTGACATCGTGGCCCTCGGCAAATCCGCGTCCAATTCCGGAATTGAACGCAACTCCTGGAACATGGCCGCGATCCAGAACGTATTCGACAGTCTGGGGCTGGGGGTCGGCCTCGGAACGGCCCGTACGTCCAGCTTCCTGCTGGCGCTGCTTGCGAATGTCGGCATTCCCGGAACGATCTTCTATTTGGCTTTCGCATTCGATGCATTGATCAAAAAGCGTGGAGTCCAGGGAAGTTTCATGGCTGACGCGCGCCTTGCAGCGCGCAACGGCTGCTTGGGGTTGCTAGTCGGCGACATGCTGGTGAGCCCGGTCATCGACCAGGGCCTGTTCTTCTGCATGTTGGCCGCCATGGCCTCGGCCCAACCGGAGCGCGGTACACAGGTCGTGCGCGCCAGCCGCCCCATAGGAGCAACCATATGAGTGCTGCCGCCCTTTTTGCGGTCAATGGCCGCTTCCTCACGCAGAACGCAACGGGCGTGCAACGTTATGCGTCGAATGTCGTGCGCGCACTGGATGAGGCGCTCGCTGCGGCCGATGCGCAAGCGGCGATCATCGCTCCATCCGGGACGCCGAACCCGGGTTTCAGTCATATGCCGCTGATCCAGTCGGGACCTCTTTCGGGGCATCCCTGGGAGCAGATCACCTTGCCTGCACAATGGCCTGGTCGGCTCCTCAACCTTTGCAACACCGCGCCGGCCTCCAAAGCCGATCAGATCGTCTGCATCCATGATGCCAACGTATTTTCGGCTCCCGAGAGCTATAATCGCACCTTCCGGATGGTTTATCAGACGCTGCAGCCGCTTCTCGTGCGGCGATCCGCGCGGATCGCCACGGTTTCCCATGCCGCCGCACGCCAGATCGCCCGGCATCTGCCAATCCGGATCGAGGACATCGCCGTGCTTCCAAACGGCCATGAGCATGCCTTGAGCTGGGATCCGGCGCTCGCACAAATGGCGCCGGGCTTCATTGCCGAAACCTTCGGGCAGAGCGATCGCCGGTTCATTCTGGCTCTGGGTTCCAGGGCGCGTCACAAGAACCTCGCGCTGCTTGTCGATGCGGCTCCCGGGCTTGACGAGATCGGCGTGGATATCGTGATCGCCGGTGGAGGTGCCGAGATCTTTGTTCCCGGCGCACTCAAACAGCGATCCAACGTTCATCTGATCGGCCGCGTGTCGGACCACGATCTGGCTTATCTGCTCGAAAGGGCGCTCTGCCTCACCTTTCCGTCGCTGACGGAAGGTTTCGGTCTTCCAATCGTCGAGGCCATGGCACGCGGTTGCCCAGTCATCGCTTCCTACACCGCGAGCATGCCGGAAGTCTGCGGTGATGCCGCTTTGCTCGCCTCACCCTCCGATCCCGCCGCCTGGATCCGGCATATCCGCGCGCTCAAGGAGACGCCGGCGTTGCGCAGTGAACTCGTCGAAAGGGGATATGAGCAGGTGCGGCATTTTTCCTGGTCGCAGACGGCTGCGGGCTATATGGAACTGCTTGAGCGGCCCGCAGCACATCCGAAGACCTACAAGCCGGTCACTGCGAGCGTTCCACGCGCGGCCGTCGTCATCGCCACGCGCGGACGCCCTGGCGTCGTGAGCGCCACGGTCCGCCACCTGCTTGCCACGCAAACGCTGAAGCCCGAGGCCGTGATCGTTTCGTGCATTGATCTTGCGGACGCGGGCGATCTGGTCGGACACTCGGAGGTGACGGTGGTAACCGGTTTGCCGGGCCTGACCACGCAGCGCAATACGGCGCTTCTAAGCCTGCCGGAAGAGACCGAGATCGTCGCCTTCTTCGACGACGACTTCATTGCGGACAGGAATTGGCTTGCCGCGGCCGCTAGATCGTTTCGCGACGACAGCCAGATCGTCGGCTTTACCGGACGGGTGCTTGCCGATGGCGTCAACGGCCCGGGCATCGGTTTCGAAGAGGCGCTGCGTCTTGTGGAGGCCGCTCCGCCAAGCGACTGGAGCTGGATCGAGCCCTACAGTCCCTATGGCTGCAATATGGCATTTCGGGCCCAAGCCATCGGAGAGACCCGTTTCGACGAACGTCTGGTACTCTACGGCTGGCTGGAGGATCGCGATTTTGCCGCGGCGCTTTCCAAGCGCGGCGGTCGTTTCGTCAAATGCGCAGAAGCCTTCGGCGTGCACATGGGAGTCAAGAACGGTCGAATAAGTGGCGAACGCTTCGGCTATTCGCAGATCGTCAATCCCATCTACATGCTGCGAAAAGGTACGATGACCGGCGCGAAAGTCGCCAACCACATCTTTTGCAACATGGCCATGAACTTCACGCGCGCGGCATGGCCCGAACCCTTCGTCGACAGGCGCGGACGGGCCAGAGGCAATCTGATTGCAATCGCCGATCTTCTTCGCGGCCGCCTGGAACCCGAGCGTGCGGCAAGGCTGACGACGAAGAATAGCACGGGGCAACTTAAGTCGGAGGTGACGACCAGATGACGCAGAACAATCCGTCTCTTTTGGAACGCTCGTCCCGGCTTTGGCGGTTAGACGACACTCCTGCGGACAACCCCAATGAAGGACCGGTCGCCCTCCTGCGATCGATGTGCGCGCTTGCCCTGCAGCACAAAACCAAACTTATCCTATGCACGGCCGTCGGGATCGGCCTGGCGGCATTCCATGCCCATTCCCTGCCGCGGATCTATACGGCGACAGCAACCCTGTTGCTTGAACCGCGCCGCCCGACCTTGGCCTCGGGTCAGGACGGGAGTGGCGCGCAGAATCTCGACCTGAACAGGGCCGATAGCGAGCTCCAGATTATCCGTTCGGAGCGCCTGCTCTCGGCGGTTTTCGACAGTTTGAATCTGGAGGCCAGCGCGGAGCTCGGCCCGCAGCCGCCCCGGATGCTCGATCTTGTCGTCAGCAATGTACGTCGTATCTTCAGCGAGCCGGGGACAGGGACCGGCGCCGTAACATCGGAAACCGGCAAAACAGCCCGATCTGACGGGGCGGTTGCGACAAATAATATCGAGCCACCCGCCACTAATGCGCGTCAGGCAGCATTTCAGAGCTTCGCGAGGCGCCTCGATGTCCGCCGGGTTGGCCAGTCCTATGTCATGGAAATCAGCTACTCATCGTCCGACCCGGTGCTTGCCGCGCGTGTCGCCAATGCGGCCGTGTCCGGCTATATCCTGCAAGCGGTCTCTTTCAAGGCGGAAATGGCCCAGGCCGGGACGGAGGTGCTTCAATGGCGCCTCGATGCCTTGGCCTCGCAGGTCGATGCCGCGACGGATGCCATGAAGCAGGGCAAGCTGCCGGCCATTCCGACGCCGGACGGCGATGCGCGGATTATCGGCGCAGCGCTGCCGCCGCTAAGCCCATCGGCACCGCGCCCATCGTTGATCACTGCGCTTGGAGGCGTTCTCGGCCTGCTTGCCGGCTTCTCCATGATTGCGCTCAATCTTGCGCTCGATCGGAAGGTTCGAAACGCCAAGGACCTGATGCGGGATACGGGGATACCATGTCTCGGAACCTTGCCGGACGCGGCAAGCCGGGTTGACCTCAGGCGAGGCTCGCATAACAGAAGAAGCTCCGTGATCGTCAACCTGCCTGGCAGTGCTTATGCCGTGGCGATCCGCGATCTCAGGACATCGATTGAGATCGCCTGCTCCGCAATTCGCAACGAGCGAGGCATCGTGATCGCGGTCGCGGGCTGGGAGACGGGCACCGGAGTGTCGACGCTTTGCTTGAGCCTGGCGCAATTCATCAGCCGGAGCGGTCGGTATACGACGCTCTTCAATGCGGAAATGGGGCAGATCGACCTCAGCGACGATGGTCCCGACGCTTTGCCGACAACGTCGCTGGCCGATGCGCTCGTTGCCGACATGCGGCCGGAACAGGTGATCTTCGGGAACGGACGCGGAGACGGTGACGGCATTGCCGTGCTCCCCATACATTCCGAAAACGCCTTGACAAATCTCTATGTCGATTTCCGCGACCGGCGTGTCGCGCGGATCGTCGAAGCAGCCCGTGCCAGGGGTGACGTGCTTCTCGGCTTGCCGTCAGTCGGCGGCTCGACGGATGCGCAGGCACTGGCAATTCACGCTGACGCCGTCCTGATCGTCGCCAGCGCCGGACGGACGACCACAGAACAAGTCAACGATACTTTACAGCAATTGCGACGCTCCGGCGCCAATGTGATTGGTACTGTGATCAACCGGGCAAAGGCATGACAAGGATGGAATCTCCGAAAATCGCCGTCATCATCACCTGCTGGAATTATGAAACCTATGTGGCGACTGCGATCCGCAGCGTCCTTTCACAGGGGCGGGACGATTGCGAGCTTGTCGTGATCGACGACGGCTCGACGGATTCCTCCTGGGACATCATCCAGAGCGAGGGCGTGACCGCCTATCGCATTGAAAATGGTGGGCAGCGTGCGGCGGGCCTTTACGGATTGGAGCGAACACAGGCGCCGTTCGTTCTGTTTCTTGATGCGGACGATGAGCTGGCTCCAGGTTCGCTCGCAACGATCATTTCGAGGCTGGACAGCGACGTCGCCAAACTTCAATTCTCGCTGACCCGGATCAATGATCGGGGAGAGGTTACCAGTGCCGCGACACCTCTGAAAGAGTTCCGCGAGCGCGAAGCGCTTGCCGATCTCGTGCTGCGCACAGGCGTCTACACCACCCCACCGACATCCGGAAACGTGTTCAGGCGCGACCTGTGCGAACACCTTCGGGACATGACTTACGACCGCGCTGTGGATGGAGTGATCCTGTTTGCTGCGCCGTTCATGGGCGATGTCGTGAGCCTGTCTGATGAACTGGGACGCTACCGTGTCCACGGCCGTAACATTTCCGGGCTGGGGCGTGCCGTCGACCCGGCTTCGTTGCGCGGCGAACTGAACCGCTTTGTCCAGCGGATGAGCCACCTGCGCCGAATTCTGGCGCAGTATGGTCGGGCAGATGAGCTGGTTCAGCCCGAGCGGGCCTATTTTTATCTCGAGCGCAGCTTCTATCTGGCGATAGCCGAAGGGCGGCGCCCACCGATCCGACGTCTGCTTGAATTGCTTCGCCAGCTTTGGCGGGAAGCCTATCCCATGAAGACCAAGGCGACCGTCGCGGCATTCTGGTTGTTGACCATGGTGCTCCCAAACCGACGGGCGCGCGGTGGACTTGCCTATCGGCTGAATGGAGGCAAGCGCTCGACCCTCGGGATGATTCAGTCGCTGCTATAACGGCCATGAGCCCGAGCTCGGATCGGGTAGGCGATCACCGACGACGGTCAGCCAGTTCGAGCCGTCCACGTCCGGCGATCAGTCGCACGCCGAGGGCAAAGAGCGTCCCGACATAGGCCGCGGCACCCGTCGCCACGACGAGGGCAAGCTCCAGGACATGATTCCAGGACCGTCCCGCCAGCTCGTCTCGTAGCATGAGAACCCACACGACCATGACGATCGCGGCAAGGCCGATCTTCCATATGTTTTTCAGCTGCGCCCCGATACCAAGCCCCAGCAGCCTCCGGGCGTCGTTCAGGTAGAATGCGAACATGATAGCCGAGAGGAGAACCCTCGCGACGCTGACGCCGCCGGTCGAAAAGAAATAGAAGCCGATCGAGATCAGAACTATCCTGAAGCAGAGATCGATGGCATTCAGCCTGAAGAGAATATGAGGACGGTCGAGAGCGAGGCTGGCCGAATACAGGGTCTGAAAATAGGGGATCGGTATCACCGCCAGTGAAAGCATGCTCAGCAGAGGAGCCGCATCCTTCCATTTTTCTCCGAGCAGGAGATCGGTGACAAGGTCCGATGTCAGCGATATCCCGACGCAGGCGGGTACTGAAATCAGCATCGCGAAGCGAGCGGCCTTGAGAAAGGCCAGTCTCATTCGCTGAGGATCCGAGTTGATCTGCGAGAAAGCGGCCATCACCGGCTGCAGTGCCGGCCCGATCAGGCTTTGCGTCGGAACCACAGACACGTCGCTCGCCACGGCATAGCGGCCGAGCGTGGTGCTGTCGGTGCCGGCGCCGATCAGAAAGCGATCGAATTGCCAGTTCAGCGCCGAGACCAGTTGCGCGGAACTGAACCAGCCGACGAAGCCGGCGAAATCTGATAGCCGCGCCAGCGAGAGCGCCGGCCGATATGGGGCAAGCACATAGGACATCGCCACGGCCGCTATCGAATTGGTGACGAAGTTGGCCGCGATGGCCCAATAAGCCCCTCCGGAAAAAACGACGATGATGGAGACGACGAAGGCGCACAGCTTGCCGCAAAACTCCATCATGAAGGTCTGCTGGAAGCCCATATTTCGGGCGAAATGCACCATCGCCGGACTATAGAACCCTTTCACGATCGGGCCTAATGCCAGCATGGCAATCAGGGGGATCAGTTGAGGGTTGTGATTGAACATCGAAAAGGGCCAGGCGGCGGTCATGACGATGAGCGCGATCAATGCGCTCCTCATGACGCTCAGCGTGAAGCCGGTGTCCAGATGGCTCTTGTTGATGACGTTCAGCCGGACCAGCGCCTGCGTGACCGGCACCTCGAGGACGGTATCGACGACGACCACAAGCGACATGGCCAGCGCCGCCAGGCCGAAATCGGCCGGCGTCAGGATGCGAGCGAGGAACAGAAGCGTGAAGAAGTCGATGATGCGCCCGAGGAAGCGTGACACGATGAGCCAGCCGGCTCCTTTGAAGGCTTTGAACGCGAGCATCCTGAACCTCTAAGACCTCGCCCATCGCCATGGTAAACCGACATTGGCTCCATGCCGTTCCATGGTGGGCGGAAGCTCTTCTGGTTGTGCTTCGACGGAACCATGCTTAAGACGCGTTACAATAGTCATGGACATGTCCTTGGCATAAAATTCAACGATATAGGCGGGCCGAAACCCCTCGCAGCACATGCGCCATTTCAAGCGCGGCAAGCAGCGGCGGTTTGAGCAGAGGGAAGTCGCGCGCAATGGCACCCTCGCGCCACAGATGCGATTTGACCGACATCAGCTTCTTGGCAAGATCCGTATTTTGCGGGCGATTGAGCACATGCACCACATCGGAACGGCCGAAGTCGACCGAGCGGGCGCCGACGCCGAGGGCCATGATGTCGATCCGGCTCGGATTAGTGATGGCTTGCTTCAGGCGCAACCAGGCACAGTCGGCGTCACGCAGGACCTGCGCGCCGCTACTGATCCGATCGATATATTGCAGGGCTCCGGACAGAAGCGGATTTCCCGCCGCCGGTTCCAGCTTACCGTATCGGATATCGCCGGAATTGGCGATGACAGCGCCGCCGGCATCCTCGCTGAACTGCCGAACGGATGGCAAGGCAGGCTCGAACAGGCTCTCGATGATCTGCCAATAGCGCAGGATCACGGTTTCCACCTTGAACGGATTGTACAGATTCTGCTCGACGACGAGGCCCGCGACCATCGGAAAATGGTCCTCGCTCAGTCCCTTGTAATTGCAGCGCGCAAACTGGATGGTCTCGAACCGGCGATCGGGAAGGCCGGCGGCCAGCAGCCGTTGGGTGCTGCCGTAGAGGCCCGTATCGCAAAGAACGATGCGTTTCGCCTGACTCGAAATCTGATCGAGATGGCGAATGAACAGGTCGTTTTGCTTGCGAATATCGTCCAGCACCGCTTGGCCGACACTGCTATCGAGCAGCGCGAAAAATCGCTTTGGATCGAAAGTCTGTTGCCAGGGCTCCGGCAGTTCGTAGCTTTGTCCACCCAAGGCGCGGGCGACGTCCGCGAAGCTTCCCCGCTGGAACTCGCGACCGAGTTCGTCCAAGACTGCCGGGCTCCTGGTCATGACCGCCGAACGCGCGGCGACAAGCCTTGAAACCAGAATATTGTCGCGCTTGAGGTCAAGCGGCAGGCCGAGCGCCTGCAAAACCCGCTCGAAAGCCTCCCTGATGCCGATGCCGCCCCTGGCGCAGAACAACAGCGCGGTGTCGCCATCAGCTTTTGCCTGCGTGGCATATAGCCAGATGAACAGACAGAACTCCGCGACGATCGGTCCGAAAACCTCCCGGCCGAAGGAGACCTTGTCGTGTGGCGCGGGAATATCCTGGCCGTGATGCGCCAGGCGCTGGCGGATCTGTCTGACCGCTTCGGTGGCTGCGCCGTCCGCGCGCGAAGCATAGCGATCAAAACGGCTCCTTGGAAGGTGAACGGTCTTGATCCCCATTGCGTCGGGCACCCGGACGTCGGCCACCACATCGTCACCAATATGCAGAACCTGAGACGGGGAAACGGCCTCAGTTTCAAGCACGACGGAAAATAGCCCGCCATAGCGCTTGCTCGCCTGGGCATCGGCGCTCGAATAGATCTTGTCGATCAGCCCCGGACCGTGGAAATGGTTGATCAATTCGGCAAGGTGGTCGGTTGAAAGTCCGGTGTCACTCACCGCGACAATTCGGGTGCCAGCCTGTCGATATCGCCTCAGTAAGGTGGCGAGTGCTGCGTTTGCTGAGAGAGCCGTCTTTTCAACGGCCAGTTCGATGGCGAGACGCTCCTCTGTCAGGCTTTCCGGTAAACCAAGCAACGCCAGCTGGCTGCGGATAATATCGGCTAACCGCACTTCGCCCGCACCATCACCTGCATTGAGCGCGCGGTAGGCAAACTTCTGAGCAAGGAGACGAGCCCTGACAAGTTCGTTCTTGCCGATGGACAGACCTCGATCTCTCAGGAGATGCGCAAAACGCGTCTCACCCGCAGCGATCCGGGAGCGCTGCGACTTTCCACGGCGCAACAGTAGCGTGTCGAACACGTCGGTAGAAATCAGCTCGATTTCGTCGGCATGCTGATAGAAATCGTCGAGGCTTCGCCGTAGCACTAAACACCCCCTCGGCGTGCACCGAAATTCAGTCGATTTTTCCAAGCAAGATATGATTTCCAATATCGAATTGCTTATAACAATGGTTCGATATTGATTTGAAGCATAGACTAGCAGCATAGAGTAAAATATATCAAGTACTATTCGGAAATATAAAGGAAATCACCTGAATTTATGTTCCATTTATCTCCTGATGAGGATTAGTATGCACTGTAATATCCGAATTATTTAGATTGTATGTTTGAATTCAACTTCCAATATCTCAAAAGATAATCTACGCTTGTAAAACGGCTGGAGGTGAGGGTGACTCCATGAATGATGCAGGCCATCAGACCATCATCGACCCCGTCACCGAGGCGGAACGGTTTGATGCCGTCGTTCTTGGGGCCGGTATTTCAGGACTGGTTTCCGCGTCGGTACTGCTGCGGCAGGGCTGTGCCCGGGTTCTCATCGTCGACGAATATGACCATATCGGCGGAAATCACATCGACTGGTCCTCCGGGGGATACACCTTCGACATCGGCAGCCTGATTTTCCAGGACGATTCTCCGCTGCTTGAGCACTTTCCCGAGTTGCTGCCTTTATATGTGCCGATCACCCCGCAATGGGCGCGGTTGAACCCTCAAGGGATGATCACCACCTATCCGATCTCGGTTCGGGACGACATTTTCGGTGCGGGCCTGCTGGAAAGCGCGCGGATTTTTGCCTCGGTGATCTATGCCCGCCTGTTCCAGCGGAAAATGCGCAATGCGCGAGAGTTTGCGCGCTATTGGATTGGTGGACGGCTGCTCCATCGCTCCGGCCTGGAATCCTACATGAGGCGCTTCTACGGAGTTGCGACGGATGGGATCGATATCGAACTCGCCCGTAAGCGGATGCTTTGGATCAGCGAGCATGCCTCCATTCAGAACCTTATTTCCCGCGTTTTGAAACCGAAACGGCAAGGCCCGACCAATCGGCAAATGGCGCGCCCCAAGGAGGGATTTCGCTTTCTCTACAAAGCGGCCTCCGATCGGCTGGAAAAGGACGGTGCCGCGTTTCACTTGGCTGCTGAAATGCTGAGCGTCTACAAGGTTCAGGACCAGTTTCACCTGCAGCTCAAAGACAGACTTGTCGCATGCGACCGCATCATCTCGACCATTCCCATTCACAGGGCGGAAGAGCTATGCGGGCTCGATTCCGGGCGAAAGCTCGACACGATCACGCTCATCGGCCTTTATTTCAGCTTTTCCGGCGATCGCGGTTTTCGTCAGTCGATCATCTATAATTTTTCCCACGAGGGCGCGTGGAAGCGCCTGACGATGTATTCCGACTTTTATGGTTGCGCCGACGATCGCGAATATTTCACGGCGGAGGTCATCGGCAATCACGCCGGCGGCTCGGTACAGCAGGCCGAGGACGACTTCAGGGAGCATGTCCGCGCCAATGGACTATTCCAGGGCGACCTCAAGCTCGAAGGAAGCTATGTCCTGGAAGAGGCCTATCCGATCTATAGCCGAGGCGCTGCTCAACACGCCGCCGAAGCCATCCGGCAACTTCAGGCGTTCGGCCTCGAATCTCTCGGCCGCCAGGGCGGATTCAACTATCAACCGACCGCACGCGCCTCCACAGTGGAGGCCGAGGCCGCACTGCGCGACAAGCAAATTGCCTAGATAATTTGCCGCGCGACCGTGGGGAAATGAAGAATATATATGTGCCGGATAGGCTTGGAATCTCAATGATGGCTGACGTCTCTGCGGAATATAGTCGTGAATATTGAGAAGTGACATAGAATTATTCCGGCATCGAAAATTTGTATTTGTCGACAATGGTATTGGGTGCGGTTTCATGCGGATTTTGCATATTCTCAATCACACGAACAGGCTGAATGGACATGTCCATGCGGCGGTCGATCTTGCCTGTGCGCAAGCCAAGCTTGGCCACGATGTCTGCGTCGCGAGCGGTGGCGGCGATTTCGATCAGCTGCTCCACAGGTATGGTGTTACGACCGTGGTGATCGATCATCAGAGAAAGCCGTTCAACCTGCTGAAATCCTCGTATGCGTTGCGCAGGCATGTTCGCGCATGGCGGGCGGAGATCGTTCACGCCCATATGATGACGAGCGCCGTGTTGGCGTGGCCGATCTGCAAGGTCGCCGGCATCCCTCTTGTCACCACGGTCCACAATGAATTCGAGAAAAGTGCGATCCTGATGGGGCTCGGAACGCGCGTGATCGCGGTGAGCGAGGCTGTCGGCGCGTCGATGCTGAAGCGCGGAATCCCGACATCGAAGCTTCGTGTCGTCCTCAATGGCACGATTGGTTCGGCGCGTATCGAAAACCGCAGTCCGTTGCCCATCGTTCTCGGGTCTCCGAGCATCCTCTTTGTCGGCGGTCTGCACCCTCGAAAGGGCCTTCCCGATCTTTTCGAAGCCTTCCGGCTCGCACATGAGAAGCATCCTGCGGCGAGGCTCTATATTGTCGGGGAGGGGCCGTTCCACGCCGACTATCAGGAGGCGGTCGCGCAAATGGACTGCGCGGCGGCCGTCACATTCCTCGGCGCAAAGGAAGATCCCTTCCCCTGGATGGTGGGCGCCGACATTTTCGTATTGCCGTCCCACGCCGACCCGGCCCCCTTGGTCCTCTCGGAGGCGCGTGAGGCTCGCTGCGCCGTCATCGGGACAAAGGTGGATGGCATTCCGCAACTGCTGGAATATGGCGCGGCTGGAATTCTCGTGCCGCCGCATGACCCGCCGGCGCTGGCGGCAGCGCTCTGCGGCCTGCTCGAAGACCCCAGCCGTATCGGGGAATGGCAGGACAGGAGCCAGATACGGATCGAACGCATGACGATCGACCGTGTCGCTCGCGAGACCATGGATGTCTATGCGGGCGCCCTTGAAACGGGTTCGAAAACCGCACAAGCCGCAGCCTAGCTGGCGACGTAACATCGAAGCGCACGATGGACCAACAGAGGACAGGAAATGACGATCGCAACTTCTCGGCGCAACGTCCTGATAGGAGCTGCCTCGCTTGCCGCCGCCGGCGGTCTGCTGTTGACGAACAAACGGCCCTCCGCTGAAGAGGCTCCCGATCCGACCGAAGGTCGCAGCCTTATCTTCGACGAAGGATTTACGACGCTGGACACGGCGATATGGGATGCAGGCCCCAAGGCGACCACCTTCGATACCGGCTTCTACGGACGATCCGCCTTCAGCCGGATCGATGGCGAAGAGGGCTTCAATCCCTATGCGATCGTGGATGACCCATCAGCGAGCAACGGCAAGGCGCTTCAAATCTCGGCCCAGTATATTGGACGCCAGATGAATGTGCCGAACTATTACGGCAACAACCAGCCTGAATACCAATGGATTTCCGGCAATATCCAGACGGCCAAGCCTGACGGCACGATCCTCAAAGGATGGCGGCACGGCTATTTCGAGGCGCGGATGCGGTTTCCCGCCCATCCCTTGAGCTTTCCTGCTTTCTGGCTGATGAACGGCAGGAGCATTCTCTTCCCGAAGACAAGCATCGAGCTTGATGTCGTCGAGCAGAAGGGGTGGGAACGCGATCTCTATGGCGCATACCTGCACGAATGGGGCAAGCCGGGTGAGCATCATGAGGGCATCGGCGTCCCGACCGGTGTCGACATCACCACGGGCTACTTCCGCTACGGCCTGCTCATCGAGGGCGCCCGCTGCCGCTTCTACTTCGAGCGCAAACAGATCCGTGACCCGAAAACCCAGCAGCCTATCGACTGGACGTTGGGGCGCGCGGCGGAGATGGATGCGGGTAACGACGTGTTCTGGCCACTGCTTACGCTCGCCTTGCGGTCGGACGTGCCGTTCCCCAATCCGCTGAAGCCGGAAGACCGGCTAACCCATATGCGGGTCGACTATATGCAGGTTTATGCGTGATGCCCGTCGATTTGCCGGGTTAGGCGAGCAGCGGCCCAGTCACCATGGCTTACGAAATTTCCTTCGCGGCGACCCGCAAGGCATCCGCATGCACATCGACAACCCGCTCGGTATCGAAGCTGTCTATGAAGCTCTGCCTGAATTCCGCATGGGACAATTCATCCTGCAGGTTGTCGCAGTAATAAATCATCGCCTTGACCAGTTCATCGCCGCCGCTCACTGGAACAAGGCGTCCGAGACGCCTGTCGACGAGAATGTCGCTCGGACCGAATTCACAGTCGGTCGAGATGACCGGCAGGCCGAACCTCAGGGCCTCGCAGATTGCCAGCGACCAGCCTTCCCAACGCGACGTCGATACGTAGATGTCACTGGTGGATAAGGCCGGTTGTGGATTGTCCGGATGGTGCTCGATGCTCACCACGTCTTCAAGTTCCAGTCGACTGATCTGATCGCGCAGTTCGGCCTCTCCCGCGCCATAACCCACGACCTTCAATCTGACGTTCTTGCGAACCTTGCAGAGCTCCGCGAATGCGTCCAGCAGGATGTCCTGCCCCTTTTGATAGGAAAATCGGCCGACATTCACAAAGGTAACGCAGTTTACGTCCTCAAGAGGTTTTATTCTTCCAGCATCGAATTTTCTGACGGGATTTGGCAGCCAATATTGCGGGGTCTTGCTGGCAAACATTGCCTTGAATGATTCAAGCTGCTTGGGTGATGTGCCGAAGACATAGGAGAGGCGCTTGATGAAATAGATCCTCATCAGGAAGAACAGGATCTTGGCCTTCAGATGGCTCGGTTCCAGCCGTGGATTGCCATGCAGATGCATGGCGAAATTCCTTCGGATTCCGAGGCAAGCCATCATGCAAATGACCGTTGGCTCAATCTGCGGGACGACGATAAGGCCGTAGTCCTTGCTCTTGAACACGCTTCTTAAGATAGACATCAACTCTCGTCTGCTGCGGGCAATTCTGTCGATCGTATTATAGCTTTGCTTTCCGGCTGGCCGGTTTTTGTGGTGAGACGTGTAAAGGACGTCGATCTCGAAATCGGCTGCGTATTTTTCGGACAGGGCAGAGCATATCGTATCGACCACGCGCTCGATGCCTGCGAATGAGTTTGTACCGGGTTGAATGTAAAGGATTTTTATGCGCTCGTGAGTTGGTCTTTGTTCTTTCCCATCCGGCAATGCGGCGTTCATTTGCATGCGCGCGTCCTATTCGAGCTGACAGGTCTTCATAGCACGATGCAGAGTACAGCATTAATAACAAATGGCGAGTGTCTCCAGTATTGTTTAGAAAAGAAATAGTAATATTCGCAACCTGAAATTCGATAAGTATCTCCCTTATCCGAATAGCCTATAAAATGGATTTTGCTGCGGCTTGGAAAATGATGGGCGCCTTGCCGGTACCTTGTACTGGGCTTAGGTAGAGGGGGCATCTCTCGATGACCGCTTTCAATTCGTTGACGCATGAGTCAATGAATCATTTGAATGGCACCTCTGCGCGTGCTAATGCCCTTGCGTGGCAACCGGGCGCAAAGGCCAGAGAATGAAAAGATTTAGCCTGCTTCTGATAATGGCTATGCTTGCGTCATGTGCGGGCCGCCCAGGACCTGAGGTATTGGAAACGGTCTCCAAAGCGCCTGCAACGACGAATACTTTCACGGTCTACTCAGCAACGACCAGGCCAAGAAAAGATCCGGCGCAGAATATTTTCACGAATGGGCGATCGATTTCAACAAACTACGCCCGCTTCACGATCTCCATTCCTCCGACGCATAAGAGCGGCCAGATAGAATGGCCCCGTCCGAAACCTGACCCGCAGAAGACATTCGCGGTCACTGGGCAAGCCGTCCTTAACCGGGAGAGTTTTTTGAAGACACTTCCCGACAAGGGCGAAGAACGCCGGGTTGTCGTCTTCGTCCACGGTTATAATTATAACTTTCAGGAATCCCTGTTTCGGCTTGCCCAGTTGAGAGCCGATTCAAATCTCCCGGCGGTGCCGATCTTGTTTTCATGGCCGTCGCAGGCCGCTCTGGCGGGCTATATAGCCGACAAGGATTCAGCCACATTTTCCCGGGATAACTTGACGCAGCTTCTCGTAGATATCACCAGGGATCGCAAGCGCGGCGAAGTCATGGTGTTCGGTCATAGCATGGGCGGCTGGTTGACCACCGAAGCTCTCAGGCAATTGAAGCTGGAAGGCCGGGAGGATGTGCTGGCCAAGCTTACTGTGGTCCTGGCGGCTCCGGATATCGATGCGGATGTGTTTATCTCGCAGCTGAATGTCATCGGCAAAATGTCTCCTCCTCTGACGGTTCTCGTTTCGCCGGACGATCGGGCTCTGGAAGCTTCGACATTTTTGGGTAGCGGTGTGCCCCGCGTCGGTGCGCTTGATGTCAGGGATGAAGTTGTCCGGGAAGCGGCGGTCAAGGCCGGTGTCCGGTTGATCGACATTTCAGCGCTCAAAGCTTCCGATCCAGGCAATCATGATCGCTTCATCGCTCTGGCGTCGATGAATCCGAATTTTGATGCCGGCACGAATGGAAAAACGAACGCTGTTGGACAGGCCGGCGCCTTCGTCTTCGATGCCATCGGTGCAACAATATCCAGCCCCTTCCGCCTGGCTAGCCGAGCGGTCAATCCGCAGTAAGGCTTCCAATATATGGAATCGGGCGCGGCTGGGATTCAGCCGCGCCCGAATGCGTTTACGGTCCGGATCAGACCAGATCGAAGCGATCGGCGTTCATCACCTTCGTCCAGGCCGCCACGAAGTCACGTACGAACTTCTCCTGCGTATCGCCCTGACCATAGACCTCGGCCAGCGCCCGCAGCTGCGAATTGGAGCCGAAGACGAGGTCGATACGGGTGCCGGTCCACTTGATTTCATCCGTATCGCGGTCGCGTCCTTCGAACACATATTTCGAGTCCGGGGAAGCTTTCCATGCCGTGCCCATGTCGAGCAGGTTGACGAAGAAATCGTTGGTGAGCGTTTCAGGGCGCTTGGTGAAGACACCATGCTGGGATTGTCCGGTATTGGCGTTCAACACGCGCAGGCCACCGACCAGAACCGTCAATTCCGGCGCGGTCAGTGTCAGCAGTTGCGCCTTGTCGATCAGCAATTCCTCGGGCGAAATGGTGTATTCGCCCTTCTGATAGTTGCGGAACCCGTCGGCGATCGGCTCCAGAACAGCAAAGGACTCGACATCGGTCTGTTCCTGCGTCGCGTCGGTACGACCGGGCGCGAACGGAACCTCGATGTCGTGGCCGGCATTCTTGGCTGCCTTTTCGACTGCGGCAGAGCCGGCAAGGACGATCAGATCCGCAAGCGACACCTTCTTGCCACTCAACTGGGCGTCGTTGAATGCCTTCTGGATGCCTTCAAGTGTTGCGAGCACGGTCGCCAGCTGCGTCGGCTGGTTGACTTCCCAATCCTTCTGCGGGGCAAGGCGGATACGTGCACCGTTCGCACCGCCGCGTTTGTCAGAACCGCGGAAAGTGGCAGCCGAGGCCCAGGCGGTCGAGACCAGCTGCGAGATCGGCAGCCCCGATGCGAGGATCTTTTCCTTGAGATCGGCGATATCCTTGGCGTCGATCAACGCGTGGTCAACGGCGGGGATGGGATCCTGCCAGATCAGTTCTTCGGAGGGAACTTCCGGGCCGAGATAGAGTACGCGCGGTCCCATGTCGCGGTGGGTCAGCTTGAACCAGGCGCGAGCAAAGGCATCGGCGAACTGATCCGGATTTTCGAAGAAACGCCTCGAAATCTTCTCATAGGCAGGATCGACGCGCAGGGAAAGGTCCGTGGTCAGCATGGACGGTGCGTGACGCTTGGACGGGTCGTGCGCGTCCGGCACGATACCCGCGCCGGCGCCATTCTTCGGTGTCCACTGATGGGCGCCGGCCGGGCTCTTGGTCAGTTCCCACTCGAAGCCGAACAGGTTTTCGAAGAAGTTGTTGCTCCACTTCGTCGGCGTCGTGGTCCAGATGACTTCCAGGCCGCTGCTGATCGTGTCGCCGCCCTTGCCCGTTCCATAGCTGCTCTTCCAGCCGAAGCCCTGCTCCTCGATATCGCCTGCCTCGGGATCGGCGCCGACATGTGCGGCGTCGCCCGCGCCATGGGTCTTGCCGAAGGTATGACCGCCGGCGATGAGGGCCACGGTTTCCTCGTCGTTCATAGCCATGCGTGCGAAGGTCTCGCGGATGTCACGGGCCGCGGCAAGTGGATCCGGGTTGCCGTTCGGGCCTTCCGGGTTGACGTAGATCAGGCCCATCTGAACGGCGGAGAGCGGCTTTTCGAGCTCGCGGTCGCCGGAGTAACGCTTGTCGCCAAGCCAGGTGTCCTCTGAGCCCCAATAGACGTCTTCCGCCGGCTCCCAGACATCGGCGCGGCCGCCGGCAAAGCCGAAGGTCTTGAAGCCCATCGATTCCAGGGCGACATTGCCCGTAAGGACGAGCAGGTCGGCCCAGGAGATCTGGTTGCCGTATTTTTGCTTGATCGGCCAGAGCAGGCGACGTGCCTTGTCGAGGTTGACGTTATCAGGCCAGCTGTTGAGCGGCGCGAAACGCTGCTGACCGGCTCCCGCACCCCCGCGGCCATCGCCGGTGCGGTAGGTGCCGGCGCTGTGCCAGGCCATGCGGATGAAAAGCGGGCCGTAGTGACCGAAGTCGGCCGGCCACCACTCCTGCGAATCGGTCATCAGCGCGAAGAGGTCCTTCTTCAAGGCCTCCAGGTCGAGCTTCTTGAATTCCTCGGCATAGTTGAACGCCGTGCCAAGAGGGTTGGACAGGGAGGAGTTCTGATGGAGAATCCTAAGGTTGAGCTGGTTCGGCCACCAGTCCCGGTTCGACCTGCCGCCATGGGCCGTGTGCGTATGCACGACGGGACATTTGCCCGCGTTGTCGACTTTCGTATCCATAATTCTCTCCCTTGAGATTCTTTGAATTGAGCTAGTCTGAGAAAGACAGTCCTGAGGCGAACGTGCTTGGGCGTCAGCGTTCTGGATAGTCCGGACATCGGTGAGCTACGCACGGTCGGCAGCCACCTTACGGGCCGCATGTGACAGTGACGCATCTCATCTTTGCTTCGAGTACTATAGCCAAGCCCCTTCATTAATTTAAGTTGGATTTTCTGATCGTCGCGATAAGGTAGACTTATGACAAATTTGACACTGAAGCAGTTTCGCTATTTCGAGGCGTTAGCACGGCAGGGGCATTTCGGGCGCGCGGCCGATGTCTGTGCGATCTCGCAGCCCGCTCTGTCGATGCAGATCAAGGAGCTGGAGGAAACGCTGGGTACGGAGCTCTTCGAAAGAGGCGCGCGCCAGGTCCGGCTCACCAGCTTCGGAGAGGCGTTTGCGCTGCGCGTACGCGAGATCCTGCGTTCGGTCGACGAACTGGGGGATCTGGCGAGGGCTTCGCAGGACAGGCTGGTGGGGCGGCTGCGGATAGGCATCATCCCGACGGTCGCGCCCTACCTACTACCCGCCATCATCGGCAATCTCACACGCATGCATGACGGACTTGAGATTCATGTGCGCGAGACGCTGACCTCGAAGCTGGTGCAGGAGCTGGCGGAGGGGCGGCTCGACACCGCGATTGTTGCCTTGCCGGTCTCCGAGCCTTCGCTGACCGAGGTTTCGCTGTTCTCGGAGAACTTCGTGCTGGTCCGGCCGGGCGAGGATGAGGGAAAGCCGGTGCCCAATCGTGAAGCGCTCCGTGAAATGAGGCTGCTTCTGCTTGAGGAGGGGCATTGCTTTCGCGATCAGGCCTTGTCGTTCTGCAACATACAGTCGGCGCTGCCGCGGGAACTGATGGACGGCAGCTCTTTGTCCACACTGGTTCAGATGGTCAGCGCCGGCATTGGTGTCACCTTGATCCCGGAAATGGCCGTTGGAGTGGAGACGCGGTCGGCGTCGGTGTCGGTCGCTCGTTTTCAGAATGTCCAGCCGTCGCGAACGATCGGCATGATCTGGCGCAAGACAAATCCTCTGGCCAAGCAATTCCTGCAGATTTCCGAAGTCGTCCGGCAGTCTGCCGATGCAATGCGCGCGCGATATAATCCGACATTGTCGACGCGGGAGCCTGGGGTTGACGGTCGCAACATAGAGGTGGCGGAGGAGGCGGCGAATTGAGTGGTCTTGCTGGCGGGACAGCCGTGGATAATATTTTTGATATAACTAACTCTACTATTGGATGCTAACTATACATCATTACTAAGATACGAAGTGCGAATAAATATCCAGATTACGCAGAAAACATCGACGAAGACTGTGATTTTGTTCGGTAGATGTAAGAATCCATGAAAGATTAACTTTCGTATGGCCGTGATACCCATCACTTTTTCGTAGATTTAGGTGATGGTGGTTCTTGAAGCTGGATTTTTTAAATAACCGATTCTTCGCAATATTTCGCGCGATGGGAAGGAGCCGCGGCGGCAACGTAGCAATCGTTGTTGCTCTCACCCTCGTGCCGATGCTCCTCGCGGTCGGTGCCAGCTTTGACTATATCCGCGCCTACAACGTTCGCCAGAGCATGCAGAGTGATCTCGACGCGGCGCTGATCGCCGCGGTCAAGAATGTCGACGCCGGTGATACGGATGCCCTCAAGCAAAAGGTGTCCGACTGGTTCCATGCGCAGACGGAGAGCAGCTACTCTCTTGGCGATATCGAAATCGATACGACCAGCCATAGCATAACGGCAACAGCGAGCGGCACTGTTCCCACGACGCTGATGAAGATCGCCAATATCAATACCGTCCCCGTCAGCGTCGCAAGCTCCGTGAAGGGACCGGCATCGTCCTACCTCAACGTCTACATCGTGATCGACAAGTCCCCATCGATGCTGCTGGCGGCGACGACTGCGGGTCAGCAGGCGATGTATAAGGGCATCGGATGTCAGTTCGCCTGCCATACCGGCGATTCACACACGATCGGCACCACGACCTATCCCGACAATTATGCCTATAGCACGGACAAGAAAATCAAGTTGCGCGCGGATGTTGCCGTGGATGCCGTTCATGAAGTGATCGACATGATCGACACCAATGACAAGAATCATGAGCGGATCCGGGTCGGACTCTATAGCCTAGGTGATACGATCACGGAGGTTCTGGCACCGACTCTGGACACGACAACCGCGAGCAAACGTCTGGACGATCCGACAGCCGGCCTTACCAGCGCAACCTCGACGACCTATACCTATTTTGACGTCGCCCTGGCAGCGCTGAAGAGTAAAGTCGGAACGGGCGGAGACGGCTCTTCCTCGGCGACACCGCTCAAATTGGTTCTCCTGCTGACGGACGGGGTCCAGTCCCAGCGCGAATGGGTGACCGATGGCGTGATCTGGAAAAACAACAAGCCGATATCCGGGCCATACTGGTACAAGGTCGCTCCGTTCAATCCGGACTGGTGCGCCAATATCAAAAAACAATCCGCCACCATGGCGGTTCTCTATACCGAATATCTGCCGATCACCACGGACTGGGGCTACAACGCAACCGTGGGATCGACCATGGCGAGCGCCAACTGGAAAAGTACCTGGGGTGGCACGATGGAGAGCGGCGTGCCAACCAGCATCTCGCGACGCGACTATATCCCCTATGCGCTGTCCGACTGTGCATCCTCAAAGGGTCTGTTCATGTCCGCGTCCTCGGCCACGGATATCACGAACGGCCTGTCGGCACTCTTCACACAATATCTCGCCTCCGTTCGGCTGACTCAATGATGCGAGCAAGGCCCTTTGCATCGTTCCGCCGCCTCCTCGCTGACCGGAAAGGCGTGGCCGCGATCGAGTTCGCGCTCCTGGCCCTGCCGCTGTTCATGCTGATCTTCGCGATCATCGAGATATCGGTGATGTTTTTCGTGAATTCAGCAATGGACGCATCGGTTCAAAAGATTTCTCGAATGATACGCACCGGAGAGGTTGCTTCGTCCAAGATCAGCCAGGCCGCTTTCAAAGCCAAAATCTGCGACGATATGCTTCTGGCGTTCAGTTGTTCCAGCAATCTCCTGGTCAAGGTCGACATACTCTCCGATCTGTCGTCGGCCACCAGTGCCAATCCCATCAATGCCAGCGGCAATCTTGCCGTGACCGAGACCTATAATATCGGCAAGGGCAGCGACTTCGTTCTGGTTCAGGCATTCTTGCCCTGGGACGCCGTCGTCAACTTCTTCACGTTTTCGAGCAACAAGATGGCCGACGGCCGCTATCTGCTCGGCTCCTCCGTTCTGTTTCGCAACGAGCCTTTTTGATGATGAAACGGAGCTTGCCCATCCACCGGTTTGCCGCATTCTGCCTTCGCCGTCTGGCGCGTGACCGGTCCGGCACTTCGGGTGTGGAATTCGCAATCGTCCTGCCGATCCTGCTGCTCCTGCTTGTCGGAACCGTCGATCTCGGCCATGCGCTCACGGTTAGCCGGAAGATCGATGAGATCGCCTCCACCACGGGCGACATGATTTCGCAGCAAGGCACCTGGACGAAATCCGACGTCGCCAAACTTCTTTCCGGAGCAAGCTTCATCCTGCAACCCTATGACACCACAGGTCTCACGATCACGGTCGCGGTGGATGACATCAGCAAAAGCGGCAACGCCACGGTCAACTGGTCAGCCGCGCTTAATACGTCTGCCTTGACCTATGGGGCGGCAACGCCGATCGACGTCCCCTCGCAGATCAAGGAAACGGGCGTACAGGTCGTGCTGACCCGCGTGCAATACACATTGACGACACCCGTCTCGGCGCTGTTTGCAAGCTTTACCGGAACGAATGGCTACAGTTTCGACCGCCACTTCTTCAATCGGCCGAGGGCCGGGAACACGATCACCTATAAATAGCTAAAGGTCTTTCGTCGTAGCTTCAACCGGCTTCGGCACCCTCGGCGCGGATCCATTGGCGGAATTCGGCGACGGCGGCTTTTTCGGAAAAATCCGGGCTGGTCAGGATGTGGTAGCTCTCTCCACTTTGTATCTCGATATTGAAAGGGCGGATCAATCGTCCGGTCTTGAGGTCGTTTTCGACAAGCATGTGGTTGGCGAGCGCAATTCCCTGGCCCTGTACCGCGGCATCCAGCAACAGGCCGGCATCGTTGAAATAGAGCGTCTCATCGAAATTGACGCTGCCGACGCCGGCGGTTGCGAACCAGGTGGCCCAGAGGCTGGAATTCATGTTCTGCAGCAGGGTATGGTGGGCAAGATCGCCGGGGCTGACGATCGGAGGCCCTTCGCGCAGGACGGAGGGGCTGCAGACCGGGAACAGCTTGTCGGGGCCGAGCCTTTCCACCCTTGCACCCTGCCAGTCGCCGCGCCCCCAGCGAATGGCGACATCGATATCCTGGCGATCGAAATTCACCGTGTCGTTGGAGGCGAGCAGCGTTACCTTGATCTGCGGATTGAGCTGCATGAAACGCTTCAGTCGGGGCACCAGCCAGCGCGAGGCAATTGCCGGCGGCGCGTTGATGCATAGCACCGTCGGCGCCATGGGGTCGACGATGCGCTCGCAGGCGCGGGCGAGCAGGGCAAGCGATTCATGCACGGCGCTTGCAAGCTGGGTGCCCTCGCGTGTCAGCTCGACCCGACGCGGCAGGCGGCGAAACAGCCGCACATCCAACAGATCCTCGATCTGGCGGATCTGCTGGCTGACCGCCGATTGCGTCACGCAAAGCTCGTCGGCGGCAGCGGTGAAGCTGCCGTGGCGCGCGGCCGCCTCGAAGACGCGAAACAGGTTGAGCGGCGGCAGTCGATTCATGCGGCGCCCCGAACCTCCGGATGGCTGGCAGTCCTGCGGTGCAGTCGGCACCGCCTCATTCGTGGCGATCTCGATCGCCTCTCCCAGCAACTTGGTTCCGAAGGGGCGTTCGTTCATGCGGCATCCCTTAACGTCGTGTTGCGCAGTTCCACCAGACCCTCGAGCTGGGGGATGACATCGCAGCCGAAACGCTCGATGGAGGCGAGCGTTTCCCGCCGCCCGATGCCGGCAAAACCCATGAAGCAGGAAAGATGCGTCGGCTTGAGCGCCTCGATTTCCCCGGCGAGTTTTTCCGCGCAATAGCTTGCCGGTCCGATGACGGCGTTGTCGAGGAAATCGTCAAGCGGCGGCTCGTCGTTAAGCGGCATCAGGCGAAGGAACGGGCCGTCCCGCGTGGGGTCGGCCGTCGAAAGCGGCACGGCCGCCCGGGCGAGGTCGCGTACGCACTGCGCCGCATGGCGCGCGTCGTCGCGGTCCTCGGTGACGTAGACATAACGCTGTACGGCAAGCGGCATCGTGTCCGGGTTGCCGCCGGCGTCGGCCCAGCTCGCGGCAATCCTGTCTTTGAAACTCCGCGCCGCGCTCAGGCCGCGATGGCCGAAGCTCATGAAGGGTGTGTGATTGCCCCTGACCATGCGCGCAATCGGATCGGGGTGGCTGGTGGCGACGAAGACGTCTGGCATGGCGAGGCCGAAGGGACGCATGGAGAGTTCGGTGCGAGGGATGGAGAAGTGCCGGCCGCTGAATTCGACGACGCCGGCGGTGAGCCCCTGTTCGAGGATCGTCCAGGCTTCGAGCATGATCGAATGCCGTTCTTCCGGCTGCACGCGAAACCGCTCGAATTCGTGCGGCTGGTAGCCGCAACCCAGTCCGAGCACGAGCCGCCCATGCGTCAGGAGATCGGTGAAGGCAGCCTCCTGCACCAGGCGCAGCGGATCATAGAACGGCAGCGCCAGCACGGCGGGCGCCAGCCGGATCTGCTTGGTCTCGGCGGCGCAATGGGCAACCATGAGCATGGAGGAGGGGCAGATCGAATGATTGGTGAAATGGTGCTCCGCAAACCATGCGACATCGAAGCCGAAATCCTCGGCCATTTTCACAGCGTCGACCGTCGTCTTCAGCACGGAGGCCGGCGACGTGTTCCTGTCGTAGAGCCCCATCAGGTTAAAGAGGCCGAGCTTGACCATATTTGTCTCTTTCCCTAGTCCCGGCCTGCGTTTCGGCGCGGACGGCATTTGATTTTCTCCGGCATTCGCCAGGTAGCCTAAATGATAGGCATGGATCGGTCGGCCCACAAATTAGCTTATCTAATGTGCACGACAGTACAGCTTCAGTCAGCCTTGTCATAGCGTCTGCGCTTATCGGGTCATGAGAAGAGATCGTTTGCTGATTATCCAAAGACCGGAGACAGTCCCCCATCGACATTCGAAACCGGCAAGGTGAGGCCGGCCAAGCGGGGTATCATGAAGAACCAGACCATGATTGTAACGGGCGGTGGCAGCGGGCTCGGCAAGGCCGTCTCGCTCGGACTTGCGGCGGAAGGCGTGCGTGTCGCGATCATCGACATCGATCCGAAGGCCGCCGACGCGGTAGTCGCCGAAATCGAATCTTCCGGCGGTGCGGCATTCGCGATCATCGGCGATATCACCACCCGCGCGAGTGCCGCCGCGCTCGTCGGTAATGTCGTCGCCAGAGCGGGCCGCGTTCATGGCCTGTGCAACTGCGCCGGCGTCTACCCAAGACGGCCGATCCTCGACATCAGCGACGAGGACTGGGATTTCAGCTTCTCGGTCAATGTGCGCGGCCTCTACGCCGTCTCCGTCGCCGTCATCGCGCATATGAAGGAAAATGGCGGCGGCCGTATCGTCAATGTCGCTTCCATCGACGCTCTGAAGTCCCATCCGAAGAATGCACACTACGCGGCGATGAAGGCAGCGGTGGTCAGCCTGACCAAAAGCCTCGGCGAGGCCTGCGCGCCGGACAATATCCTCATCAACGGCGTGGCACCCGCCGGCATCGCGACGGAAAAGGCGCGTGCGGCGGGCTTTCTGCCGGAGCTTGCGGCCCAGACCGCCATCGGCCGCGCCGCCGAGCCAGAGGATGTCGCCGATGTCATCGTGTTCCTCCTCTCGGAGAAGAACCGGTACATGGTCGGCGAAACCGTCGCCATCAGCGGTGGCTATTTCATCGCCTGATCCATTTCCCCAATCAAAGCAGGGCACTCAACATGCATTTCGGCATTTTCAACCTCATGAGCCTTCGCGACAATCCGGGCGGGATCGGCGGCATCATCGAGGATACGCGCACCATGGTCCGGCTTGCCGAGGATATCGGCTTCGAGATTGCCTGGTTCGCGGAGCACCATTTCACCAATTATTCGATCAGCGTTTCACCGCTGATGGTTGCCGCGCATATGGCGGGCATCACCAGCCGCATCAAGCTCGGCGCCGGCGTCGTCGTGCTGCCGCTCTATCACCCGATGCGCGTGGCGCAGGAGATCGCACTTCTCGACCAGTTGAGCGGCGGCCGGGCCGTTCTCGGTGTCGGGACCGGATACCAGGCCTATGAATTCGAGCGCTATGGCGCTGCGGTGGCGGAGAAGACCGATATCTTCCTCGAATACTGGAGCATCGTCGAACAGGCGCTGACGGAAGGACGCGCGGCGCTGAAGGGCCGCTATGTCGATGTGCCGGAAGCCGTCTTCACGGTGCGGCCCCAGCAAAGACCGATGCCGCCGGTCTATTGCACCTCGCCGCATCCGCCGATCTTGAAGGCGCTCGCGAGATGGGGCGGGATTCCGTTCGTCACGGCCGGCTGGCGCGGATCGCAGGCGCTTCCCGGTATTACCGAGAAAGTACGGGAGGCCTGGGTCGCCGGAGGTCTGGATGGCAGATCGATGCCGGTTGCCCTGCAACAATACGTCCATGTGACCGACAGCAAGGAAGAGGCGCTGGAGGCAGCCGAACGCGCCCGCTGGGTGGGGAGGCTGGTGCACGGATTGCGCAGCAACGTGTTGACGCTGGACGGCTCGCATGTGGTTGCCGCTCCCTTTCCGGACGAGCCGCCGCTTGAGGTCTTCCGCGACAATCTCCTGATCGGCGACGCCCATTATGTTGCTGAAAGGCTGATCGCCGAAATCAGGACGCTCTGGCCCAGCCATTACAATTGCTTCTTCCAGTTCGGCGACATGCCGGTTGCCCGCGCGCGGCGCTCGCTCGAGCGCTTTGGTGCAGAGGTACTGCCGCTTGTCGAGAAGGAGTTGGGTCCGCTCGACAGGATCGGCCGATAGAAGCCGACTATAGACCGCATAGGGAAGGAAACGCCTCGGAAGGACAGACAGGGAATTTCAGCAGATGACGTGAACGCAACGACGCTCACGGGGACAATCGAACCAGAGGGAAACGACATGTTGAAAGAATTCGCAGCAGCGGCGTCGCTTACGACACTGCTCATGACGACCATTGTATCTTCATCTTCCGCCGAAACGCTGGGACCCGTGACCGACGATATCGGCGTCGTGAAAATCGCCAAGGGAGATCCCATCCTGATCGGCGGTTACACCTCGCAATCGGGCGGTGACACCAACCAGGGTATCGACGAGTTGCGTGGGGCGGAAATCGCCATCGCGGATCAGGGCGGCAAGGTGCTGGATTTCCCGGTGAAGCTTCTCGGTGAAGACGCCCAATGCACCGCCGAGGGCGGGCAGACCGCCGCCACCAAGCTTGCCGGCAACAAGCAGATCATCGCTGTTGTCGGCCCGACCTGCTCGAGCGGCGCGCGAGCCGGCCTTCCAATCCTTGCCAATGCCGGGATCCCGAGCGTCGGCATCGGTGCGACCGCTCCGGCATTGACCGCGGCGGATCGCCCGGCCGAGTTCAAGGGTTTCCTGCGCGTCGTGCCGAACGACCTTCTGAGCGCCTCCTTCACCGTCGATTACGCCGTCTCGAAGCTCGGTTTGAAGACGGTCGCCACGATCCATGACGGCAGCCCTTATACCGAACAGCTGGTGAGGGCTTTCGAGAAGGATTTCACCGCCAAGGGCGGTATCGTCGTCGCCAGCGAAGCGATCTCCCCGACCGATACCGACATGCGTCCGGTGCTGACGCGCATCTCCACCAAGAAGCCTGACCTGATCTTCACCCCAGTCTTTACCTCTAGCATCGGCTTCATTCTGCGTCAGCTTCCGGAAGTGCCGGATCTTGCCAAGACGACGGTGATCGGCGGCGAAGGTGTCTTCAGCGCCAATGTTATCGAGGCGGCGGGCAAGGATATTGTCGGCTTTCGTCTTGTGGGACCGTCGACCGAACTCTTCTCGGAACGGTTTCCGGTCTTCGTGAAGAAGTTCAAGGATGAGTATGGCGAAGCGCCCACCGGCGGTTTCAGCGCCTATGGTTATGACGCCACGCTGCTGACGCTGGATGCGATCAAGACGGCGGCGAAAACCGATGCCGAGGGCAATCTCTACATCGGCCGCAAGGCTCTGCACGACGCCATGATGGCCTCGAAGAACGTGCCTGGGCTGACCGGTATGCTCTCATGCAACGCCTATGGCGATTGCAGCGCTGCAACCTATGCCGTGTGGCAATTCGTCAGCGACGATGCCTCATCCTTCGCGCCCGGCGAAAACCCCAAGCGGATCTACCCATGAACGCGCGTGCCGTCTCCGTGACGATCAGCGACGGGATATCGGAATGGCTGCGCAGATCGATTTGGGTCGATCATCTCATGCTCGCCATCCGTATCGCCGTGGCGGTGGTCGTCCTGGTGGGGCTTGCCGGCGGAGTGACCGCCGGCACCTACTCTCTCACCAATTTCGTCTCTTTCGTGGTCTTCGGGCTGACGATCGGTAGTGTCTATGCCCTGATCGCGCTTGGCTACACCATGGTCTACGGGATACTGAGGATGATCAACTTCGCGCATGGCGATGTGATGATGATCGGTTCCTTTGCCGGTCTGTTCGCGGCGCTGGCGCTGGCGGATGCCGGCCTGACCAGCGCCGCGCCGCTTTTGGCGCTGCCCATCGTGCTGGCGGTCGCCATGGGAACCGGGGCGGCGGTGTCCATGACCATCGAGCGCATTGCCTACCGGCCGTTTCTGCACGTCCGCTCGCTCGCGCCGCTGATCTGCGCGATCGGTCTGTCCTTCGTGCTGCAATATGGTGCCCGTGGATTGTTCGGCACCCGCAATCGCGCCTATCCGTCCTTTGGCTGGATGGAGGGAACGGTCAACCTTGCCGGCCTCGTCATCCCCATTCCGCAGATCGTTGCGTTTGTCTTTGCGGCGATCGCGCTCGCCGGCCTGGCCGCCGTGGTTCGCCTCACTCCCCTCGGCAAGGCGATGCGCGCTGTTTCCGAAGATCGTGACGCGGCGGCCCTGGTCGGGATCGATGTCTCCCGCACCATCGTCTTCACTTTTGCGATCGGCGGTGCGATGGCCGGTGTTGCCGGCGTTCTCTACGCGCTGGTCTTCAAGCAGATCACCGTCTTCATCGGCTTTTCGCTCGGCATCAAGGGCTTTGCGGCCGCGATCCTCGGCGGTATCGGCAATCTTGGCGGCGCCATGCTCGGCGGCCTGGTTCTCGGGCTTGCCGAGGCGCTCGGGCCGGCGCTCCTGCTGGAAGGATACGGCCTGCCCGCGCCTTACCAGCTCAAGGATGTGATCGGCTACGGCATGCTGGTGCTCATTCTCATCTTCAGGCCGCAGGGCCTGCTTGGCGAGCGGCTTGCCGCGAAGAGGGCCTGAGCCATGTCCTTCAACGTCGTCACTTCATCCTACAGGCTTGTGCGCAAACGCCGGAGCGCGGCGCGAGAAGCCTTGCGCATCGGCGTGCTCGCCGGTCTTTCGGCCGTGGCTTTCGCGCTGATCGGCGCCTATGTCCTCATGGACAAGCGCTTCATCGTCGAAGACACGCTCACCCTCTCGCAGATCGTGCTCGCGGTCACGGCATGCGTCGCCGGCTATTGCGGCGCGAGGGCCGCGGACGAAATCGGCCTATCCAAAACGCCCAAATTTGCCTGGGGCGCAGTCGCCGGTCTCATCGCCGCCATTTGCCTCATTCTCATGCTGGCCCTGGTCGCGACGACCAATATCCGCACGATCCTGGTGGCTGCTAGTCCTATGCTGTTGAATGCCATGAGCTTCGGTTTCGCGAGGGCATCGTGGCAGTCCTTCGCCGCCATTCTGGCGGGCGCTCTGGTCTTCGCCCTTGCCGGAGCAGGACTAGCTCAACTGGGTAGAAACCTGCGCCGCGCAATCCTGACGGGCCTTGCAACGGCGCTTATCGCTGGACTGTTTCGCGACGTTCTCGTCGCGACGATACAAAATCTTCCGGGCGGCGTCTCGCTTGCTCGCGCGGCATTCGGATCCATGGGGCTCAATCCGCTGGCCTGCGGCGTCCTCATCGTAGCTGCCGCGCTGATGTCCTACATGAGGTCCTTGCGGCCAGCGTCTCCGCGCAACGGCCAATCGCGGCTTGGGCTTGCGGCACTCCTGGTCGCGGTTCTGCTGCTGCCGATGATCACCAGCGATTTCGTGGCGCAGATCGCCATGCTGGTCGCGCTTTACATGCTGATGGGCATGGGGCTCAACATCGAACTCGGGCTTGCCGGCCTTGTCGATCTTGGCTTCGTCGCCTTCTTTGCGGTCGGTGCCTATACGATCGCACTGCTCTGCTCCGACGGACCGCTGGCGATCGCCGACATCTCCTTCTGGCTGGCCATGCCGATTGCGATCGGCTTGGCCGCAACGGCCGGCTTCCTATTCGGTCTGCCGGTGCTGCGCGTGCGCGGCGACTATCTGGCCATGGCCACCCTCGGCCTTGGCGAAATCGTCCGGGTTCTCGTTCTCTCGGACGCTCTGGCGCCGATCCTTGGCGGTTCGCAGGGCATGATCGGCATCAAGCGGCCCATGCTCGGTGACATCGTGCTGAACCAACCCACCGAACTCTATTACCTGGCGCTGGCGCTTGCCGCCGTGGTCGCCTTCATTTCCTGGCGGCTTCAGCGCTCGCGCATCGGCAGGGCCTGGCTCGCCCTACGCGAGGATGAGGATGTCGCGCAGGCACTCGGGATCGATCCGGTCGCTTCGAAACTGGTCGCCTATACGGTAGGGGCCGCTTTTGCAGGGGCAGCCGGCGCCGTCTTCGCGGTACTGATCGGTTCGGTCTTCCCGTCTTCGTTCCAGCTCCTGGTATCGATCAATGTGCTGGCGATCCTCGTCATCGGCGGGCTAGGCAGCCTGCCCGGCGTTCTGGTGGGCGCGGCCGTCTTGATCGGCCTGCCGGAACTTCTGCGCGAGTTCGGCGAATTCCGCTATCTCTTCTATGGTCTGGCGCTCGTTGTGATGATGCATGTCCGTGCCGAGGGGCTGTGGCCGGTTAAGGTCGCTTCCGCCGGAAAGGGGGCCGCCCATGGCTGACGTGGATAAGCTTCTGGAAGTCGACGGCCTCTATAAAAGCTTCGGCGGCCTGCACGCGGTCAACAACGTTCATCTGAGCATTGCCGCCGGCAGCATCCATGCCATCATCGGGCCAAACGGCGCGGGCAAGACTTCGTTATTCAACTGCATCACCGCCTTCGTCAAACCCACCGCCGGGACCATCCATCTTGCCGGCGAGCGGATCGACGGTCTTCCTGCTCATCGCGTGGCGCGATACGGCATTGCCCGTACCTATCAGAACGTCCGGTTGTTTCCGGATATGACGGCGGTGGACAATGTTCTGGTTGGGCTGCATCGCCGGTTATCCTGCCCGATATGGCAGGCCGTTGTCGGCACGCCGCGATATCGGAGGGAAGAACGCGAGGCGAGAGAGAAGGCCCACGAAATCCTCTCCTTCACGGGCATTGAAAACAGGGCGAACGAGCTTGCCCGGCATCTCTCCTATGGCGACCAGCGGCGGCTGGAAATTGCCCGGGCGATCGTTGCCGGTCCACGTCTTCTGATGCTCGATGAGCCGGCGGCGGGCATGAACCCGTCGGAAGGTGTGGCCCTCGTGGAGCTTATCGAGCGAATCCGGAGCCGGCTCGGTATTACCGTCATCCTGATCGAGCATCACATGAAGGTGGTGATGGCGGTTGCCGAGCGCATCACCGTCGTCGATCGCGGCACGGTCCTGACGGAAGGGACGCCATCCGAAATCCAGGCCGACGAGCGGGTGATATCAGCCTATCTCGGCAGTCGCCGCGTCCGGGCGCCGCAAGCGGACAGGAAGGTGGCCGTCGAATGAAATCCCTCGAAGTCAGAAACCTGACTGTCGCTTATGGTGAGATCGCTGCCGTGCGCGACGCGAGCTTCCATGTCGCGGCCGGCACCATCGCCACCATCGTCGGCGCAAACGGCGCCGGCAAGACCACGATCCTCAATGCGCTTTGTGGCCTGCGGGACGTGCGATCCGGCGCCGTGCTCCTCGACGGGGAGGATATCACGGCACTCCCGCCGCATTTGCGGGTGCGCGAAGGTCTTGCGCAGGTCCCAGAAGGGCGCCGCCTGTTTGGGCGCATGACGGTGTTTGAAAATCTTGAGATCGGCGGCTTCGCACGCAAGGACAAGACGGGACGCAAGCAGGATCTGGACAAAATACTCGAGCTCTTCCCGCGCCTCGCCGAGCGGCGGCGTCAGATTGCCGGCACGCTGTCGGGTGGGGAACAGCAGATGGTTGCGATGGGACGCGCCATGATGACCAAGCCCGGCGTGCTGCTGCTGGACGAGCCGACGATGGGCCTTGCGCCGCAGATCGTCGATACCGTTCTGGACGCGGTGCAGAGCATCAATCGCCAGGGTGTGACGGTGCTGCTGGTGGAACAGAATGCTTACCGTGCGCTCGAGATTGCCGATCATGCCTTCGTGCTGGAGACCGGCGAGGTCACGCTTTCGGGTTCGGGTGAGGAGCTGCTCAACCATTCCCGCGTGCGCAGTGCCTATTTGGGAGAGGAGAAATGAACATGTCATTCGGATCGGCGGCAAATAGCTGTATCGACCCGCCCGTGGCCGCGGACGATTTTCGTGCCGCCATGCGCGAATTCGCCGCCGGCGTCACCGTCGTCACCACGCTTTCGAAGGACGGAAAGCGTGGTTTGACGGCAACCGCCGTCTGTTCGCTTTCCGCCGAACCGTCGACGCTGCTTGCCTGCATCAATCGCAGTTCCGACGGGTACAAGGCGATCTGCGAGAGCGGCTTCTTCTGCGTCAATGTGCTGGCGGCCGAACAAAGCGAGGTCGCCAGCCGCTTTGCCGGACGCGACGGAATTCGTGGCGAAAGACGCTTCGATCTCGGCGATTGGCATAACATGCGGACCGGCGCGCCGGCGCTTGCCGATGCGCTTGCGGTCTTCGATTGCCGCACGGCCGGAACTCTCGATTGGGGTAGCCACACCATTTTCATCGGCTCGGTGGTTGCCGCGCGCGTGCAGCCCGGCCGCCCCGGACTGATCTATCGCGCCGGCAGTTTTTACGGCGCATGATCGATTAAATTGAATAGGGAACTTGACCTCATGACGCGTCTGGATGGGAAAGTGGCAATCATCACCGGAGCCGGGTCCGGCATCGGCCGGGCAATGGCACAGGCCTTCGTGACGGCTGGCGCCCGGGTCTTCGCCGCCGATCTCAGCGCCGAAAGGCTGGAGGAGACGGCGGCGATCATCGACGCACCGGAAAGCTTTGCAACCCACGTTGCGGATGTCAGCAAACCGGAACCGATTGCCGGCATGCTGGCGGCGGTGGAAGCCCGTTTCGGTCCGCCCGAGGTGGTTTGCAACAATGCCGGCGTGCTCGATCGCATGGCGCCAGTCGACGAAACTGACGATGCTCTTTGGCAGCATGTGCTTGATGTCAACCTTACCGGCCCGTTCCTGGTCACCCGTGCCGCGCTGTCTGGCATGTTGCAACGCGGCGCCGGTATCTTCGTCAACACTTGCTCCATCGCAAGTTTCCAAGGGGGCAGGGCGGGGTTTGCCTATACGGCCACGAAGCACGGCGTGCTTGGCCTTACCCGTTCGGTGGCAGCGGCCTATGGCGATCGCGGCATACGCTGCAACGGCATTGCACCGGGGTCGGTGAAAACCAATATTGCATCAGGCAGCGAACCGTCTCCATCGGGATGGGAGCTGAGAAAGAAGGGGTTGCCGACCCGGCCGCCGCAGGCGACGGGGGACGACATCGCGCCCATCGCCGTGTTTCTGGCCTCTGAAGACGCCGCCTATATCAACGGAGCCTGCATCGTCGCCGATGCAGGCTGGACAGTCTACTGAAGCGGGAGGGACGATGCCTGTAAAACGTCTGCAGAATACATGGCTGGTCGCAGGAGATGTCGCGGCGACCAGGGATTTCTACGAGCACCTATTGGGGCTGGAGGTAAAATTCGCCGACGGTAGCCGCTGGGTACAGTTTACCGCCGGCGGCACGAATTTTGCCATTGGGGCGATCGAGGAATATCCCGCTGGACTACAAGGCAGCCCATCAGGTGCCATTCCGGTCTTCGAGATCGATGACATGGATGACCGAAGGCAAAAGCTCGCCGCAAGTGGCGTGGAGGTGCTGGAATTCCGCGATATGGGATCGCATGGTCGCATACTGACCCTTCGCGATCCCGACGGCCATCTCGTTCAACTGTTCGAGAAAGCGCCGCAAGTCTGATAGCGCTCGCCTTTCCGATGCGTGTTCGTCGCTGGTGCTACAGCATCATGCCGCGAGGGCTTTTTCGGCCATCGTCACCCAATAGCTGATGCCATAGGGCAGCACGTCGTCGTTGAAATCGTAAGCCGGATGGTGAAGGCCGGCGGTGTCGCCATTGCCGATGAAGATGAAGGCGCCGGGGCGCGATTCCAGCATGTACGAGAAGTCCTCCGCTCCCATGCGCGGCGCGGTGTTGGCCTCGACGGCGGAGGTGCCCGCAACCGAGCCCGCGACGCCGATTGCGAATTCCGTTTCGTTGTCGTGATTGACGGTGACCGGATAGCCGCGATGGTAGTTGACGTCCGCCGTCGCGCCATGCGCCATCGCGGTTGCCTGCGCCACTTCCTTGAGGCGCTTTTCGGCGAAGTCGCGCGTTTCGGGAAGAAGCGTGCGCACCGTTCCCGTCAGGGTGACAAAACTCGGAATGACGTTATGGGCCGTGCCGCCATGCGTCGTGGTCACCGAGATGACCAGCGATTTCAGCGGATCCATTCCGCGCGAGACAATCGACTGCAGGGCAATCACCACATGGGCGGATGCCAGCACCGGATCGATCGAGAGATGCGGCGCGGCGGCATGGCTGCCATTGCCGTTGATCGTGATTTCGAAACTGTCGGCAGCAGCCATAAGCGACCCCTTGCGGATTGCAAAACTGCCGACCGGGATGCCGGGCGAATTGTGCATGCCGTAGACTTCACTGATGCTGAACTTGTCCATCATGCCGTCATCGAGCATGGCCAGGGCACCAGCGCCGCCTTCTTCGGCCGGCTGGAAGATCACAGCGACCGAGCCTTTGAAATTGCGGGTCTCCGCTAGATATTGGGCAGCCCCCAGAAGCATGGCTGTGTGACCGTCATGGCCGCAGGAATGCGCCTTGCCGGGCACTTTCGACGCCCATGGTTTGCCGCTGGTTTCGGTGATCGGCAGCGCGTCCATGTCGGCGCGGAAGCCGATCGTCGGCCCGTCACCATGCCTGCCCTTGATGATGCCGACCACGCCGGTCTTGCCGAGGCCGGTTTCCACGACGTCGCAGCCGAATGCTTTCAACTTCTCCGCGACGAAGCTCGATGTCTCATAGACATCGTAGAGCAACTCCGGCGTCTCATGCAAATGGCGGCGCCAGCCGGCGACTTCTTCCTGCATCTCGGCGGCACGGTTCAATATCGGCATTCTCTCGTCCTCGCTCGTCCGGGTCTAGGGGGATATGGCGGTATATTGCGCTTCGCAAATCTGATTTTGCAAGCTTCAACTTTCATTCTTGAACGAAAAATAGGCCTGTGCTTAGATGGCTCAAAATTTGAGCATCGCCTTTGACGCGAGTGCCGACAAACGGGAACAATAATAGCGGGCGGCGGCTGGAGAGAATTCCTGCACGCATAAATGGTTGAGTTCTGATTGAAAAGAACTGAGCAATTTCAGGAGGTTATTATTCTGTCGATTTGCGAAGATCCGCTGGTGGTCGCGGATGGCTTGTGCCTGAATCGGTCGGGACGACCAAGGGGTGCAAAGCCCTGTAGGGTCGCCAAACCGATCGCCCAGGTCGCCAAACCGATCGCCCAGGTCGCCTTCCGGCGCTGCCGACAGCCTCTGTCGCCCAAAGCCTCTCCGTCTCATTCCATCATGACAAGTGAAATCAGTGAGCGGCGCGATGTCGGCCAGTGGCGGGCCGATGCCATGCTCTCGATTGCGCGAATTCGCGCCCCGACGAGCCATCTTTCGGCGAATGGGCGCATTCGGAACTGAGCCTTTGCGAGGCGGCATATCGGATATGCCGCCTCGATCATTCAACACACAAAAATCACATAGGGGAAATCAAGATGAAGAGACGCAATATCCTTCTTGCCAGCGTGGTTGCGGCATTCGCCATGGCAGGCTCCGCCGCCCATGCGGAACGCGGCAGCGATGGTGAGCTGAAGATCCTGTTCTGGCAGGCTGTTTCGACGCTCAATCCATATCTCTCTGGCGGCACCAAGGAAGTCTACAGCTCGTCCATGGTCATCGAACCGCTGGCCCGCTACGACGAAACGGGCAAGCTCGTTCCGACACTGGTGACGGAGATCCCCACATTGGAAAACGGCGGCATCTCGGCGGATATGACGAGCATGGTCTGGAAGTTGAAGCCAGGCCTCAAATGGTCTGATGGCACCGACTTCACGGCCGACGACGTGGTGTTCACATGGAAATATTGCACGGCGCCGGATGGCGGTTGCGCGCAGAAGGCGCAGTATGAAGGCATCAAGTCGGTGGAAGCTGTGGATCCGCACACGGTCAAGATGACCTTCACCGAGCCGAAATATTATCCCTATGGCGCTTTCGTCGGCGGCCAGTCGCCTATCATCCAGAAGGCGCAGTTCAAGGATTGCGTCGGTGCCGCAGCACCCGGCTGCACATCCGCCAATTTCGGGCCGATCGGCACCGGCCCCTTTGTCGTCAAGGAGTTCAAGCCGAACGACGTCATAACCTTCACGGCCAACAAGAATTACCGTGATCCGGCCAAGCCTGCCTTCGCCACGGTAACGCTCAAAGGCGGCGGCGATGCGGTATCCGCGGCCCGCGCAGTGCTTGAAACCGGCGAATATGACTATGCCTGGAACATGCAGGTCGAGCCGGAAATCCTCGCAACCATGGTGGCTGCCGGCAAGGGCGAGCTTGTGACGGCCTTCGGATCACAGGTCGAGCGTATCAACATCAACCATTATGCCGTCGACCCGTCGCTCGGCGAAAAGCGCTCGACCAAGGAAGCCGGCCCGCATCCGTCATTGTCGGACCCGGCCGTTCGCCGTGCATTGTCGATGGCGATCGATCGCGACGTTATTAACGAGACCGGTTACGGCGCCGCCGGCAAGCCGACCTGCAATATCGTGCCCGGCCCCGAGGTCTATGCCTCGACGGCGAACGACTGGTGCCTGAAGCCGGATGTCGATGGTGCCAACAAGCTTCTGGACGAGGCCGGCTGGGTCAAGGGTTCGGACGGCATCCGCGCCAAGAACGGTGTGAAGCTCTCCTTCCTCTACCAGACGTCGACCAACTCGGTGCGTCAGGCCACACAGGCGCTCGTCAAGGACATGTGGGCACAGATCGGCGTCGCTGCGGAACTGCGCAATGTCAGCGCCTCCGTCTTCTTCGGCGGCGATCCGGCGAGCCCGGATACGTTCCAGAAATTCTATGCCGACGTGGAAATGTACACCAACAACTTCGATGGCACGGACCCGGAAAAATATCTGGCGGAATGGCTGTGCAACAAGATCCCGGCTCCCGAGAATGGTTGGCAGGGGCAGAACATGCCGCGTTACTGCAATCCGGAATATGACAAGCTCGTCACTGAATTGTCGAAGACGGCCGATCTCGCCAAGCGCGCGGAAATCGCCAAGAAAGCCAATGACATGCTGACGGAAGAGGGGGCTCATATCCCGCTCATCTACCGCGGCCAGGTCTCGGCGCGCTCCGTGACCCTGGATGGCGTCAAGATCAACGGCTGGGATTCCGAACTTTGGAACGTCGCTGACTGGTCCCGCAAGAAGTAAGATGCAGCGATCGCCGGCTCCGTTTTCAGACGGAGCCGGCGTTTTGCGTCGCCTGAAGGTCTGGAGACTTTCCGATGTTTAACTTTACCCTGCGACGGCTGTTCTTTGCCGTGCCGACATTGCTTGTTATCAGCTTTGTCATTTTTGCTCTTCTCGACCTCGCGCCCAATAATCCGACCGGCGACCTGCCATTGACGATCCCGCCGGAGGTCCGCGAACAGATCCGCGCAGCGCTTGGTCTCGATCAGCCCTTCCTGATCCGTTATCTCAGATGGCTGCATCAATTCTTCATCAACGAGCCGCTGAATATTCTCGAACAGATCACCGGCTGGCAGTTCGGCGATGGCCACAGATTGCGGGTGCTCTCATGGGCAACACGCAGCCCGGTGGTCGATCTTGTCGTCCAGCGCATGCCGCAAACGCTGTGGGTGGTGGGCCTGTCCTACCTGTTTGGCGTGTTGCTGGCGATCCCGATCGGCGTTCTCTCCGCCTACAAGCAGTATTCAATCTTCGACCAGATAGGCACCTTCATCTCCATGGTCGGTTATTCCGTACCGACCTTCTTCACCGGCGTGCTGCTGATCGTCGTCTTCAGCTCCTATCTGCACTGGTTCCCGTCGGTCTACGACACCAATCTGCGCGTGACGGACTGGTCCAGCTTCGTGGCACAGGTCAAGCAGATGTTCTTGCCGGTCATGGTGCTGACGCTCTACAATGTCTCGCATATCAGCCGCTTCGTGCGCGCCTCCATGCTTGATAATCTGCATCAGGACTATGTCCGCACCGCGCGCGCTAAAGGCGTCAAGGAAAAGACCGTGCTTCTGGTCCATGTGCTGCGCAACAGCCTGATACCGGTCGTGACCGTCATCGCGCTTGGGGTGCCGACGATTTTCTCCGGCGCCATCATCACCGAGCAGGTCTTTCGGGTGAACGGCCTTGGCCAGCTTTTGATCGTGGCCGTGCAGGGCGGGGATATCCCGATGGTTCAGACCCTGACCTTCATCTTCGCCGTGCTGATCGTTCTCTTCAATCTGATTGCCGACGTGCTCTACGGCATTCTTGACCCGAGGATCCGTTATGACTGACATAACAGCAATCCCGACGACGGCTTTGACCGCGCCGCCACGCTCGATCATGGCTGCCACATGGCGGCAATTCCGGGCTCATAAGGGTGGCTTTGCGGGCCTGATCGTTTTCATATTCATTCTGCTGGTCGTCTATGTCGGCCCGCTCATCCACAGCGTCGATCCGAACAAGATCGACATCCGTGCCAAGAACCAGGGACCCTCCCTCCTTCACCCCTTCGGCACCGATAATCTCGGCCATGACATGCTGGCGCAGGTGATGGCGGGCGGGCGCATCTCGCTGGCGGTCGGCATCACCGCCATGCTGCTGGCGCTTCTGCTCGGAACCTTGGTCGGCGTCCTCTCAGGTTATTTTCGACGCCTCGACGGACCGCTCATGCGCCTGACGGACCTGTTTTTGGCGTTGCCGCTCCTGCCTCTGCTGCTGGTCATCATCATGCTGTTCCGCGACACCCTCCGTGCCTATTTCGGACCGGAAACCGGAATTTTCATCCTGATTGTCTTCGTGATTGGCGTCACGAAATGGATGCATACCGCCCGCATCGTACGAGGTGACGTCCTGACCATGAAAAAGCAGGAATTCATCATGGCTGCCAAAAGCAGCGGCATGCGGGAATACCGGATTATCCTGAAGCATATCCTGCCGAACGTCATGAGCTCCATCATGGTGTCGGCGACACTCGGCGTTGCTGAGGCAGTCATCACCGAATCGTCCCTGAGCTTTCTGGGGCTTGGTTTCCCGTCGGACTTTCCGACATGGGGACGCCTGCTTTTTGATGGTGCAAGCTTCCTGCAGCTCACGCCGTCCCGCGTGCTGTGGCCTGGTCTTGCCATTTCGCTGACGGTCCTCAGCGTCAACTATCTCGGCGATGCAGTCCGCGATGCGCTCGATCCGCGCATGCTGAAAAGCTGATGAGGTGAAGACCTTGTAGAGGCTGTGTGGAAGCAGCCTCTACCCCCTCGGTGTCAGCAGGGCGTCGAGAATGCCGGCGTTTTCTTCCTGTACGACGATGCCCGGATCTTCCGCCACGACGAAAGCCAGGACCTGTTCGATATCGTCGAGATGCTGACGCAATAGCCTGTATGCCTCGTCCTCGTTATGTGCGCGGATGGCCTCGTAGATAGCGCGGTGCTCTTCCACGACCTCGTCGAAATAACCCGACTTCGGATAGGCGCGGCGACGGACGCGGTCGAGCTGGCCGGTGGCGTTGCGGATCGTATGCCAGACATTGGGAAAGCCCGCAGCCCTGCTGACCAACTGATGAAAGGCATTATCGACGGAAAAGGCCTCGTCGTAGTCCTGCCGCTTGGCAGCATCCCCCTGCAGAAACATCAGGAGATCGAAATCCTTGTCGAAGACCGGATCATAGGTCCTGGCGGCGAGGCGGACCATTCGCAGCTCCAGGCTGGAGCGAACGATCTGCCCTTCGATGACGCCGCGAACGGAGATCTTGCTGATGAAGGTGCCGCCGCTCGGAACGACATTGACGAGGCCCTCCTGAGCAAGCCGCAGCACAGCCTCGCGCATGGGGGTTCGGGAGATACCGAGCTTCGCACAGGTCTCCTTTTCGCTCAGCATGGTTCCAGGCTCGAGCGCCATGGTGATGATGGCGTCACGTATGACGTTGTAGGCCCATTGTGCTTTCGGCTGACCGTTGCCGTCAGGCCGTAACTCAGGCCGCTTGATGCGCGCATTCACCCGGAATGATCTCCTCTCCCTGGCATTTTATCCTCCGGCTGGAACCCGGTATGGTCTTTCATACAATGTCTGTAAGCACGCTCTCCAGCGTTTCCAGAAAGATATCGGCGTGTTTGCGCGAAAATGGCAAGGGCGGCCGGATTTTCAGGACGTTTCCATGGATTCCGGCAGCACTGATCAGTACGCGGCGATCGCGAAGTCCGTTGACGACCGCAAGCGCCAGCGCGCCGTCCGGCGTGCGGCTGTCGCGGTCCTTGACGAATTCCAGCCCGAGGAACAGACCCGCACCTCGGACATCGCCGATGCAGGCGAACTTCCCTTGCAGCGTCCGCATGCCGGCAAGCATATGTTCGCCGGTCGTGGCGGCGTTCTCCATCAGCTTCTCGTCGCGGATGATGTCCAGCACGGCGCTGGCCGCGGCGATCGAGACATGATTGGCGCCGAAGGTGTTGAAATAGCGAACATCCTTGCCGAACCGCTCCTGGATCTCAGCCTTCATCACGGCGGCGGCAATCGGCATGCCATTGCCCATCGGCTTGCCCATCACGACAATGTCCGGCACGATCCCGTGGCGCATGAAGCCCCACATATGGGAGCCGGTGCGGCCAAAGCCGGGCTGGACCTCATCGGCGATATAAAGCGCACCGGCCTCATGGACCACATCCAGCGTCTTCTGCAGGAAGCCTGCCGGATCGGGCAGGATGCCGTCCGTCGAGAAAATACTGTCGGCGATGAAGGCGGCGGGGCGGATGCCGTGGCGGCGCATGAAGGCGATTGCCTTGCTTACGTCCTCGGCAAGCGCGTCCGCAACATCCCGGCCTTCGGCGCGATAGGCATCCGGCGCGAGAACCGTGATGACGTGCGGACCGAGGGGAACGCCCGAGCCTAGCGACGGTGAAATCTCGACGGCGGCGGCGGTGACGCCGTGATAGGCGTTCTCGGTGATGATGATACCCGTTCCGCCGGTATAGTAGCGGGCAATGCGCAGGGCCAGATCGACCGCCTCGCTGCCGGTGCAGGTGTACATTACCCGCTCGATTTCATCCGGGAAGGTGGCCAGCAAGCGCTCGGAATAGTCGAGAATGGTGTCGTCCAGATACCGCGTGTGGGTGTTGAGGACAGCCGCCTGCCTGGCGATCGCCTCCACGACGCGTGGATGGCAATGTCCGACGGAGGGCACGTTGTTGTAGACATCGAGATGCGCCTCGCCATCGGCGTCATAGAGCCACACGCCCTCGGCGCGCACCACATGCAGCGGATTGTCGTAGAACAGCCGGTAGGACGGCCCGAGCAATGCCTGGCGGCGTTCCACCATCCGGCGTTCGCGTTTGGGCAGGGTGGCCAGTTTCGATGCGTCGAAACCGTTGATCATCACGGGCGCGGTCTTCGCGGTTTCGGGGGACGTCATAGCTGTCTGTTTCCTTGCTGGCAGGCTGCGGTAAGCCGCGCGACGATGGTTTCGGTCGGAATGGCGTCGAGGCGGGCGAGCTGTGCCCAGACCGTCGGGGTGTTGCGGACATAGAAATCCCGGTTTTCGGGGAAAAGCCCGGCCCGCCACTGTGGAATGGCAAGGCGCATGACCATGCGGGTGAGGATGGCGGGATAGAGCACCGCAATCTCCTGCTCGGTCAGGCTGATAAGTGTCGAATATTCCACGAGGAAATCGCAGATTGCCTCGATTGGATCCGCAGCGTCGCCCATCTGGTAGGCGGCCCCCACAGCGACGTCGAACACCCTGGGCGCATGCACCATGTCGCCGAAATCGATGATGCCGCTGACCATCTCGGGTGTTTTGGAATCGACGAGGATGTTTTCCATGTTGAAATCATTATGCACCACCTGCGCGGGGAGCGAGGCCATAACGGGCATGATCTGTTTTTCGAAATTGTCCATTGCCGCTTCCAGCCGGCGGCGTTGCACTGGATCGGAGAAGACCGGCAGCAAATCGCGCATGCCGATGGCGTGCTGCATATCCCATGTGATGCGGTGACCGGCCGCCGGGTGGGTGAAGCTGGCAAGCGCTATCTGCATGCGCGCCAGCAGCCCACCGACATTGCGGCGCTGTCTTGGAGAATGCGGTGCAGCCTTCTGGGCGATGCCCGGCAGGAAGGTCACCATCCGCACGCCGCGTGTGCCACCGTCCGCGTCAGTCATGCGGAAGTCCGCCTCGCCATCCAGCGTGCGGATGATGCGCTGCACGGGGATACCGGGATCGACAGCCTCGACATGCAGCAGCGCCTGGCTGTGCATCGAGGTCATGCCTGGATCTTCGGCGGGATTGAGAACCTTGAAGAGATATTCCTGCCCGTCCGCCAGCGTCAGCCGATAGTTTGAATCCTTTTCGCCCCACAACCATTCGACACGGCCGTCCAGCCCGTATTTGTCACGGGCGATGGCTTCGGCTTGATCGGCGGGCACGGCCGCCGCGCCCGTTTTCAGTTCTGCACCGATACCGGCATCGCGGGTGGAGCTGCTTAACATGGGTTTCCTCTGTTTTCTTGTGCGTTCTGGGTCAGGCGCGGATGCCCCACATCCGCGCCTGACCGGCCTTCCTCTCCACGATCATGAAGGGGAAGTTTGTCTGCTGAAATACCACTACAGCGCGCGGGGTGCCGAAGGGAATTTTTCGGGAAAGGCCGCCTGATAGGCGGCGGCGAGTTTCAGCACGATATCGTCACGGTAGCGCGGGCCGACGAACTGCAGCCCGATTGGCAGATCGCCCGCGTCGAAGCCGCAGGGAACCGAAACGGCCGGCTGTCCCGTCATGTTGAAGGGATAGGTGAAGGGCGACCAGTCCGACCAATCCTTGCCTTCGATGCCGCCAGGAAAATCGACACCGGCCTCGATCGCCGTCGTCGGCATGGTGGGCAGCATCAGCGCGTCATATGTCTCGTGGAATTGCGCCATTCTCACTTTGAGATCAGCACGCACCTGTTCCGCGATCACATAGTCGATCGCGGTCAAGGCGCTGCCCATGGCGTGAATGCGCAGAAGGCCGGGGTCCATCAACTTCTTCTGTTCCTCGGTCGGATTGGCAAGATCCACCGTCCGCGCTTCCGCCGCATACCAGAGGGCCAGCAGCGCGTTCTGCGGGTTGGAGAAGCCGGGGTCGATCTCCTCGACAATGGCGCCCATCTCGGCCAGGCGGGATGCCGCCCGCTCGATCGCAGCGGCGACATCCGGCTGGACTTGGGCATAGCCAAGATTGCGGCTGTAGCCGATCTTCAGCCCTTTGAGGTCGGCGCCTTTTATGGCCTGCTGCCAGTCCGGAACGGGCGTGGGGCAGTAGCCATACATGGCATCGGCTGTCGGACCGGTGCTGGCGTTGAGAAACAGCGCGGCGTCCTCGACGGTGCGCGTCAGCGGGCCGCGATGGGCAAGCTCGAACAGCGGCGAGGGCGTATCGGACGGTATCCAGCCATAGGTCGGCTTGATGCCGAAGACGCCGCAGAAAGATGCGGGAATGCGGATCGATCCGGCACCGTCGGAGCCCTCATGCAGCACGCCCATATTGAGCGCGGCTGCAACTGCCGCACCGCCCGATGATCCACCAGAGGCACGATCGGTGCGCCATGGATTGAGCGTATTGCCGAATGCCGGGCCGTGGGTGACGCCCTTCCAGCCGAATTCCGGCGAGGTGGTGGTGCCGAGAATGGTGACGCCGGCGCCGCGCAGGCGCTTCATGATCAGGAATTCCTTGTCGGAAGGTTCCTTCGAGCCGAGCGCCGAGCCGCGCCGCCATGGAATGCCCTTGACGGGTGTCAGCTCCTTGATGGTGGTCGGAGCGCCATCAATGGGGCTGAGAGGCGCGCCTTTCTGCCAACGAGCTTCCGATTCCCTGGCGGCCGCCAGAGCCATCTCCGGCACGACATAGGCAAAGGCATTGACCGACGGATTGAAGCGCTCGATACGTTCGAGCGAAGCCTTGGCTGCTTCCACTGGGGAAGCCCGTCCGGATGCGAAAAGTGCGGAGAGTTCCGCTGCGCTCATTTCGCCGAGATCTGTTTTGACCGCTGTATCCATGACTATCAAATCTCCATCAGGCTCTTGTCTTTTCGACCGTGTCGAGCGCGCGGCCGACGGCATTGAACATATCGTCGATCTGCTCAGCGGTAATGATCAGTGGCGGGCAGAAGCAAAGCGCTTCGCCGATGTTGCGTGAGATCACACCCTCTTCCTCAAGGGCCGCCGAAACGGCCGCGGCCGCATCGCCAGGCTTGGCGTCGCCCCATGGTTTGATCTCCAGCGCGCCGATCAGCCCGACGCCACGCGACGAATGCGCCAATGGGTGTTTTGCAAGCTCCGCAAGCCGGCCGAGAAATTTCTCCTCAAGCCGCGCGGCATTGCCGACGAGATCGCGCTCCTGAATGATCTTCAAGTTTTCAAGACCGACCGCCGTCGCAACCGGATGCCCCGAAGCCGTGAAGCCATGGCCGAACACGCCGATGCGCTCGGATTCGTCGGCGATCGGCTGATAGAAGGCGTCGTTCATGATGATCGCCGAAAGCGGCATATAGGAGGAGGAGATCTGTTTCGAGACTATCAGCACGTCCGGCTTGATATTGTAGGTCTCACAGGCAAACATCTTGCCGGTGCGGCCGAAGCCGCAGATCACCTCGTCGGCGACCAACAGGATATCGTATTTCTTCAGGATCGCCTGAACACCTTCCCAATAGCCGGCCGGAGGAACCAGAACGCCGCCGGCACCCATAACGGGTTCGCCCCAGAAGGCGGCGATGGTCTCGGGGCCTTCCTTGAGGATCAATTCTTCCAGATCGTTCAGGATCCGCGCTGTGAAATCGGCTCCGCTCTCGCCGTCCTTACCGAAGTGCACATAGGAGGGGCAGGATGTATGGACCATCCGGTCGAGCGGCAGGTCGAAGCTTTCGTGGTTGCGCGGCAGGCCGGTGATCGAGGCAGCAGCGATCGTGACGCCGTGATAGCCCTTGATGCGGCCGATGATCTTCTTCTTGTCCTTGTTGCCAAGCGCGTTGGAGCGATACCAGACCATCTTGCAGGCGAGATCATTGGCCTCGGAGCCGGAGGAGGTGAAGTGAACCTTCGACATCGGCACCGGCGCGATCTTGATGAGCAGTTCAGCAAGATCGATCGAGGGACCATGCGTCTTGTAGGAGAAGGTATGGTAGTAGGGCAGCTTCTCCATCTGGGCCTTGGCGACGTCTGCCAGGCGCTTCTCGCCGAAGCCGAGCGCCACCGACCACAGCCCTGCCATACCCTCGATGTAGCGTTTGCCGTTATTATCGGTGACATAGATGCCGTCACCGGATTCGATCACCAGACCGCCGGTTTTTTCATATTTGCGCAGGTTTACGTTGGGATGCATCTGATAGGCGATGTCCCGGCCTTCGATGGAATTGGACATGATACGCATGTGCAGTGGCTCCTTGGACGTTTCAGCTGTCCGTTCAAATTCAAGCACGTTTTGACATCATCTGCGATTCCCGGTCTCGGCCGGGGATCGCCTCGATCAGGCTCTGGGTGTAGGCGTGTTTTGGTGCGGTGAAGATGTCCGCGCCGGTGCCAAGCTCGACCACCTGACCCTTCTGCATCACCATCACACGGTCGCAGATTTGCGCGGCGACGCGCAAGTCGTGGGTGATGAAGACCAGCGACAGGTCGAGCTCCTTCTTGAGCTTACCCAGCAGCTCCAGCACCTGCGCCTGGATGGAGACGTCGAGCGCAGACACCGCCTCGTCGGCGATGATGATCTCCGGCTCCAGCGCTAAGGCCCGCGCGATGCCGATACGCTGACGCTGACCGCCCGAGAACTCATGCGGAAAGCGGTTGGCGCTCTTCGGATCGAGGCCGACCAACTCCATCAGTTCGGCAGCGCGCGACAACGCCTTCTTCTCGTTTTCGCCATAGGCGATCGGACCATCGGCAATGATGCGCCCGACTTTTTCGCGCGGATTGAGTGACGAGAACGGATCCTGGAAGATCATCTGCATGCGCCGGCGCATGGCGCGAAGCTCCGCGCCCTTCAGATGCGCCATGTCTTTGCCGCCGAGCAGAACGCGGCCGCTGTCCGGGTCCTGAAGCCGTACGAGACAGCGCCCGACCGATGACTTGCCGGAGCCGCTTTCCCCGACAATGCCGAGCGTCTCTCCCCGTCCCAGCGTGAAGGTTACGCCCTTGACCGCATCGACGGATTTCTGTTTCGAAAACAGCCCGCCACCCATGCGATAGGTCTTGGTGAGATTTTCGACCGACAGCACCGTTTCGCGTTGCGGCTGCGAGGCGCTGCCGCC
>NZ_AJVM01000011.1:0-15895 GCF_000281735.1 Rhizobium sp. AP16 | reverse complement strand
GCGGCTTGCCCAGCCGCATCTTCAGCCTTTGCCAGGCATCATCGGGATGCAGGTCGTAGGTTTCGCGCGCTTCGAGGATCGCCATTTCTTCAAGCAGCCAGGAGGCACGGCCTTCGCGCTCAAGCTGCTCCTTCAGCGAAAGATAGACATCGCGAAGATGGGTGACGTCGGCCAGTGCATAGTCGAGCTGCTTTTCCGACAATGGCCGGCGGCTCCAGTCGGTGAAGCGCGAGGACTTGTCGATCTGGATATTCTTGATGCGGCTGACCAGCTGGTCGTAGGAAACCGAATCGCCGAAGCCGCAGACCATGGCGGCCACCTGCGTGTCGAAGATTGGATGCGGAATGAGATTGCCGCGATTGAAGATGATTTCGATGTCCTGGCGGGCAGCATGAAACACCTTCATGACAGCGGTATTGGCCATCAGCTCGAAGAAGGGTTTCAAGTCGAGGCCCTTGGCTAGCGGATCAACCAGCACTTCAGTCGTCGGGCTTGCCATCTGAATCAGGCAAAGCTCCGGCCAGAATGTCGTCTCGCGCAGGAATTCGGTGTCGATGGTAATGAATTCTGACTTGGCCAGCTCTTGGCAGGCCGCCTCTAACTGGGCGGTAGTTTCGATCATATCAACACATTCATCGGTAAAATAGTTTGTTAATCTTCCTTCTCCTTTCGGCCGGATATGTCAATACGTGGAGAGACGAAGTATCTCACAGCATTCCGCTTTTCGGAAAATTCGTCAAAAAGGCCACTGCTCTAGGCGACGCGCATATAGCTGGTCATGCCCGTCTTCTGATGCTCGATGATGTGGCAATGCAGCAGCCAGTCACCGGGATTGTCGGCAACGAAGCTGAGTTGCACCTTTTCGTCCGGCTGGATTAGGTAGGTGTCGGACACGAAGGGCTGCACCTGCCGGGTCGAGGAGGAGAGCACGGTGAAGCTCATCCCATGCAGATGGATCGGATGGGCATGCGGCGTCACGTTTTCCATGTCGAGGACATAGCTTTTGCCGAGCTTCAGTTCGGCAAGTGGTGCTGTCGGATCGGGCGTATCGCCCGGCCACGGCACCTTGTTGATTGCCCAGAAACTGTAGCCGAGCGAGCCGCAGATGCTGTCTGTGGCGGTATCCTCCGCCGTGGCGCTGAGGATGAGCGGGATGTGCTGCGCAGCACCGATATCCGCCTTGGCGACGGGATTGTCCTCAAGAGGCGCCAGATCGCGAACGTCGCGCTTTAGCGAGCCGCCGACCGAGCGTAGCGTCGCCAGCACCTTCGGATCGGTGCCTCGGATGTCCTCCAGCTTGACGATCGCGCCTTCCTCGTCCGGCATCCGCACGGCCAGTTCTAGGCGTTGGCCGGGGCCGAGCTGCAACAGATCCAGCGGAAAACGCTCAGGCACCGGATTACCGTCGATGGCGATCACCGTCGCCTGGGCTCCATCCATCCGGAAGGAATAGATGCGCGTGACGTCGGTAATGGCAAGCCGCAGGCGCACCAGCCCGCCGGAGGGCGCGTCATATTGCGGCTGCTGCTGCCAGTTGGCGGTTCGCACCGTCCCATAGGTGCCGGATTTGGCGGAATCGCGGGGGCGGAACTGGGCGATAAACTGCCCATCGCCGCCGAGCCGCCAGTCACGCAGATTAAGCACCACTTCCGAATCGAACGTCGGATCCTTCGGATTTTCCACGACAATGACGCCGGTCATGCCGTGGCCCATCTGGATCAGCGTGTTGCAATGCGGATGATACCAGAAGGTACCGGCATCCGGAGGCGTGAAGGCGTAGTCGAAGTGGTCGCCGGTATAGACATAGGGCTGCGTCAGGAACGGCACGCCATCCATCTTGTTGGGCAGCCGGATGCCATGCCAGTGGATCGTCGTGGGGTCGTCGATGCCGTTGATCAGCCGCGCGGCGAAGGGCTCTCCCTTCCTCATGCGTACGACCGGCGGCTGGCCCGCGTCGCCATAGGTCAACACATCCCTGGTCACGCCGCTATCCGCCAGGCTGGCCTGGGTCTTCACGGTCTTCAACACCTGCGGCTCCGCTGCCAGTGCCCTGCCGCCGAACTTGCCGGCGATGCCGAGCCCCACGCCATAGGCACCGGCGACGGCGGAGGCTTTCAGGAGATTGCGGCGGGTGAGAATGGGCATGCGGGGCTCCAGGGACGCGGGACTATGCTCATCTGTTTAAAGTTGAGCGTGGTGTTCAGCAATAGCACTGAGGTAGCCAAACCGCCGCATCGGCCACTGGGGGTGGCGCGGGCCGTTGATGCATGATGTTTGTGGTGATGGAAATCCATCTGATTTCGTGCTTTCTGATACAAAGACAACTGAAGCGAGAGAGCTCTTGCATCGCGACGTTCCTGATCGACATCGACAATTCGCCAGAGCAATGCGCGGTGATGCCACCAAAGCGGAGAATATGCTTTGGCAAGCCCTCCGGCGCAGTCAGCTCGAGGGGTTCAAGTTCAAACGACAGGTTCCGGTCGATGGTCACATTTTGGATTTTGTGTGCTTTGAAGCGCGGTTGATCATCGAGGTTGATGGCGCACAACACGCGGAAAGCGCAATGGATCGGAAGCGAGACGCCTATTTCTCAAATCAGGGTTTCCGCGTGCTGCGAGTCTGGAACCATGAGGTCGCTACGAATCTTGATGGGATCTGTTTGACAATCCTCGCGGAGCTGAAAAACACTGGAGAATGATGGAGAGCAAGGCAGGCGCGGAGCCTATCTCGCCCTTGGCGGGCGAGAAAGCAATTTCACTGGCTTAGGAATTGCGAAACAGAGGGCTCTATATCTTCAGAAGCTCGGCGCAATTTCTAAGCCATTGAAATTGCAAGAGCGGGGGTCACGTTCTTGCCTCGGTAAACTGGAAGCTTACTGCGTCCCTGCCTACCCCCTCTCTTGCAATTTCTAACACTTAGCCTCGCGGCTAAATGTAAGAAATTGCTTTCTCGCCCGCCAGGGGCGAGATAGACCAGTGCTTCGAGCCTTGACAAATCAGGCGCACCATGCGCTTTTCCGCCCGATTTTCTCGTCGGCAGGCGAGGGGCTTTTGTCCGTATTCGCCGCCGACCGCCAAGTCCAGGATATATACTATGCATCGCTATCGCAGCCACACATGCGCCGCCCTGCGCAAGTCCGACGTCGGTTCGACTGTCCGCATCTCCGGCTGGGTTCATCGCGTCCGAGATCATGGTGGCGTGCTGTTCATCGACCTGCGCGATCACTACGGCATCACCCAGGTCGTCGCCGATCCGGATTCGCCCGCCTTCAAGCTGGCCGAGACCGTGCGCGGCGAATGGGTCATCCGCATCGATGGCCTGGTGAAGGCCCGCACGGAAGATACCGTCAACAAGACCATGCCGACCGGTGAGATCGAGCTTTACGCGCAGGAGATTGAAGTGCTCTCCGCCGCCAAGGAGCTGCCGCTGCCGATCTTCGGCGAGCCGGACTATCCCGAAGATGTGCGTCTCAAGTACCGCTTCCTCGATCTGCGCCGCGACACGCTGCACAAGAACATCGTCAAGCGCACGCAGGTCATTTCCTCGATGCGCCGCCACATGGGCGAAGTCGGCTTCACCGAATACACCACGCCGATCCTGACGGCCTCGTCGCCGGAAGGCGCGCGCGACTTCCTCGTGCCGAGCCGTATCCATCCCGGCACCTTCTACGCGCTGCCGCAGGCGCCGCAGCAGTACAAGCAGCTGTTGATGGTTGCCGGTTTCGACCGCTATTTCCAGATCGCGCCGTGCTTCCGCGACGAAGACCCGCGTGCCGACCGTCTGCCAGGCGAATTCTACCAGCTCGACCTCGAAATGAGCTTCGTGACCCAGGAAGACGTCTGGAACACGATGGCACCGCTGATGACCAGCATCTTCGAGGAGTTCGCCGAGGGCAAGCCCGTCACCAAGGAATGGCCGCGCATTCCTTATGATGTTGCGATCCGCAAGTATGGTTCGGACAAGCCGGACCTGCGCAACCCGATCGTCATGGAAGCCGTGACCGAGCATTTCGCCGGCTCCGGCTTCAAGGTCTTCGCGAACATGATCGCTTCCAACCCGAAGGTCGAAGTCTGGGCGATCCCGGCCAAGACCGGCGGTTCGCGCGCATTCTGCGACCGCATGAACGCCTGGGCGCAGAGCCAGGGCCAGCCCGGCCTCGGTTATATCTTCTGGCGTAAGGAGGGTGAAAAGCTCGAGGGCGCCGGCCCGCTTGCCAAGAACATCGGCGAGGAGCGCACCGACGCGATCCGCACGCAGCTTGGTCTTGACGATGGCGACGCCTGCTTCTTCGTCGCTGGCGATCCCGCCAAGTTCTACAAGTTTGCCGGCGAAGCGCGTACCCGCGCCGGCGACGAGCTGAACCTCATCGATCGCGACCGCTTCGAGCTTTGCTGGATCGTCGACTTCCCGTTCTTCGAATGGAGCGAGGAAGAAAAGAAGGTCGACTTCGCTCACAACCCGTTCTCGATGCCGCAGGGCGGCCTCGAGGCGCTGCAGAACCAGGATCCGCTGACGATCAAGGCCTACCAGTACGACGCCGTCTGCAACGGCTTCGAAATCGCCTCGGGCTCGATCCGTAACCAGTCGCCGGAAACCATGGTCGCCGCCTTCGAAAAGGTCGGTCTCAGCCAGGCTGACGTCGAAGAACGCTTCGGGGGCCTCTACCGGGCCTTCCAGTATGGCGCACCTCCGCACGGCGGCGCTGCCTTCGGTATCGACCGTATCGTCATGCTGCTGGTCGGCGCCAAGAACCTGCGCGAAATCTCGCTGTTCCCGATGAACCAGCAGGCGCAGGATCTCTTGATGGGTGCCCCGTCTGTGGCAACGCCGACGCAGCTGCGCGAACTGGCGATCCGCCCGGTTCCGCCGGTCAAGAAGGACTGAGGCTCTCGCGAGCTTTGAACATGCAAAACCCGGCGACCGAATCGCCGGGTTTTTTATTGGTCTTGGATGAGCCTTAGAGCCCTGCGTAGACCGCATTATCGAGGTCGACGGTGAATTGTCCCCACATGCCTTCGAGTGCAGTGTTGGTGAGTGCCACCATGGTGAGGCCTTTCTGCGGATCGACGAACCAGTGATGGCCATAGACGCCGCCCCACTTCACAGTTCCGACGGAGAACGGAATATTCGCAGCGGTAGGGTCAGTGACGACGGACCAGCCGTAACCAAAGCCGACGCCCGGCATTAGCGGCTGCATATGCCCACCCGCCTGATCCGCCATCATGGTTTTGACCGTCTCGCCGGACAAGAGCGGCGCGCCGCCCTTGCGCACGGTCTCCAGGATGGCAAGCACATCATCCGCTGTTCCGGCCATGCCGGCGCCACCGGAGTGGTAGGAGGCCGGGTTGAATATCCGGTCCGGCGCGAACCGAATGAAGCCGTCGAGTATGGGCGCCACGGCCTCGTCTCCCATCCGCTGTGGTTCGGGCGAACCATTCATATAGGCGGCAGCGAGGCGGCTCGAGTCGCGCACCGAAAAGGCGGTGTCGACAAGACTAAGCGGCCCGGTCACCAGCTCTGCAATTGCCTTGTCGAGGCGGCCGCCAGTTTCCTTTTCAAGGATGCCGCCGAGAACATCCATCGCCAGTGAATATTGCCAGCCTTCTCCAGGGGCAAAGCGCAGTGGTGCGCTTGCGAGACGCCTCAGATTTTCGGCAAGCGAGAGGCCTGGTTCACCAAGCCCATCGGACACGCCGGCGCGGTGATAGGGGCCGCCTTCTTCCTCGGCGAATGTGTAACCCAGTCCGGACGTATGCGTCAGCAGGTGCCGAATACGAATGACCGCTTCGTTCCCATCCGGCAGGCGTGGCCGGAAGTCCGGCAGCCATTTCGTTATCGGATCGTCCAGACCTATCCGGCCCTGTTCGACAAGCCGCATGGCGGCGATGGCAACGATCGGCTTGGTGACGGAGGCGAGGCGGAAGATGGTTTCCTCCCGCATGGTCACGCCGTTCTCGCGATCCGCCAGGCCGGCGGCGCGGCGATAGATCTGCTCGCCATTCCGTGAGATCAGAACCACGGCCCCGACCAGTCTCTTATCTATCAAGGCAGCATCGATTGCGGCATCGACGCCCTGGGCAAAAGAGCCGAGGGACGGCCGAGAGGCGTTTTCAAGGGGAAGACTCATGGTGAGAAACCTTCTATAGTCACAATGACCGCTCCTGAATAAACCAAGTTGCGAGATATTTCTAGAGTGACCATTGTGAAAAATAGCGAAGACACGAAAAATTCCCCCCAGCGAAAGCGTGGCCGTCCGCCGGCCTTCGATCGTGAGACGGTTCTTGCGGCTGCGCGCGATACCTTCTGGAAGCATGGTTATGACGGCTCGTCCATTGCGGATCTGACCGCCGCCATGGGGATCACACCGCAGAGCCTTTATGCCGCCTTCAGTTCGAAGGCCGACCTCTACCGCGAGGCGCTGGAGCAATATCGACGCATGCCGCGACCCGAGCCGGGCAATCCTTTGCAGGAAACGGTGGACACCGTCACCGCGTTCGATCGCTTTCTCCGGAATGCTGCCGGGATATTCACCGCGCCAGAGCACCCGAAAGGCTGCATGATATCGACGGCTGTGCTGAATTGCGCGGAAGAGAATGAACCGGTGGCCCATCATGTCGCTTCCATGCGCCTGCAGACGCTGGATCTGTTTGCGGCACGGGTCGAGCGTGGCATCGCGGAGGGGGATATGCGACCGGATGCGAATGCACGGTCACTGGCCCGCTTTCTCGGAGCGATCGTGCAGGGCATGTCCGTTCAGGCGCGGGACGGTGCGACCAGGGAGGAGCTGCTCGAGATCGTCGCTCATGCCCGAGGTGAGCTGATGCGGCATCGGCTTGGGCCGGGCGCGGTGAAATGAGCTCATGAAAAAACCCGGCAATCGAAATCACCGGGTTCTTTGTTGTCAGGATCGAAGGTCCGATCAATCGTTGGACGAGACCTTGAGGCCGATAACGTTCGGGATCGAGGTCGGAGCGCCCATGGCGGCGCCGATGATCATCGGCAGCGGCACCGGCTTGTCCGGCGAAGCGGTGACCGTCAGGCTCTTCGGATTGTCGAGATAGGCGCTGACAGCGGCGGAGACGGCATTCTGCAGTTCCGGAATATTGAGCTGCGCCATCATGATCGGCGTCATCGCCTTCAGCGTGTCGGCCAGCTGCTTGCCGGTAACGCCCTGCTGCTTGCCGGCAAATTCCAGCGCGCGCGCGGTGATCGAAGCGTCGTCGAAGCGGATCTGCGCGCTGTTGAAGGTCAGCTGCTGCAGAAGGCCGAGCATGGCGAGACCGGCGGACTGCTGCGCATCCTGCTGGTTCGGGTTGGAGCGGACGGTCTTCAGCGCTTCCTGCAGCGACTTGGCGAAGGCCGGTGTGTAGCCGGAGAGGCTGAGCGCAATGTTCAGCTTGCCGATATCCTTGAAATCGAAGGAGTATTCGGTGATGTCGATCTTGCCCGGAGCAAGCTCCCAGCCGCCCTTCATGGCGATCTTGCCATTCAACTGCTTCAGGTTCAGCTGTTCGATGGCCAGCTTGCTCTGCGGGTCATCGACCTTGCTCAGGTCGGCCGTGACGCCGTCGACTTCAACGCCGAAGTCGAGGCCGGACTTGTCGGCGCGCTTGGTCATCGTAGCGTCGGCGTTGGAGATTGCGAAGACCTGCGTGCCGTCCTTCGTAGCGGAGATCGCACCTGTATGCGCGCTCTTGTAGAAGAGCAGAGAGTCGAGATCGCCCTTTGTCGTGTCGGCCGGAATTTCGACGCCGTTCAGCTTGAGGTCGGCGGCGGTGATGGCCACGCCGTCCTTGTTCAAGGCCACGTCGGGAAAGGCCACCTGATCGACGGTGTAGCCGCCGCCTGCTTCGGCAACGCCGGAGAACGTGACGTCGCCCAGCTTGATGCCGTCGGGCGTGCCGGCTGCCTTGAAGCTTGCACCCTTCAACGTTACCGTGGTGCCGCTGACATCGACGCTCTCCGCAGCGATCGAACCGCCCTGCTGTGCATAGGCGTCATTGATCTTCTTCAGCAGGTCGTTACCGTCGAGCGCAAAGGCAGAGCTAGCGAAAGACAGGATGACGGCGCTGGACAGCATCAGCCGTGTTGTCCGATAGAAAGTCATGGTGGCGTTTCCTCATTGAGCTGTTGTCGGCGGGCGTACAGATTCTGCGTGTACTGCGGCGGTATATATTCACCTTTGCCTGAAATTCCAATGACAATGGCGGCCGCAAGCGCGAGCATGGGAGTTGTGTGCAACCTTACGCCAGATTGTGCTTGAACTGAGGCGTCATCCACAAGTGCTTTCCAGTGATTTCTTGCCGGGAATCGGCTTCTCCGCTAGTCAAGAGCCATGGGAAAAAATCTTTTACCGCCTGGTGGCGGCGACGACGACAGCATCGTTCCGGTCGACCTGAAGGCCGCGCTCGAAGAGCGCTATCTGGCCTATGCCTTGTCGACGATCATGCATCGCGCGCTTCCGGATGTTCGTGACGGCCTGAAGCCGGTTCATCGCCGCATTGTTTATGCAATGAGCGAGATGGGCCTGCGCCCCAACGCCGCTTTCCGCAAATGCGCCAAGATCGTCGGCGAGGTGATGGGTAACTATCACCCGCACGGCGACCAATCGATCTATGATGCGCTGGCCCGTCTGGCGCAGGATTTCTCGCAGCGCTATACGCTGGTCAACGGCCAGGGCAATTTCGGCAATATCGACGGCGATAGCCCGGCCGCGATGCGCTACACCGAATCCAAGATGACGGCGGTCTCCGAACTGCTGCTTGAAGGCATCGACCAGGATGCCGTGGATTTCCGCGACACCTATGACGAGTCGAATTCCGAACCGATCGTCCTGCCCGGCGCCTTCCCGAACCTGCTCGCCAACGGTTCCTCCGGCATTGCTGTGGGCATGGCGACCTCGATCCCGTCGCACAACGCCCATGAGCTTTGCGACGCAGCGCTGCATTTGATCAAGGATCGCGATGCCACCGTCGAGACGCTGGTGGAGCTCTATATTCCAGGCCCGGACTTTCCGACCGGCGGCATCATCATCGATGATCGCCGGAGCATCATCGAAAGCTACAAGACCGGCCGCGGCGGATTTCGCGTCCGTGCCAAATGGGAGATCGAGGATCTCGGCCGTGGTGGCTACCAGATCGTCATCACGGAAATTCCGTTCCAGGTGCAGAAGTCCCGTCTGATCGAAAAGATCGCCGAGCTGCTTCTGGCGCGCAAGCTGCCGCTGCTCGAGGACATTCGCGATGAGTCCGCCGAGGACATCCGCGTTGTCCTGATCCCGAAGAGCCGCACCGTCGATGCGACGATCCTGATGGAATCGATGTTCAAGCTCTCGGAGCTGGAAAGCCGCTTCCCACTCAATATGAACGTCCTGTCCATGGGCCGCATCCCGAAGGTCATGGCGCTGAACGAGGTGCTTAAGGAGTGGCTCGACCATCGCCGCGAAGTCTTGCAGCGCCGCTCGCGCTTCCGGCTCGCGGCAATCGAGAAACGCCTGGAAATTCTCGGCGGCTTCCTGATCGCCTACCTCAACATTGACGAGGTCATCGCCATCATCCGCGAGGAGGATGAGCCGAAGCCTGTGATGATGGAGCGGTTCGGGCTCACGGACAATCAGGTCGAAGCGATCCTCAACATGAGACTGCGCTCCTTGCGCAAGCTCGAGGAATTCGAAATCCGCAAGGAGTTCGACGGCCTCAGCAAGGAAAAGTCCGAGATCGAGGTATTGCTCGCCTCCGACGAAAAGCAGTGGCAGACGGTCGCCTGGGAAATTGGCGAGGTGAAGAAGAAGTTCGCCAAGGCGACCGAAGTCGGCCGCCGCCGCACGCAATTTGCCGAAGCGCCCGAGGCCGATGATGCGGCACTCCAGCAGGCGATGATCGAGAAGGAACCGATCACTGTCGTCGTTTCGGAAAAGGGCTGGATCCGCGCGCTGAAGGGCCACATCTCCGAGACCTCGACGCTGACCTTCAAGGAAGGCGACGCGCTGAAGGTGGCCTTCCCGGCGCAGACGACGGACAAGATCCTGATCATCACCACTGGCGGCAAGGCCTATACGCTCGGCGGCGACAAGCTGCCCGGCGGGCGCGGTCATGGTGAGCCGTTGCGCATCATGGTCGACATGGAGAACGACCAGGACGTGCTGACTGCCTTCGTCCACGATCCGCAGCGCAAGCAGCTCGTCGCTTCGACCGCCGGCAACGGTTTTGTCGTAGCGGAAACGGAACTGGTCGCCAATACCCGTAAGGGCAAGCAGATCATGAACCTCACGACGCCGGACGAGACGAAGCTGCTCGTGCCCGTCTCCGGCGATCATGTCGCCGTCGTCGGCGAGAACCGCAAAATGGTGGTTTTCCCGCTGTCGCAGATTCCGGAAATGTCGCGCGGCAAAGGCGTGCGCCTGCAGCGCTACAAGGACGGCGGTGTCTCCGATATCAAGTGCTTCGCCATCGCTGACGGTCTGACCTGGGAAGACAGCGCCGGCCGCACCTTCACCAAGACGAAGGACGAGCTGGCCGAATGGCTGGGCGATCGTTCTGCCGCCGGCCGTGCTGTGCCGAAGGGCTTCCCCAGGACGGGTAGGTTTTCGGGGTGAGGGACGGTTTGAATAGTTGATGAAACGCCCCGTTGGGGCGTTTCAGGGAACGAATGCCTTGAGCTCAAGCGAAGGGCCGGGTGTGTGGCAGGTGGGGTAATCGTCAGTCGCTTAGCGGGATGGAGAAGTCTCTGAGAAAGTGGGTCGCTCCTGTCTCATCGATTTCTCCGGCTGCGACGCCCAATACGAAGGCGACAATCATTCCATCGTCCGTGTCGATCAGATAGCCGTTGATGTAGAGAAACGTAAAGGCGGCCAGATAGCCCGTTCTTTTATTTCCGTCTGAAAAAGGATGGTTCCGAACGAGGCCATGCAAATAGGCCGCAGCAAGAGCGAATAGATCATTCTCGCCGTACGCAGCTTTGTTTAGTGGACGTGCGACAGCAGCTTCCAGCGCGTTTTCATCTTTGAGACCCACTAATCCGCCATGCTCCGCGAGCTGTTCGTGATGCATGATCTCAATGGCTTCGCGCGTCAGCCATTTGTATCCGCTCATTTTGCGAGCTCGCGCAGGGCTGCGCGATATTTTTGCATCCCGAGCCTTGCCGCCCGCAATTGTTCAGCAAGGTCAGCGCGCTCTGGAACCAGTTCGATAGTGCCATTCACTTCACGTATTTCGAGAGCATCACCGCTTTTCAAGCCGAGTCTTTGAAGAACTTCCTTCGGAATGATCACGCCCTCGGAATTGCCGATCTTGCGGATGACGATGTTCATGCTCGATACTCCTTGTGTAATAACCAAGTTATAACACAAGGAGTATCGCCGTCGCAACGCCTCACCCCACCGCCACCGCCCGTGCCTTGACCCGCGCCTGCCACAGCGAATGCGCGGCCAGCGCCAGGACCAGCACCAGTCCGCCGGCGAGTGTCATGTTGCTGGGGGCTTCGGCGAAGATCAACCAGACCCAGATCGGCGCGAGGATCGTTTCCAGCAGGTAGAACATCGCCACTTCCGGTGCCGAGAGGAAGCGTGTGCCGGTTGCCAGGCACCAGAAGGCAAGCGGCATCAGGATCCCGCCGTCGAGCAGGATCCAGCCGGGATGATCGATGCTGAGGCCCGAGGGAATGACATGATAGAGGCCGACCGCGGCCGGAATGACGGCGGAGAGCAATGAGGCGAAGCCCATGTCCCGCCGCGAGGCGCGGCCGATGGTAATCGCGCAGGCAATGGCGAAGGATGCGAAAATTGCGAGCGCATCGCCGAGGATATGGCCGCTTTCCATGCCATCCCGTACGATCAGGCCGACGCCGAAGATCATGGCGATCATGGTGACGATGGTGGAAAGGGCGGGGCGCTCCTTGAGGAAGATCCAGGAGAGGAGCGCGGCGAACATCGGATTGAGGGCAATGATGAAGACGACATTGGCGGCCGTCGTGTAATAGACCGCAAGCACAAAGGCGATGGTCGTCAGGCCGTAGAGCAGGGCGACGGGAAGTCCGGTCCAGCCCGGCAGGACGCTGCGCAGGGAGCCGGTGACGCAGCGGATGACGACAAGGGCAAGAAGCGACACGATAACGGTCGCGACGCTGCGCGCCGACAGCACGGACCAGGCGTCGCCGCTCGAAAGCCGGATCAGCGGAATATCCACGGACATCGCAAGACCGCCGATCGTGCTCAGCAGCAGGCCTTTCCTGTGATCGGAGAGATGCGAGGCCATTCAGCGGGAGTGATCTTCGCCGGCATCCGCGGGATCGAAGCGTTCCCAGCCGCGTGGCGTCAGATGTTCCTGCGGCTGGAACCGGGTCTTATAGTCCATCTTGCGCGAGCCCTTGACCCAATAGCCGAGATAGACGTGCGGCAGGCCGAGCGCCTTGGTCCGCCTGATATGATCGAGGATCATGAAGGTGCCGAGCGAGCGATCCTGGAGATCGGGATTGAAATAGGAATAGACCATCGACAGCCCATCACTCATCACGTCGGTCAGGGCCGCCGCCAGCAGCTCGCCCTTCGGCCGTTGCTCCAGCCCTGAGCCTTCCTCGCGCCGGCGATATTCGATGATGCGGGTGTTGACGTGGGTGTCCTCCACCATGATCGCATAATCGAGCACGGTCATGTCGGACATGCCGCCCTGTTGATGGCGATAATCGAGATAGCGGCGGAAGAGGGAATATTGCTCGCTGGACGGCTGGGCCGGAAATTCGGTTGCGATGATATCGCTGTTTGTCGACTGCACGCGCTTCATCGAGCGGCTGGGCTCGAATTCCTGGGCGAGAATGCGGACGGAGATGCAGGCGCGGCAGGCTTCGCAGGCGGGGCGGTAGGCGATGTTCTGCGAGCGGCGGAAACCGCCCTGGGTCAGGATATCGTTCATCTCCGCCGCGCGCGGGCCGACGAGATGGGTGAAGACCTTGCGCTCCATCTCCCGCGGCAGGTACGGGCAGGCTGCCGGTGCCGTCAGATAAAACTGCGGAGATGGCGTCGACTGCGTATTCATCTGCCGCTGGTTGACCTTTCATCCGGCATTCGACATCGCACAAGCATGGCCCAAGTTTGGAAAACGTCAACCATGTCCTTCATGTGAGGTCACAGTTTCCTGCCCTGTTTTGATGCAAAATGTCTTTCCATGCACAATAAACGGCTCGGATGATCGGGCCGCGAGGATATTTGAGGTGGATATCGTCCTGTTCTAGGCGGTTTTGACGATAACCGTGCCGAGCAACAGGTCATGAATCAGGCGGCTGCGTTCGATGAACAGGCCCGCCAGCAGGATGAGCGGCGTCAGGACGGAATTGAGGATCCAGAACAGCGCCAGATGCACGATGGCAGTCAGGAAATCCATCCGCCGGCCATCGACCCGCACCATGGCGATGCCCACGGCGCGCATGCCGAGCGAGGCCTGGTGCGGTCCGCCGAGCGTCCAGCCGAAATAAAGGCCCGCCACGAGGATGAAGAGGACGGGGTAGAGGAAGAAGCCGAGCCCAAGCGTCAGGACCGATACGAAAAACAGAACGACTGCCGCCGGAATGCAGAGCAAAGCGACGATGACGTAGTCGATGATGAACGCGAAGATGCGCCGGCTCAGCACGCCACTATAGGCGCGCCAGTCGTCCGGTGCTGCATAAAGCGGGCTGGGATTAGAGCTCATTGTCTTCTTCCTTAGAGAAACATTCGCGGAACATATGGTGTGAGGTTCGGCAAATGCAATAAGTCTGTGGTGATCAATTACCTCTTTGCCAGAAGCTTCGCCACGTCCATGGCGAAATAGCTGAGGATGCCGTCGCAGCCGGCGCGCTTGAAGGCGAGCAGCGTTTCCAGCATCACCCGCTCGCCGTCGATCCAACCATTGGCGGCGGCCGCCTTGATCATCGAATACTCGCCGGAGACCTGGTAGGCGAAGGTCGGAAGGCCGAATGCCTCCTTCAGACGCCAGCAGATATCGATATAGGGCAGTCCGGGCTTGACCATCAGCATGTCGGCGCCTTCCTCGACGTCGAGAGCGGCGTCGCGCACGGCCTCGGTGCCGTTGGCCGGGTCTATATAATAGGTCTTCTTGTCGCCTTTCAGCAGGCCGCCGGTCGAGATCGCCTCGCGATAGGGGCCATAGAAGGCCGAACTGAACTTGGTGGCGTAGCTCATAATGCCGACGCCCTGGTGGCCGGCGGCGTCCAGCGCCTGGCGGATGGCGCCGATGCGCCCGTCCATCATTTCCGACGGCGCGATGATGTCGGCGCCGGCATCGGCCTGGTAGACCGCGGCGCGCATCACTTGCTCGACCGTCTCGTCATTGACGATTTCATTGCCGCGCAGAATGCCGTCATGGCCGTGGCTGGTGAAGGGATCCAGCGCGACGTCGGTGATAACGCCGATATTCGGCACGGCCTTCTTGATGGCGGCGGTGGCGAGATTGATGAGGTTGTTCTTTTCCAGGCTGTTCGAGCCGGTCGCGTCGCGCAGCTCCATTTCGATGTTCGGGAAGGTGGCAAGCGCCGGAATACCCAGATCGGCGGCTTCTTTTGCCGCCTCCACGGCCTTGTCGACGGTCATGCGATTGACGCCGGGCATGGCCGGGATCGGCTCTATAATGCCGCTGCCGGGGATGATGAAGATCGGCCAGATGAGGTCGTCGACGGTCAGGCGGTTTTCCTGCACTAGGCGACGCGTCCAATCGGCCTTGCGGTTGCGCCGCATCCGCCGATGCCCGGTTATCTCGTCAACAAGATGCGTCTTGTCCTGCATGGTCCCGCCGTCCTCTTTGGTCTATCTATCGTCTTAATATATAGGCAGCGTACCTATCACGCTGTCCCCAGGATTCAAAACCAGGCGAAAGGCCGCAGCCATTATAACTCTGGCGAGCCCGAGGCCTCCTACGTATTGTTCGCGCATGGAACCTGATTCTTCCGCCGTACCCAAGAGCACGCTGACGGACATCCTGTTCGTCGTGTTCTTGCGGCTGATCGCCATCGCCTGTTTCTGGCTAGGCCTGCAATATTGGTCGATGCTGGTCGGCTATTCGCTGGCGGGCCAGGCCCGGTTCGATCTGCTCAATCTGCCCTGGAAGGTGGCGAGCGCCGGCCTGGCCGTTGTCTTCCCCGTCGCAGCGCTCGGCCTGTGGCTGACCGTCTCCTGGGGACCTGTCATCTGGGTGCTTGCCGCAGGCGGCCAGGCACTGATGTACGGGCTCTGGCCGCAGATCTTTGGCTCCAATTTATTGATCGTGATCCTGCATGCCTGCGTGGCCGTTCTCTACTGCGCTTTCCGCATTTTGCTATGGCTGGAAAAGCGCCGGCGCCAGCAGCAGGTAATGGTTGATTTACCCTGAGACACTAACCCGTCGTGGTAAGGTGCTGTTAAGCTTGCAGTTTAAGTAGAATTTTATGTGTATTCGATAGGGTCTCACTCAAGGCGGGAAGAAAACGACACCGCCAAACAAACAGTGAGGCCAAGTCATGATGAACACGAAAATCAAGCCGCAGGCAGTTGCAACCGCTCGGGACCAGCAGGTCGAGGACATCCGTGGTCTGTACATGGAATCCCTCCACCTGGTGGAGCGTCTTCACCGCCGTCTCCTCGATGTGATCAAGGATGAGTTCGACCGCCAGGGTCGCGACGACGTCAACGCCGTTCAGGCGCTGCTCCTCTTCAACATCGGCAATTCCGAGCTGACCGCCGGCGAGCTGCGCTCGCGTGGCTTCTACCTCGGTTCCAACGTTTCCTACAACGTCAAGAAGCTGGTCGACCTCGGCTTCATCAACCACCAGCGTTCTCGCATCGACCGTCGCTCGGTCCGCATCAGCCTGACCGAAAGCGGCCAGGACATCGCCGAAACCGTCGCCAAGCTCTACGACCGCCATATCGGCTCCC
>NZ_AJVM01000010.1:0-16852 GCF_000281735.1 Rhizobium sp. AP16 | reverse complement strand
TAGACAACGTGACATCGCCCCAGACGCTATTGAGCATATTCCGTCACGCAGATGGCGGGAGCTCGCCATCTGCTGCTGGGTAGATATGCGGCTTAAGGGCCGACAGGCTACCGCACCTGCAGCAATTTGAAATGCGCGATCATGCGGCTCGAATCCGCTTGGCGGCCGGTGAACAGCTCAAAGGCGCCGACGGCCTGGAAAACAGCCATGCCGCCGCCGTCCAATACCCGACACCCCTTGCTTTTGGCGGCCCTGACGAGCTCGGTCTCAAGCGGGAAATAGACGATATCGGCGACCCAGAATCGGGGATCGATCAGCGCTTCGTCGAGCGGCAATCCGGGATGACCCAGCATGCCGGTCGGGGTGGCGTGAACCAGCCCTGTCGCCTCCCGCAGCGCGGCGGGCAGATCCTTACCGGCGACAAAGACGCAATGCGGGTGCGCCGATTGAATTTGCGAGATCAGCGCGCTCACCTTTGCCTGATCAAGATCATAGATCTCGATGGACTTCGCGCCCATGCCGGCAACGGCATGCGCGACGGCAACGCCTGCCCCACCCGCGCCGAGCTGAGCAACTCGATCGAGAGAGGCGCCCGACAGGCCACGTCGGAAGCTCTCGGCAAAGCCCCACCAGTCGGTATTGTGTCCGAAGCGGCGCCCGTTGCGAAAGACCACCGTATTAATAGAGCGAAGCACGGCGGCATCCGCGGACAATTCGTCCACGAGCGTCACGGCGGCCTGCTTGCAGGGGTGCGTAATATTGAGCCCGGCAAAGCCGTTCTTCTCGGCGTCCTCGATGAGCCTGGGGAGGTCGGATACTGTGCAGCCGAGTTCCTGCAGGTCGATAAGGTCGTAGCTATAGTCCAGCCCGAGACGCGCGCCTTCCTGCATATGCATGGCCGGCGAAAGCGACCCGCCGATACCCGCTCCAATAAGGCCAACACGCAGCACCTGCGGTGCGATCAGTACTTCCGACACAACTATCCTCCTACGCTCTCCCAGTCATCATCAACAAGATGATGACAAAAAATGTACGAACTAGTTCGTATTGTCAATGCTGGACACGTCAAAGTGAGTGAATGACCAAGGAGAAAAGACGTCTTACTCGCCTGTTCCGGGCGCTTTGAGAAAAGCAATAATGGCATCGCAAATCATTGATTTATGTCGATTTTTTGTGTCATTCTCGGAGAGATCGCGATTGAAAATAGCGCCGAATGTATAGCGGTTCGAAACGCGAAAGAAGCATTGAGCGCTGATCATCATATGGAGATCAATGGGATCGACCTTCCGCAGGAAGCTGCCGTCCTCATAGCCGCGCCGCAAGATATCGGAGATGATGTCGATGACGACGATGTTCATCTCGGACAGAACGCTCGAGCGTTTCATATTCTCGGCGCGATGGATGTTTTCGACGCTGACGAGCCTGACGAAATCAGGGTTCTGATCGTCATGGTCGAAGGTACTTTCGATCAACTTCCGCATCGCCTGCACGGGTGGCATGCTCTGCAGATCAAGCGCGCCTTCCAGGCTGCGGATCTTGGTATAGGCCTGCTCCAGAACGGCAAGATAGAGCCCTTCCTTGCCGCCGAAATAATAGTAGATCATTCGCTTCGAGGTTTTCGTGCGCTCGGCGATCTCGTCGACGCGTGCGCCCGCGAATCCCGAGGCGACGAACTCTTCAGACGCTATGCGAAGAATGTTTTCCTTGGTGGCATCAGGATCGTTCTTTCTCGATCGGCTTTCAATTTTCACCGATTGGGTCTTGCGCATGCTGAACTCGCCTCAAGGGGTGGAATCGAACCGTTCACACGAGTATCCCCACCATTGGCAACCAGTCAAATAAGGCGTGCCAGAACCGGCGCCGTCATCGTGATGATAATGGCGCCGGCATTTTGTCGTCAGATGGATCGCTTGCCCGCCGGCACCTGCAAGACCTGGTTCTTCTGCCTGCCAAGCTGCGCCATCGGGATCTTGAAGGTTTCCGATGCCGTGGCGGCGGAAATCGCCGCGATCACCGCCGTGATCGAGGTGAAGGCTGCAACCGGCATCCAGCCGGTCGGGCCTGTGCCCAGCAGGGCAGCACTGATGGTCGGCGCGAAGCCGCCAAGAGCGAAGCCGATCTGCGTACCGATCGCCATACCCGACAGACGCACGCGCGTATCGAACATTTCGCCGTAGAGTGCCGGCCATACGCCGTTCGAGGCGCTATAGACGATGCCCGAGAGCAGGATGCCGAGGACGAAGATCAGCGTCAGGTCGCCCTGGCTGATCGCCCAGATGTAAGGCCAGATGAGAACGGCGCAGCCGAGGGCACCGAAGATGAAGACTGGCTTGCGGCCGATCCGGTCCGCCAACATCGCCCAGAGCGGGATTGCCACCAGCGCGGCAACATTCGCAAGGACGAGGACCGTCAGCATCAGCGAGCGATCGATATGGATGGTGTTGACCGCATAGGACAGCGTGAAGACGCTGAAGATCGTGCTGACGACCGAGATCAGCGCCGCGAAGACGATACGAACGACGTCCATCCAGTATTTGCTGAACAGCGTTATCAGCGGCACGCCTTCGACCTCACCCTTCTTGGATTCCTCGACGAAAACAGGCGTTTCCGCAAGCGTCCTGCGCACCCAGAATCCGACGAAGACGACGATGACACTCAGAAAGAACGGGATACGCCACCCCCACGCCAGAAGGTCTTCTTCCGACAACCTGGAGATCGGTATGAACACCAGGGTCGCAAGGATGAGGCCGGTCTGCGTACCGCTGAGAGTAAAGCTGGTAAAAAATGCCCGCCGATGCTCTGGCGCGTGCTCGAGCGTCATCGAGTTCGCGCCGGCCTGCTCTCCGGCAGCCGAAATCCCCTGCAGCAATCGTGCGATGACGAGGAGGATAGGAGCGAGAACGCCGACATGATCATAGGTCGGCAAACACCCAATGAGAAAGGTGGAAAAGCCCATCAGCAGCAGGGTGAAGGTCAGAACCTTCTTGCGGCCGAACTTGTCACCGATGTGACCGAGAACAACCGCGCCGAGCGGACGCGTGATATAGGCAACGCCGAAGGTCGCGAACGACGCCATGGCGGCGGCTTGCGGATCCGCGGATGAAAAGAAGATCTTCGGAAAGATCAGGGCAGCCGCGGTACCGTAAACAAAAAAGTCGTAATATTCCACCGCGCTGCCGAGCCAGCTTGCAAGTGCTGCACGCTTCGGTGTCCTTATTCCCGTTGATGTCTGCATGACGTCTCCTCCCAATGGACTATTGGATAAACCGTCGCGCCAAACCAGCCGACGGCGAATGGAAGGAATAATTATGGCGCCGGCCCTCAACGCCCGACCAGCCAAACGTCGACTCCTCCCAAGCTCCCGCAACAATAATGTACGAACTAGTTCGTATTGTAAATACTCATTTGCGGCCGCTGATCGGGCACTACGACCAGCCTGTTGAATAGAGCTTTAATCGCACCAAGAAGTGTAGTATATGATTTAGGAATATTAACCATAAGCTGCATATCGGCATCTGCACTCCGGCAAAGATGTCGGAGCTCGGTCTCTGCGTTCATGCGTGCGGTCCCATTTCCCGCCGATCTTCAGCAGTGCGCTTAGCCGTTTTTCGCCAGTAGACCTCTGCTGCCAGGCGTTCTTGTACAGCGACTTGCCTGGAACGGTTCTTGCGTAGTTACCAATGTTCTAACGATTCGGAGACCATGCGTTATGAAATGGCACACTTCGCATCAGTTTCCCGCGCTGAGGCTCGTCGTGCGTGGCAGAGAAAAATACAGGGTCATCAAATCGGTCCGGGACGCAGCAGTAACCCTGATCTCGGATTGGCCGAGCGATGATGGTGAAGAATACGTCGTGGCAGTCAGAACCTGCCTGGACGCCTTGCACGATGTCGTCCCTCCGGAAGCAGTCAGGGAAGCCCTGATCCGTGCCGCCAACGAGGAGAGAATTTCGCATATTTCGGTTGTTGCTTCCGCTTATCCGGAATAGCTCCCGCTCATTTAGCCTATGTCGAGAAATCGGCGGCGTGGAATTTTGTCATTGCAGCCACATTGCTTTTGATCAGAGAACTTTTCTTTCGATCGCGCTCTTTTGGAATGCTGTTCCTCTCAAACCCCATAAATCCATATATTTTGTGGGGTATAAACACGGAGAGAACATTCCATGACAGAACAAGACAGATCCGGCTTTGGCCGCAGGGAGATCCTGAAGCTCGCAGCCGTCACCGGCGCGACCTTTGCCGGAGCGGGCCTTTTTGCCAGCCAGGCGGCGGCAGCCGACGATGGCCTGTCGCTGAAAGGCAAGCGCATCGCCATCAGCGCGACGGGCACCGACCACTATTTCGACCTTCAGGCCTATAATGCCCAGATTGCCGAGGTCAAACGCCTTGGCGGCGAGCCGATCGCCGTCGATGCCGGCCGTAACGACGGCAAGCTGGTCTCGCAATTGCAGACGCTCATCGCCCAGAGGCCCGATGCCATCGTGCAGATCCTCGGCACGCTCAGCGTCATCGATCCCTGGCTGAAGAAGGCTCGCGATGCCGGCATTCCGGTGCTGACCGTGGATGTCGGCTCGACCAACTCGATCAACAACACGACCTCCGACAATTGGGGTATCGGCAAGGATCTCGCCCTGCAGCTCGTGTCCGACATCGGCGGCGAAGGCAATATTCTCGTCTTCAACGGCTTTTACGGCGTCACGCCCTGCGCGATCCGCTACGACCAGCTCGTCAACGTCATCAAGTATTTCCCGAAGGTGAAGATCATCCAGCCGGAACTGCGCGACGTGATCCCGAACACCGTCCAGGACGCTTTCACCCAGGTCACGGCACTGCTGAACAAATATCCGGAGAAGGGCTCGATCAAGGCGATCTGGTCCGCCTGGGACATTCCGCAGCTTGGCGCGACGCAGGCCATTGCCGCCGCCGGCCGCACTGAAATCCGTACCTATGGTGTCGATGGAAGCCCGGAGGTGCTGCAACTGGTCGCCGATCCGAATTCGCCGGCAGGCGCCGATGCGGCACAGCAGCCGGCCGAAATCGGCCGCACCGCGATCCGCAATGTCGCCAAGCTTCTGGCGGGACAGACCTTGCCGCGCGAGACCTATGTGCCGGCGCTTCTGGCCAACAAGGCCAACGTCGCCGAAGTCGTCAAGAAACTCGGCATCGGTTGATCTTTCCCTTGGTGATGCGGCCGCCGGCGACCGCATCACCATGATTCCCATCGGAGCCTTCCAATGACGGCATCTTCGCCTTCGACGCCACCGCACTCGGATGATCACGTCATTCGCTTTGACCATGTCGTCAAACATTTCGGTGGGGCGCAGGCGCTGGCAGGCGCCTCTCTTACCGTGCGCCGCAGCACCGTCCACGGTCTGGTCGGCCAGAACGGCGCCGGCAAGTCGACGCTGATCAAGCTGCTTGCCGGCCTGCACAGGCCGGACGAAGGCCGGATCGAAGTCGAGGGGGAATCCTTCGATCATCTGACGCCGCATCTCGCCGAAGCGCTCGGCATCCATTTCATCCATCAGGACCGGCTGCTGGTGCCGACCTTTACCGTCGGAGAAGCACTTTTCCTCGGCCGCGAGCCGCGTATCGGCCGCACACCCTTTCTCGACCGTCGTCGCATGCAGCGGCGCGCCGGCGACTTGCTCGCCAACTATTTCGGCGTCAACCTGCCGAACAAGGCCCTGATCAGCGAGCTGTCCACGGCCGAAAAGCAGATCGTGCAGATCACCCGCGCCCTTCTCAACCAGCCGAAAGTTCTGGTTTTCGACGAGCCGACGGCAGCGCTGATCCGGCGCGAGGCCGATATCCTCTTCCGGCTGATCCGGCGCCTGCGCGATGAAGGCGTGACCATCATCTATATCTCGCATTATCTCAACGAGATCGAAGAGCTCTGCGACCATGTGACCGTCATGCGCAACGGTCTTGACGTCGCCACACTGCCGATTGCCGAGACCTCGGCTGCGGCCATCGCACGATTGATGGTCGAGCGCGACATCGCCGACATGTTTCCGAAGCGCCAGATCGAGCTTGGCGAGGAGATCCTCAAAGTCGAGGGGCTGACGGCACCGAACCGCTTCTCGGATATCAATTTCACCCTTCGCCGCGGCGAGGTGCTCGGCATCACCGGCCTGCTCGGCTCCGGGGCCAAGGATCTCGTCCGTACGCTTTTCGGCCTGGAGAAGGCTTCCTCCGGCCATATCGAGGTCGCCGGCAAACCGACACACAGTATCAGTCCGACGGAGGCTGTGGAACGGCAGATCGCCCTGGTGCCTGAAGACCGGCGCGGCCACGGCGTCGCTCTCAATCTTAGCGTGGCCGAAAACATCACGCTGTCGAGCCTTGCCCGCTACACACGCTTCGGCTTCCTCAATCGCAAACGCGAACGTCGCGATACCGACGACCTCATCAAACGCCTTGAGATCAAGACAGCCGGACGCGAAGCTCTGGTACGCACGCTCTCCGGCGGCAACCAGCAGAAGGTGGCGATCGCCAAATGGCTGAGCCGCCATTCGGAAATCTATCTGCTCGACGAGCCGACCGTTGGCGTCGACATCGGCTCCAAGGTGGAAATCTACACGCTGATCGGTGAACTCGCCGCCCGAGGTGCCGGCATCATCGTGCTGTCCTCGGACCTGCCCGAACTGATCGGCATTACCGACCGTATTCTCGTGCTCTTCCGCGGCCGCGTGACCCGCGAATTCATCTCGTCGGAAACCACAACGGATGAGGTGCTGGCGGAATCGTCGGGCGCCTCAGGAGGCTTGCGCCATGTCGGCTGACATTCAATATGCTCCCGTCACCGGCTTTGAGGCCGAGAAAACGGCCGGCCGGACAGGCGGCAATATCGCGGCGAGGACCCTGCGCTTCGGCTCGCTGATCACCTTTGCCCTGATCCTTATCGTCTTCTCGCTGACGGCGCCCTATTTCCTCAGCATCGGCAATATCGGCAATGTGCTCGGCCAATCCGCCATTTCCGGCGTGCTGGCGATCGGGCTGACCATCGTACTGATTACCGGCGGCGCCAATGTCGTCACCGGTGGCATCGACCTGTCGCTCGCCGCCAATATGGGCCTCAGTGCGGCCGTCTATGCGACGCTGACGCAGCTCGGTTATGGCGACGCGGTGGCAATTACTGCCACGCTGCTGACCGGCCTTGCGATCGGTGCCGTCAATGCCGCCGCCGTCGTACTTGCCGGCATCGTGCCGCTGCTCGCCACGCTTGCCGTGATGAATATCGTCGCAGGCCTCGAACTGGTGCTGACGCAGAATACTGTCCTGCCGGCGTCTTCCGATTTGCTGACGCTGCTCTCGGCATCCGACAGCTTCAGCATTCCGGTCCTTGCCTATGTGCTTCTCGGCTTTACAGCAATCGTGACAGCGATCTTGCAATATACGCCGCTCGGCCTGAGACTCTATGCCGTGGGAGAGTTTCCGGACGCGGCGCGTGCCGCCGGCCTGCCGCTCAAGCGCCTGCTTGCCGGCGCCTTCCTCGCCAGCGGCCTTTGCGGCGGCATCGCGGGCATTCTTTCGGTCTCCTATCTCAGCGGCAGCACCACCGGCTCCGGCGAAATGCTGTTGCCTGTCGTTGCCGCTGCCCTGCTCGGCGCGGTCTTTTCACGACGGTTGGTTCCGACGATTGGCGGGGCACTGCTCTCCACCCTGCTCGTCGGCTTTCTCGTCAACGGCTTTCAGCTGCTCAACCTGCCAAGCACGCTGGTTAACGGCATTCAAGGCCTTCTCATCCTGATCGTCGTTTCGGCAACGACCCTGTTGCGCAAGCGGGAGATCTGACCATGTCGCTTTCGAATTCCGCCGCCCCATCGCAGGCATGGCCGCGTCGCGCGGTCGCCGTATTGGCGCGATGTGGCCTGATCCTGGCGCTTCTCTTCGTCTTTGTGATCTTCTCAGCCGCGACGCCGACCTTCCTGACGCCAGGCAATCTGCAAAGCATTCTCGTCAATAATTTCACGCTGCTTGCCATCGTCTCGATCGCCATGACCTTTGCCGTCTCTTCCGGCGGGATCGATCTTTCGGTCGGAACAGCAGTCGATTTCGCGAGCTTTGCCTTCGTTTCTCTGGTGCTTGCCGGCCAACCGGTGGCACTTGCCGTGGTAGCGGGCCTGGCAGCTGGCGCCGCGGTCGGCGCTTTCAATGCCGTCCTGATCTCCGGGATCGGCGTATCACCGTTCCTCGCGACCCTCGGCACGCTCTTCATCGGCCGCAGCATCCAGCAACTGCTGACGAATGGCGGCAATCCGGTCTACCTGCCACCAACCGGCGTGCCGGAAGCGTTCCGGTTTCTCGGCCACGGCGCGATTGCCGGCATTCCTGTGCCGCTGGTCATCGCAATCGTCATCATCGCGGCCGCGGCCACGCTCTTTGCCCGCACCCGCTTCGGCCGTGTGGTGCTGTCGATCGGCATCCAGCCAAGCGTCGTGCGCTATTCCGGCATCAGGCTTCGCGGCCACGTCGCCATAACCTTCATTCTCGTCGGCCTCATCGCCGCCATCGCCGGCCTGATCCTGACCGCGACGGTCACGGTCTATATTCCCTTTTCGGGGAACGCCTTTCTCCTGAACGCGATCGGTGCGACCTTCATCGGCACGACGCTTTCGCCGCTTGGCCGGCCGAATGTCGCAGGAACCGTGCTCGGCGTGCTTCTGCTCAGCATCGTCGCCAACGGCCTGCTTCTGACGGGCCTGAATTTCTACTGGCAGCAGGTCGGCACCGGCGTGCTGATCTTCGCCGTGCTCGCCTTCAGCTTCATCAACAGAAAGGCCGGCGGTGCTTGAATAGCCGCCCCAAACTCCGGACATTGGCCAGAATCTTAATGACTTTCGCCTAGTCTGGTTCCGGTTATATCACCGGAGATATTCATGCTGCGTTTTCTATCGACATCCATCGTGCGCCAGGTCGTTGCGATCACCCTCGGTTTGCTCGCCGTCAGCACGGCCGCAATCGTTGCGGTGACCTACTACAACCTCAGCCGTGACGTGATGGACAGCGCGGTGGCTGACGCCAGGGATGCAAGCCGCGCGATGGCGATCCTTTACGCTGCTGGCGACGATGGCGCGAAGATCGCGCTGAAGGATACGGAGCTTGCCTCCGTCACCGAGGAGAAAATTCCGGCCTTTAGCGATCACGACCTTGTCGACCGGGCAGCACAGTCGATCGCTGGCGTGGCAACGATCTTCGAGAAGCAGGACAGCGACTATGTTCGCGTGTCGACCAATGTGAAGAAGCAGGATGGCAGCCGTGCCGTCGGCACAAAGCTTGCCGCCGATCACCCTGCTCAGCCTGTGCTTGCCAGGGGCGAGGCCTATTACGGTCCGGCCCAGCTTTTTGGCCGCAATTTCATGACCGGCTATTTCCCCGTCAAGAATGCTGCCGGCGCCAATGTCGGCATTCTGTTCATCGGCATTCCGATGGAGGTCTATTTCGCGCGGCTGAACAATCTGCAGCTTCTCGTCCTGACCGCTGGGGGTGCCGTGATGGCGTTCGTCGGTCTCTTCGCATTCTTTGCGATCCGCCGTACGATAAGACCGCTGCAGGCCTTGACGACGACGGTTCACACGATTTCCGCCGGTAATCTTGGTGGCAGCATTCCCTGCGTCGAGAAGAAGAATGAGTTCGGCGAGATCGGCCGCGCGCTGGAAGCCTTCCGCGACAGCGCCCGCGCGCGCCGCGATCTGGAAACGCAGGCCGCCGAACAGCGCACGCTTGCCGAAGCCGAGCGCAGCCGCAACGATACCGACAAGCGCACGCTCGACGACCAGATCGAATTTGCGGTCAACCAGATCGCAGTCGGCCTCGGCCGTCTGGCACAAGGGGATGTATCACAGACGATCGAGACCCCGTTCGTGGGTCGCCTCGAGCAGCTGCGCATCGATTTCAACGCCTCGCTCGTTCGCCTGCAGGACACCCTGTCCCGCATCCGCAACAGCGCGACGACAATCCAGCACAACAGCAACGCGATGCGGTCCTCGGCCGGCGAACTCTCCAAACGCACGGAGGCGCAGGCGGCCAATCTGGAAGAGACTGCCGCCGCCGTGGAGGAAATCACCGTCACGGTCCGCTCCTCGGCCGAACGTGCCCGCGAAGCGAATAATGCCGTAGCGCTCACCAAGAAGACGGCCGACAGCTCGGACACAGTCGTCAGCGATGCCGTCGCCGCCATGGATCGCATCGAACAGGCGTCCCGACAGATCGAACAGATCATTGAAGTGATTGACGATATCGCGTTCCAAACGAACCTGCTGGCGCTAAACGCAGGCATCGAGGCTGCCCGCGCCGGAGACGCGGGCAAGGGCTTTGCCGTCGTCGCGCAGGAAGTGCGCGAACTGGCGCAGCGTTCCGCCGTGGCCGCGCGCGAGATCAAGGGCCTCATCGAAAAATCGACCCGTGAAGTCACCGCCGGCTCCGAACTGGTGCAGAAAACAGGCGGCATGCTTGCCTCCATCAGCCAGGAAATTGTCGCGATCAGCAAGCATGTCGAGACCATCGCGACAGGCAGCCGGGACCAGGCGACCGCCCTCCAGGAAGTCAACGGCACCGTCAATGCAATGGATCAGATGACCCAGAAGAACGCTGCGATGGTCGAAGAAACGACGCAAGCCAGCCGCGGATTGGCCGAGGAAGCCGATATTCTGATGAACCTGCTGCAACAGTTCCGCATCGAAGGTGCGACGCAGGACGACCGTCGGGCAAGACGGGCGGCCTGACCCGCACAGGCAGGATTTCGCCTGAATAATCGCTAAAGAATCCGACAGCGGAAACTTCCGGCAAATGGTCAACTTGTCTCATCGAAACAAGCTCGATGGAGACGACAATGACCACGACTGCAATCCGTGTATCCTTCCGCCGAACTGAACGAAAAATCTACCCGGCATTGCGATGGCTGTTAGCCATACCGATGCAGATTGCCGCGAAACTAACGGCGCGAAGCAATCGCAATGCCCTGCTTGAGCTGTCCGACGACCAGTTGAAGGACATAGGCCTGTCACGCGGCCAAGCCTATAGCCATGAGCACATCTACACACGCTATAGATAATTGTGCTAGAACGTGGCGAGCTGAGAGGCTCGCGCGCGGCCGATATTGGACTATGCCATGTCAGGTTTTTCAATCGACCTTCTGCTCAAGACGAAGACCGTCACGATTAGAGATGTGCTCTGCGATGGCGCATGCCGGCATAAGAGCGCCGAGGAATGCGCGCATTCGACCAGCCTTGTTTACCCCTATCGCGGCGTCTTCATGCGCCATGTCGGGCGCAAGGATGTGGTGGCCGAAGCAAACCAGGTGCTGTTTTTCAACCGGGAGCAGGAATACAAGATCAGCCATCCGATCGAGGGTGGAGATGCCTGTATCGACGTCTCAATCGACGAAGCCTTGCTCGACGAACTGGCACCGAAAGATCAGACACAGACGGCGGACGCGCTGATCTTTCGTCGCCAGCGCCGGCGGATCGATCCGCGCGCACAGGCGCTGGTCGCCCTGTTGCGGCATAGCCTCAAACGCGGCGCCGCCGAAACGCTGGAGGCGGAAACGCTTGCGCTGACTTTGGTGCGGCGTTCGCTTGGCGAGCGCACCTCGCATGCCGCCGGTGCGACGACCGGACGGCAAAAGCTCGTCGATCGCGCCAAACTTGTCCTGTCGTCCGACCTTGCCCGTCGATGGACCCTGGCTGACATCGCCCATGATGTCGGCGTCTCTCCGGTTTACCTCACCCAGGTCTTCCAGCAGGTCGAAGGCATTCCACTCTATCGCTACCAGCTGCGTCTAAGGCTGGCGCGGGCGCTCGACCTGCTCGGCGAATATGACGACCTGACCGCCCTCGGCCTGGATCTCGGCTTTTCGAGCCACAGCCATTTCAGCGCCGCCTTCAAACAGGCCTATGACCGTACGCCCGCCGAATTCCAGCGGCTTGCCCATTTGCGGGCGCGATAAATCGCTAAAGAATCCGACAGCGGCAGCGCCGGCGAAATGGTTTCCTCCCAACATCCCCAAGCCGGGGACATCAAACGGAGGAACTGACATGTCTCAACGTACCTGTGCTGCCTGCGACTGCGAACTCGAGGCCGAGGCAATCAAGGTCAAGCTCGGCGGCAAGACTGTCGAGGTCTGCTGCGAGGAATGCGCCCAGGCGCTCAACGAAGCAGAAGCAGCCATGACGGCTACCGCAGACGTTAAAGGTTGAAAATCATCCGCCGCGACATTGCCTCTGTCGCGGCGGATGACACTATTTTTGATTCGACCGATATTGGCGGAAGAGGCGGCGATCCTTGCTACCGCAAGATGGTGCTATATATTCGGCGCGAGTGAAATATCGTTTGCTATCGACATAAGTGGGGGAATACGAATGAGAATTACAGCCTTTGCTATTGCGCTGATTTTGGCAACGCCCACCTTTGCGCTTGCCGAGCAAAATTGTGGCGACCTCACAACCCAAACCGACATGAATATTTGCGCTGGCAAAGCCTATGCAAAATCGGACGCCGAGTTGAATGTGCTCTATAAACAGATCGAGGCGCGGTTGAAGGACGACGCCGATACCAAGAAACTGTTGGTATCGACACAGAAAGCCTGGGTCGGCTACCGTGACGCCGAATGCAATTTCTCAAGCTCTAAAGTCACGGGCGGCACCGTATATCCTTTCATCTCCAGCTCCTGCCTCAACAACATGACGCGGAGCCGTATCGAAGATCTCAAAGGATATCTGAAGTGCGGCGATGGGGACCTCGACTGCCCGGTTCCGTCAGCCAATTGAGATGCGGTCCGGCAGAAAACTCCAAACGACCGCGATCGAAAATCAGAGGTACCAGATCAAACCCGCCCTATTTGCCAGCACAGATAGCGTAGCGGTGCTGCGCGGCGCGCTCCAGCCCTTTCAGGAAATCAAAGTTCTTGCGCTGTGTCCGGTGGATAGCGCCCATGTCCGTATCGATGGTCACGGATGAAAAGCCGGCAGCCTTCAGGAGGTCGGCCACCGCTTCGGCGCGCGCGCCTTCGGAAAAATAGACGCGGGAGAGAATGCTGCGGTGGGTTTCGGCAAGTGCTGCACCCGGCCCGTTCTGTGGCCGGGCATTTCGACCACGGAGACGTGCCATAAGGGCCGCAAGCCTACCGGTAATCGTCGCGACAAGGGTCGTATTGACGAAGTCGCCATCGATGACCAGCAGTTTCCCGCCCGGCTTCAGCACGCGATGCCATTCCTTGAAGGCGGCGAGCGGATCGACCAGCGTCCAGACCAGATGGCGGTTGATGACCACATCATAGGCGCCATCCGGCTCCATGGTGTTTTCGGCGTCCCCCATCAGGAAACGGATCGGCCGGCCACGGGTCTTCGCCTTGGCTCGCGCCCGTTCCAACATCGGCTCCGCCCAGTCCATGCCCGTCACCCTGTAGCCGATGTCGTCGAGCAAATGGGATACGACCGCCGTGCCGCAGGCGAGGTCGAGGGCCGTCTGCCCCGTACCATCGCCGAGATGGCGTTGAAGCAACGCATGCCATGCCGCCCGCTCCTCCTCCGAAAAGATCTCATGCCCCGGTTGGCTGTCGAAAGTCTCGGCCCGGATCGACCAATAGGCCTTTATCTCGTCGCGCAAATCGTGATTGGAGCGCAGGTTAAGTGTCTGCATTTCCTATTTCTTTCCAAGAGAACAACCAAGCGTAGAAGACTTCTAAAAGATAATTCTTGACTGCAAAAGTCATAAAAACATAAATCGCGTCCGAATTTATCGCTCAGGAGAGACAAGTGTTCAACCTCAACAAGGTGGCTTCGGTTGCCACGCTCGTGTTTGCCCTTTTTTCCGGGATGGCTATCGCCGGTGAGAAGGTCACGGTCAAGGATATTACCGGCCGCGACGTCCAGGTCAGCGTTCCGGTGGAACGCGTCATTCTCGGCGAAGGTCGTCAGATCTACTTCACCGCAGCCCTCGACACGGAGGCGCCGTTCAAGCGCATCATCGGTTGGCGGGATGACTTCCAGAAGGCCGATCTCGACGGCTACAATGCCTATCTGGAAAAATATCCGGAGATGAAGAAGATCCCGACCTTCGGCGGCATGAAGGACGGCACCTTCGATATCGAGCAGGCTGTAACGCTGAAGCCCGATGTCATCATCATGAACATCGACGCCAAGTCGGCGACGGAAGAAAGCGGCTACATCGAGAAGCTGGCCAAGGTTGGCATTCCGCTCGTCTATGTCGACTTCCGTGAGAAGGCGATGGAGAACACGACTCCGTCCATGCGCCTGATCGGCAAGCTATTCGGCAAGGAGGCACGCGCCGAGGAATTCGTGAAATTCCACGATGAGCAGTTGGCGCGCGTCACCGACGTGCTTGCCAAGGCCGGCGAGATCAAGAAGCCAGTGGTCTTCATCGAACGTGCCGGCGGCTACAGCGACGATTGCTGCATGTCTTTCGGCAACGAGAATTTCGGCCGGATGGTCGAAATGGCCGGTGGCATCAATCTCGCCAAGGATATCATTCCCGGCACGTTCGGCACGGTCAATCCGGAACAGATCATTGCGTCCAACCCGGACCAGGTGATCGTTACCGGTGCGAACTGGGAACTTTATGTTCCCGGCGGCGACTGGGTCGGCGTTGGTCCCGGCGCGGACAAGGCCCTGGCCACATCGAAGCTGGAAAAGCTGATGCACCGCCCTGCCTTCACCGACATCACTGCAGTCAAGACCGGTAATGTTCACGCCATCTGGCATCAGTTCTATAACAATCCCTACCAGTTCGTCGCCATACAGCAGATCGCCAAGTGGCTGCATCCGGACCTGTTCAAGGATCTCGATCCGGAAGCGACGTTCAAGGAATTGCACGAACGCTTTCTGCCGGTCGAATACCGCTCCGGCTATTTCGTATCGCTGAACGCAAGCCTTTGATCCGACAAACCTGCGGGCGACCTGTCGCCCGCAGGTTTGGTTTAACGCGTCCAAATCGATCAGCCCACCTATAAAACTGCCGTCGACAGACATATCGATACCTGCCAGAGCCGCGGAACCCGCGCCGGCGGTTGTCGGCTCCCTACGGCTTTGAGCCAATCGAACAATCCACAGAAGAAATTGCAGCCGAGAGCGTGCACCCGGTCCTATAAGCTACGCACAAGTTTGCTTGTGCATCAGTAGCTCGTTGGGAATTGCCAGATCGAGAATGTGCGGATGCCGATAGCGCCATGATGGCGTTCATCTGTCGTGTTCAATCTTGAACTCATGCGCTGCGGGGGCACGCGTGAGCATCAAAGCAGGAACGCGAAGAATGCTGGGTTTACAGCATTCGGCACGTCCATCCGCTCATATCGGTATCAAAGATCGTGCTGCCACAGATCAGGCGGCCCGACGCGACGGCAATATGTTCATAACGAGTAAGCGTAAGAAACCGGAGTCATTTCAACGCTCGCATCCGGAGGCCCCCATGACGAGCATTACTTCAATTAGTTCAAATAGTTATTATCAATCTCTGCGATCACGTTCTGCAGCGTCGTCAACGGACGATGCCCTTTCTTCTGTCCTGGGTAGCGGATCGTCCAGCAAGGATTCGTCTTCGTCGTCCGACGATCAATCTCTGGCGACAACGGCGCAGCAGCTGGCCGCGCAGCTGATGTCGATGATGCTCAATCTGCAGTCTGGCAGCAGCGACGATGATTCGAGCTCAAGCTCGGATACCGCATCCACCAGCAGCACATCGAGCACGCAAGCTGCTTCCAGCACCAGCGATCAGACCAATATGATCAAGGCTATGGATACGGATGGCGACGGTAACATCAGCGAAGCGGAGTTTGTCGCGGCTCGTCCATCCGACGTGAGCGAGGAACAGGCAACAAATCTGTTTGCAAGCTTCGATACTGAGAACACCGGATCGCTCACGGAATCGCAGCTGGCAAGCGCCATGCAGTCCGGCCAGCAGCCGCCGCCACCTCCGGCTGGCGGACCACCGAGCGACGATCAGCTGTCCAGCATGTTCTCCGAGATGGATACGGATGGCGACGGCAGCGTCAGCGAGGCGGAATTCGTCGCGGCTCGTCCATCCGACGTGAGCGAGGATCAGGCAACGTCCCTGTTCGACAGCCTCGACACGTCCAGTTCCGGATCGCTGACGCAAAGCCAGTTCGAGACGGCCATGAAGGCGCAACAGCCGCCGCAGCCGTCAGACTTTGGCAGCCTCTATGCCTCAAGCGAGCAGGTCGATACCACAAGCGAATTGCTTGCCCTTTGATGAACGGCGGCAACAATCGTTCGTTTCTGACTATGTGAAAAAAGGGCGGCGGCTTGGGTAGGAGATGTTGGGACCTCTGCTCGACCTGCCGTCCATTTTCGAAAGCCATGCCCGGTATAGCCGATTTCGCTCGGCTTAATGTTGGGGGGGGGGAAGACCGCATCTGTGACGAAACGGTGAATTTATTCGCAAACCTGCCTTTTCCCCAAGCCACACATTCGGTCTTTACCCGATATTATCGTTTGCCCTCGAAAAACTTGGCCCCTGATTATCGGTGTGGCAGGTAGCCGTCAAAGAGTTCGGTCGTCGCCATCCATAGGCTTGGGATTTCAGAGTGCGCGTCATATCATGCATCACCACGGAGCATAATCTGTGGCTCGTTCTTCTTGCGGCGTTCGTCTGTATCAGTGGCGGGTGGATCACCCTTAATCTGTTGCGACGGTCGGAGACGACACTGGGACTTCAGCGCGGTGGATGGCTGTTTCTGACCTCCGTCGCGGCTGGCTCCTCGGTCTGGTGCACCCACTTCATCGCCATGCTCGCCTATGAGACCGAAGCGGCGATCACCTTCGGTCCGATCCTCACCATGGTGTCGCTGCTGGTAGCCGTGACAGGCTGGGCCTTCG
>NZ_AJVM01000009.1:0-123519 GCF_000281735.1 Rhizobium sp. AP16 | reverse complement strand
AGAGCGCGCCAAAGTTCTGACTATCGCTTGCCAAATGGAAAGAGAGAACGGAGTATCTCCGGACTACTTTCTGAAATGTGGAGCTCTGGCACCTTAAGGGGTGTATCGCATGCCGGTGACCCCCCGTCATGGGCTGAGTCGTCCCCGATTCGGCATCGGAACAATTTCCGATCAAATGGGGTGGCGCAGTGACCATCTTTTCCGATTCCCTGGGCGGCATGCCGGCCGGAGGACTGTCGTACCCGGTTCGGACAGGGCCAATTCCCGTTGATTATTGGTAGTGCCGGCGCCGAGGGTGATGCAGATAGTTGCATTTTGGCAACGGCGGCGCAGGTAGATGTCAAAGCACGCTTCATATAATTGACAAACATACGGTCCGTTTGTAAGTCATGGTTAGGACATAATTTGTCTTGCGGTCGAACATTCGGCCGGATCGGTAGGGGCATTTCAAGGCTGTTGCCACGAGGGGAATGGGGAAGGTCCGACGGGCCTGACTCCGGCACTGGGGAGCGTATCGCGGACTTACTTGATCGCATTTATACGGCGTCGCTTCTCGTAAGCGGCGAATGTAGCTCCATGCTCGCGGAAGCGTCTGAAATGCATAATACAACCAGGAGTTCACTATGAATTTGAAAAGTCTTCTGATCAGCTCTGCTGCTTCGCTTGCTGCAGTTTCAGGGGCTCATGCGGCCGATGCTATCGTTGCTGCTGAACCGGAACCGCTTGAATATGTTCGCATTTGCGACGCATACGGCGCCGGCTACTTCTTCATTCCGGGCACGGAAACCTGCCTCAAGATCGGCGGCATGGTTCGTACCGAAGGCAAGTGGTACGATGCGTACAGCCCGACCAACCGCACCGGTACGCTCTGGCACACCCGTGCGGAATTGAGCCTCGATACGGCTACCGACACTGAATACGGTCCGCTGAAGACCAATTCTGTCTTCCGTTGGGACTGGGAAGAAGGCAATTCGACCAGCACGAAGCTGCTGTTCGCCAATATCAGCCTCGGCGGCTTCACCGTTGGTAAGCTCGACTCGCAGTACAACCTCTTTGTGGGTTACGCTGGCGACGTCATCAACGACGACGTGATCTATGACGGCCCGTACGAACTCAACCAGTTGACCTACAACTACGATGCCGGCAACGGCTTCACGGCTGTGATCTCGCTGGAAGACAGCAACTCCAGCGGCTCGGATGCCTCTTATGGATCGAGCTGGTGGGCCGACGACAAGGCGAACCATTACGCGCCTGACGCTGTTGCCGGTATTGGCTACAAGACCGGTGCATGGGCCTTCAAGGTCGTCGGTGGTTATGACTCCATCGTCGAAGAAGGTGCTGTCAAGGCTCGTGTCGATGCCGACTTCGGCGCGTTCTCGGCCTTCTTGATGGGTGGCTACAACACCGACGGCAACAAGCTGAACAAGTATGCCGGCACGAACCTCGATCGTTCTGCTTGCCCCGTTAATGATGAGTCGAAGTGCGGCTGGGGCGACTGGGCAGTTTGGGGCGGCGTTGGCGTTCCGATCAACGAAAAGCTGAAGTGGAACCTGCAGCTCGCCTACACCGACTCGAAGATCTTTGCCGCGACCACGAACGTCAAGTTCAACCCGGTCAAGAACCTGCTGATCGAACCGGAAGTTTCCTACACGAACTTCGATTCCGTCAATGCAGATCAGTGGGCTGGTATCCTGCGCTTCCAGCGCAGCTTCTAATCCAAAGTTATCCGGACTCGTACCGGATAAGAGAAGCCTGTCGTTTCCAATCCGCCAGGCTTCTCACATTGATCGGTTGACCTCCGATCAAAGAAGGAAGGATCCGGTTTTCCCTACCGGATCCTTCTCAATTAAGCACTTGCAGCCGGGCTAGCCTGGATTTCGATCAGCTCAATTCGATCTCAAGTCGTTGCCGCCATGTTCTGCACTTCATGTTTCGGAAACCAGGCGGTGAGGATCATGTTGATGAGGGCTTGCCCACAAGGCGCCAAGTCAAAGTCGCCCTTGTCGAGAGCCCATTCGTAGACCAGTCCGCCAATTGCCGCAGTCAACGTGGAAGCAGCGGTCTCCGGCGTCCATGGACAGGGCAAGGCGTTAGCCGTGCTCATGGAACAGAAGATCCTCGCAAAGTGTTCCTGCATTTCATGCCGAAAAGACGTGCCGCTGTCACAGTCAGCGAACGACATGTCGAGATACATGATGACTTTCAGCATCCCGCGTTTGCGTGGATCCTGTTGAAGCTCTGCGAAGATCGCCGAAATTGTATCGACGACCAGTTCGAGCGGATTGGGGGGGTGCTCTTCGGATACCCGCTCCGCTAGATCCCGAAACGGCTGCCGTGCCTCATCGCGGATCGCAAGCAAAAGGCCCTGCTTGTTTCTGAAATGCCAGTGAACTGCTCCGCGTGTGACGCCAGCGGCGACGGCTATTTCTTCCAGCGTGACATTTTCATATCCGTTGTCGAGAAACAACGTTTCCGCCGAATGCAATATTACACGTCGCGTTTCCGCCGCCTCCTCCTTTGTGCGCCTCATCTAATTCTCCACTAAAACTAACGTCCAAGCGCCCCCCTGACCGAAGCCCCACATTATAGTCATAGCGTCGATTATTTTATTGACAATATTGCTTATGTCGTACCACCGGCCGACTGTCGCATGCCGCGCACATTTTTTGGGTTGCAAGCCGGCGGAGTCTCGTATCTTGCCCAACGACAGACGTTTTCAAGCTCCTGCAAGACCAATCCCGCCATCTTGGCCCGTTCCGCCGGTGCATGTGATAGTAGCGGCGCGGCCACCGCTGAGATTCGCGTCTATGCGACTTCGACATCTGCCCGCTTTTATGCCGGCCTTGTTCACGACGGATGGGAATCATGGGGAAGTCGCCCGAACAAACACGAGCGGGACCCTAGAGCTGCCAATAGAGCCGCATCGGATTGTCGACGAGCAGCTTGCGCTGCAGCGTCTCGGTCGGCGCGATGCGGGGGATGAAGTCGACCAATGCTCCGTCATCGGGCATGTGATTCTTCATATTGGGATGCGGCCAGTCGGTACCCCACAGCACGCGGTCTGGGAAGCGCTCGACCAGAGTGCGCGCGAAAGGGACGACATCGTCATAGTCCGGCGGGCCGCTCTTGGAGAGACGCTCGGGGCAGCTGACCTTGGACCAGATGTTGTCGCGCTCCATCAGAGCCACGAAGCGACCGAATTCCGGACCATCGACTGGTTTCGTAACGTCGGGCCGGCCCATATGATCGACGACGACCGTGGTGGGCAGGCTGGTGAAGAAATCCCAGCGCTCTTCAAGATCTGCCGCCTCGAAATAGATGACGATGTGCCAGCCGAGCGGCGCGATACGCTCGATGATGCCGCGATAATAGGCGTCCGGCTTCGGATCCACGAGCCGGCGAACGAAGTTGAAGCGCACACCACGCACGCCGGCCGCATCCATCTCGGCAAGTGCCTCCTCGGTCACGTCGGGGCGAACCGTCGCAACGCCACGAGCTCGTCCATTGGCGGCGCGAAGCGCGTCGACCAGCGCACGGTTGTCGGCACCATGGCAGGTCGCCTGCACGATCACATTGCGCTCGAAACCGAGGAAATCCCTGAGCGCGAACAGCTTGTCCTTGCCGGCATCGCAGGGGGTGTATTTGCGTTCCGGTGCATAGGGGAAGACATCGCCAGGCCCGAAGACGTGGCAATGCGCGTCCACCGCACCCGCCGGCAGTTGGAAGGCCGGCCTGGAAGGCGTGGGATCGAAGCTGAGCCAGTCGGCGTCCATCGTGAAGGCACTCATAGGCTGCGCACCTCAGCTTGGGCGTCGGCATCCATGATATTGTTTTCCGCGCTCCTCGCGTCGAAAGGTGCGGCGGCGGCGTGATGGTCGTGACAATCGATGATCATGCGCGAGATGTTCCTGTCGCGTGGAGAATGGTGTCGAGACTTCGGGAAGAGATGCGATATCGAGGGCGCGGACGATGTTCGGCTGGGAGTTCCCCAACCTGTTTCGCGGCTTCGCCGAATCTGACAAGAGCTATCGTCATCGTCTCTCCCGCGCCGTTTTTACCCATAATGCCAGCGTATGGGCGTATCGGAAGCGGTCAGGGGCTATTCAAATTCCTGAAGATCGCTTTGCGCCGGCGATGGTCAATTCGCTTAGCAGATCAGCCTGTGCAGCCGTCGGCAGCCAGTCGGCGCGGGTGGTTACGCCGATCTGGCGGCGGGAGCCTTGAACGGGGCCTCCGATCGGCGCGAGCAGTCCCGATGCCTGCTCGATCCGGAACTGGTCGGTGGACATCAGGGCAAGCCAGTCTCCATCCAGCAGGAGCCAGCGCGCCATCAGGATGGAGCTGCATTCGATCCGCCTTGCCGGCAGCGCGGGGTCGATGAACAGTGCCTCCCACCGCGCGCGCATTGGCGAGCCCTGTGCGCCGATCACCCAGGGATAATTCGCCAGATCTGCGGGATCGGGATCGCTGGAGCCAGCAAGCGGGTGGCGAGATCGCGCGACGATGAACAGGTCGTCCTCAAACAGCGGCCGCTGGAGGATATCGCGCGTCGGCGCGGGATCGCGAAGTGCGCCGACCACCATGTCGATTTCTCCATTGCGCAGCGCCGCCAGCAGATCGGAATAAGGTCCTTCGATGATCGTGATGGCAGTGTAGGGATGATTGCGTGTGAAACCGGCGAGCGCCTCAGGCAGCAATCCAGCCCGCGGGAGGGGCAGGGCGCCGATCCTGATGGTACCAGCACCCGCCTGTTCCAGCGCGGCCAACTCGTCGAAACCAGCCTGGAGCTCCGCCGCCATCAACCGGATCGCTGAAACCAGCCGCATACCCGCCGGGGTCGGCCGCATGGACCGACCCGCCCGGAACACCAGGGGCAGGCCCAGGATTGCCTCCAGTTCCTTGACAGCCCGATGCACGGATGGCTGGGAGAGGCCAATTTCACGGGCAGCCAGAGAATAACTGCCGGCCTTCTCGACCGCAGCGAGTGCATGAAACTGCCCCATGGACACCAGGCGCTCCAGATAGGCGATCGGCTTCAGCCGCGCCGAACGGCGCAGCCTGCGCCCACTGTCGATGATGCGCTCCAGCCCCCGTTCGACGCGGGCAAGGAAGAGATGGCCTGCCTGCGTGGGAGACGCGCCGCTCGGCTGGCGATCGAAGAGGCGATGGCCGAGCAGCGCTTCCAGTTTGGCCAGCGCCTGCGTCAATGCCGGTTGAGAGAGGTTCACGGCAGCGGAAGCGCCGCTGATGCTCCCTTGGCGCAGCACCGCCAATGCCGCGTCGAGGTGGCGCAAACTCAAATCGAAGGTGGAAACCATGTGAGCATCTATAGCAGCAGCTTATATCCAGGACAAGATTCCGTGTGGCGTCCCGGGGCAATGGCAGGCAGCTATAGGAGGATTGATCGCTGGAGGCTTCTCCGGCGGCGGTGAGGATTTTGCGAATATCCGCTCGGGGCGAGGCGACGGGAGCGGAGGATGGTGCGAATGGCGGGCTGTTCGATCACCGGTGCCTTCGATCGAGGAAACATGAAATGGGGGAGGAGAGATGATGGACGGTCTCGTAAGCGAGAAGCAGAGTGACGTGAAGACGCCGCCTTTGACGCCCAAGTCGAGGCGTTTCGGTATTGCGGGCCAGCTTTGGTTCCAGGTGCTGATCGGCACGGCGGCGGGCGTGATTGTCGGCCATTTCTGGCCGGAATTCGGAGCCTCGATGAAGCCGTTCGGCGATGCCTTCATCTCGCTCATCCGCATCATGATCGGGCCGGTGATCTTCTGCACGGTGGTGCATGGCATTGCCAGCATGACGGACATGAAGCGCGTCGGCCGGCTCGCGTTGAAATCGATCATTTATTTCGAGGCAATCACCATTTTTGCCCTCGTCTTTGCACTCGTGGCGGCCGATCTGTGGCGGCCGGGCGCGGACATGAACATCGACCCGGCGATGCTCGATACCAAGGCGATCGCCAGCTACATCGCGTCCGCCCATGAGCAAAGCATCTCCGGCTACCTGCTTCATATCATCCCCAAGACCTACGCCTCCGCCTTCACCGAGGGCGAAGTACTCCAGGTTCTGTTCGTCTCGGTGCTGTTTGGGATTGCGCTGGCTGCGATCGGCGAGCGTGGAAAGCCGGCTTTCGCACTGATCGAAAGCCTGTCGAGTGCCTTCTTCAAGATCGTTGGCTACGTCATGTATTTTGCGCCGATCGGCGCCTTCGGTGCGATCGCTTTTACGGTCGGCCGGTTCGGATCGGGGTCGTTGCTGGCGCTTGGCGAATTGATTGTCGAGTTCTTTATCGTCTGTGCGCTTTTCACGGCGATCGTGCTCGGGCTGGTCGCGCACTGGGTGGGCGTCAGCCTCTGGAAGCTGCTGGTCTATATGCGTGAGGAGATCGTGATCGTCGCCGCGACGACCTCCACCGAGACGGTGTTGCCGCGCGTCATACAGAAGATGCGGGACGTGGGCTGCGAGGAGAGCGTCGTCGGCTTCGTCGTGCCCGCCGGTTACTCTTTTAATCTCGACGGTACCTGCCTTTACCTGACGACGGTGGTGGTGTTTCTGGCCCAGGCAACGAACACGCATCTGACCCTTTGGCACGAGCTTGGTCTGATCGCGGTGCTGTTGCTGACGTCCAAGGGTGCGGCCGGCGTGGCGGGTGCCGCGTTCGTCGTGCTGGCGGCGACGCTGAACACCACGGGCATCATCCCCGTCGCAAGCATCGCGCTTATCCTGGGCATTCACCGCATTCTGGCCGAGGGGCTGACCTTCGTGAACCTGATCGGCAATTGCCTGGCGACGATCGTCATTGCCAGGTGGGAAGGGGCGATCGACGAAACTCGCCTCGCAGAGACGATAGGCACAGCATCCCAGCGGCGCCGACACCTCGCCACCGCGTAACCACGGACATATCGGATGGCTTACCTCCTGCAATCCGGACGCATTCCAAGAGCAAGCGAGTTTCTGAAAGACGCTGTCAGAGAAGGCGGTCGTCTTCAGTCGGTTGCCGTGCACGGGACCGTGCGCCGTCCGCGCCGGATTTCTTGGGCTCTTCGACTGCTGTTTCGTGGATTTTGTCGGGGCGCTTGTCCTCGACGTCCTTCGGCAAGGGCTTCGGGTCGGCCTTTTTCTCGAAACGGATCATTGTCGTTCTCCTGCGCTGACAGATTGAAAAAGCGCTCCCCACAAATGTGGGGGCGCTTCTGAAACGAAAGTCTTACATGGCGAGGGCGATAGCGCAGCCCTCGACATTGCGGCTCTCGGGTGTGGTCTCGCCGGGCATCATTGCCCAACCGCCGGTTTCGACGAACTGGCGCTTCTTGTAGCTATCGGGAATGGCCTTGAAATCGATGAGTTTCGAGGCCGCATCCGGTGCTGCGTTGAAGCGCTGAACGCATATGGCGGATGCCAGTTCCCCGCGCGCAACGACGCCGGCTGTCGCCGCTGCGGTGCGCGACGTGCCGCCCGTAACCCAGCCGCCCCAGCTGAAGCCGACGATCATGGTGGCGACCGCGGCGACGATGCAGGCCCATACGAGCAACGTTTTGGATGGCTGATAGCTTTCGAAACGCTGCGCGATCGATGCGCTTTGCACGGCCATGGCAATTTTCCTTGTCTAGGGTTGTTCAAGTTCCGCCGCCGACTAGGCTGGCCGAGCGGTGCAGGCGCTGGTGTCAGTATCCCATGCCACCCATGTCGCCATTTCCGGCCGTCTGGGCGGATTCTCTTGCCGGAATGTCCGCGATCATCGCCTCGGCTGTGATCAGAAGTGCTGCGATCGAGCCCGCGTCCTGCAGAGCGGTCCGCACGACCTTGGCGGGATCGACGATACCGGCCTTGACCATGTCGACATAGGTTTCCGTCTGTGCGTCGAAACCCTGATTGTGATCGGTGCTGTCGATGAGCTTTCCGACAACGATCGAGCCCTCGACGCCGGCATTGTCGGCGATCTGCCGGATCGGAGCTTCAAGCGCGCGCAACACGATCGAGATGCCGGCCGTCATGTCGGCATTTTCGCCCGTCAGACCTGTCAGAGCCGACTTTGCGCGCAGCAGTGCCACGCCGCCGCCGGGCACGATGCCTTCTTCGACCGCCGCACGGGTGGCGTTCAGAGCATCATCGATGCGGTCCTTCTTTTCCTTGACTTCGATCTCGGTCACGCCGCCGACACGGATCACCGCGACGCCACCGGCAAGCTTTGCCAGCCGCTCCTGCAGCTTTTCCTTGTCGTAGTCGCTGGTCGTATCCTCGATCTGCGCCTTGATCTGCTGGACGCGCGCCTGGATAGCTACCTTCTCACCGGAACCGTCGATGATGGTGGTCGTGTCCTTCTCGATCAGCACGCGCTTGGCGCGTCCCAGCATGTCGATGGTGATATTCTCGAGCTTGATGCCAAGATCTTCGGAGATCACCTGACCGGCGGTGAGGACGGCAATATCCTCCAGCATCGCCTTGCGGCGATCACCGAAGCCCGGAGCCTTGACGGCCGCGACCTTCAGGCCGCCACGCAGCTTGTTGACGACCAATGTCGCCAGCGCTTCGCCTTCCACATCTTCCGAGATGATCAACAGCGGCTGGCCGCTCTGCACCACGGCTTCAAGGATCGGCAGCATCGCCTGCAGATTGCCGAGCTTCTTCTCATGAAGGAGAATGTAGGGATCCTCAAGCTCGACGCGCATCTTCTCGGCATTGGTGACGAAATAGGGCGACAGGTAACCGCGATCGAACTGCATGCCCTCGACGACGTCGAGTTCCGTGTCGGCGGTTCTCGCCTCCTCGACCGTGATGACGCCCTCGTTGCCGACCTTGTCCATTGCCTTGGCGATCATCTCGCCGACGCTCGCGTCGCCATTGGCGGCGATGGTGCCGACCTGGGCGATCTCGCCGGAGGACTGGACCTTCTTGGCGCGCGCCTGGATTTCCTTGACGACGGCGGCAACGGCAATGTCGATGCCGCGCTTGAGGTCCATCGGGTTCATGCCGACGGCAACGAGCTTGATGCCCTCGCGCAGGATGGAGGCGGCGAGCACCGTCGCAGTCGTCGTGCCGTCGCCGGCGAGGTCATTGGTCTTCGAGGCCACTTCGCGCACCATTTGCGCGCCCATGTTCTCGAACTTGTCTTCCAGCTCGATTTCCTTGGCGACGGTGACGCCGTCCTTGGTGATGCGCGGCGCACCATAGGCGCTGGCGATTACGACATTGCGGCCCTTGGGGCCAAGCGTCACCTTGACGGCATTGTTGAGCAGCTCGACGCCGCGGAGCATGCGATCGCGCGCATCGGCGGAGAATCTGATTTGTTTGGCGGTCATGGCGTTTATCCAGTTCAGTCTTGAAATTGTAGGGTCGGAGATCGGCCGTCAGGCGACTTTTTGGGCGGCCGCATCGGTGTTTCCGACGATACCCATGATGTCGGCCTCCTTCATGATGAGGAGTTCCTCGCCATCGATCTTGATCTCGGTTCCGGACCATTTGCCGAACAGGATCGTGTCGCCGGTCTTGACGTCGAGTGGGATCAACGCGCCGCCTTCATTGCGGATGCCCGGACCAACGGCGATGACTTCGCCTTCCTGCGGCTTTTCCTTGGCGGTGTCTGGAATGATGATCCCGCCCTTGGATTTGAGATCGCCTTCCGCGCGCCGAATGACGACGCGATCGTGGAGTGGACGGAATTTCATAGGGGTTCTTTCTGCAGCCGGTGCTTATGGCGGCTGATGTTCCTAAATAGCACTTGTGGCACTCGATAGATAGGAGTGCCAAGAAATATTGCGCACATGTGGAAATTATTATGAAATATAAATTTGATATTCTGCTCCCGATTATAACCTACATTAGATGATTGGCGCCAATTATATGGATATTAATTCAGTATTTTATTTTGAGATTTTTGAATTTTATTGATGAATATTCGCAATGAAATCTGAATTATCCTTGATTGGGCCCCAATGAAGTCGTATGTGTAGGGTTCAATTATTTGAGCTTTTCCGGCTTTCGCGGTGTCTGAGACTTAACGACCCGCCTGCGTCACCGAGTTCTCGATAGCGAACGCATAGCGCCGTTCCAGCGCGCGTCGCACTGTCCGAACCTTCGATGATCCCTCGCACGGACCTTGGATGTACCGGCCGAGTCCGGATCGTTCCGGTTCCGATGAGAATAGTGCAGGGAGATGCATCGGCGTCTTCCAGCGGAGAGCCGCGCCATGACCAACCGCACCACGCAAACCGTCGTTAGCTTTTCGTTCCCATTCCTGTTGCCTGGGTTCGACGCGCCGCAACCGGCCGGCGAATACCGCGTCGATCACGATGAGGAAGTCATCGAGGGAATCTCGTGGCTTGCCTGGCGAGGCGTCAGCACCTTCATTCATCTGCCGGCAATGGCCACGCAGGGAGCAAAGCACCAAATGGTATCGATCAATCCAGCCGATCTCGAAATCGCACTCGAAAAGGACCATAAATAATCATGACCGATACAAAAAGCGGTGCCCATCCGATCCGACGCGATCCCGCCATGCATCTTTTTGCCGTGGGACAGGCCGTCTGGATAAGAAAGGCCCCCGGCATGGCCGCGCCCAAATTCAGAAGCACCTACCGTATCACCGGTACGCTGCCGCCGAGAGGTAATGTGCTGCAATACCGCATCCGCAATGAGGACGAGCCTCATGAACGGGTAATGATGGAGGACCAGCTGGAATCGGCGCGCGCTTCATCCGGTGGCAGAGAGACCCTCATGGAGAAGACTTTCGGTCATGCTCAGGGAGCGAAACCATGGCTCTCGTGAAACGAGAAAGCCAAACACGAAAAATGCCGCCGAAATCTGAACGTCCACATGCTTGTTAGCCTTGCTGCACAGGAGCCTCTTTATGCTGATCCGCTACGGTTACGAAATGACCCTGACCTGCCAGCAGCCGACGGCCCTGGTTTGCCTGCTGTCGGTCCACGACGATCGCGCTGCGGATATCAGAGCGCCGGAAACTGTATTTACCATCCCCGACGTCCCGACATCGACGTACCATGATCTCTTTGGCAACCGGTGCCTCCGGCTTGTCGCACCGGTGGGTGACCTGACGATCTGGGGCGACGCCACGATCGAGGACGACGGCAAGACGGACAGGATACTGCCCGATGCTCGGGAGGTCCCGGTTTCCGATTTACCGGATGATTGTCTCGTCTATCTCATGGGCAGCCGCTATTGCGAAACCGATCGGCTGAGCCAATTTGCCTGGGATACGTTTGGCGCGACCACGCCCGGCTGGGCGCGCGTGCAGGCCATTTGCGATTTCGTTCACGGCCACATCCGCTTTGACTATATGCAGGCGCGATCGACGCGGACGGCATTCGAGACGTTCCACGAGCGTGTCGGCGTTTGCCGTGACTACGCACATCTGGCCGTCACGCTCTGCCGCTGCCTCAACATTCCCACCCGATATGTCAACGGCCATCTCGGTGACATCGGCGTTCCCGTCGTCGATCCGATGGATTTCAGTGCCTGGATGGAAGTCTTTCTCGATGGAACATGGCATACGTTCGATCCGCGCAACAACAAGCCGCGGATCGGCCGTATCGTCGTGGCGCGGGGCCGCGATGCCGCCGATATCCCGCTCATCAATTCCTTCGGACCGCATGTGCTGAAGGCATTCCGGGTCTGGACCTACGAAGTGGAGAGCCTCAGCTCAGGAATGAGCGCACCCGCGTTCAATTCCGGGCAATGAGACGTCGCTCCCAATTCTGTTGCGTTTGCTTTCGACGGCTCTCCACAAGCGTGAGCCGGAAGAGAGTGCTCGTTGTAGTGGAATAGTGCAGCGATCCGATTCCATAAAAAGTCTACTCGGCATCGACAGGAACATCTTGCTTTCATCTTTGGTCTGACGACAAATAAGGGTGTCTCGGACGGCGCATGATGTTGGGATTCGAGGTGCTGGACTTGGAATTACGTGACGCCAATGGACTATAATCTGAAGAAAAGGGCGATCCGCCAACGGGCTTTACTGCGCCTCCTCGAAAAAACGGGCTATGCCTCGGTCGAGGAGTTGACGGCTGCACTTTCCGTCACGCCGCAGACGATCCGGCGCGACATTGCTGATCTGTCGGATAGTGGGAAGGTGCGCCGCTACCATGGCGGGGCCGCCCTTGCGAGTCCGATCGATCCTGGCACCTATCGTCAGCGGCGTGTCGACAAGGTTGACGTGAAGCGCCGGATTGCCCGCCGCGCGGCGGAGCTCGTGCCGAATGGCGCGACGCTTTTTCTCGACGCAGGCTCGACCTGCGAGGCGGTCGCGGAGGCGCTTGCCGAGCGTAAAGGATTGAAGGTTGTCACCTACAGTCTGCGCGCCGCGATGATCCTGATGGATCGAACGGATTTCACCATTGCCGTTCCGGGCGGTTTCGTCCGCCATGTGGATGGTAGTGTTATCGGCGATGCGATGGTCGAGTTCGTGCGGCGGTTCCGGTTCGATGTCGCGGTCATTGCCGTCAGCGGTATCGAAGAAGACGGCAGTATCGGGGACGACGATCAAAACGAAGTTGACATCGTGCGTGTCGCGATTGGCCAGGCTCGCTCCGTCATGCTCGTTGCCGATTCCAGCAAATTCCATCGAGCAGCACTCGTGTCGCTGGGATCGATCACGGAAGTTTCGGATTTTGTCACGGACTTGCCCCCGGAAGGGCCCCTGGAGCGAGTGATCGGAGCTTCGGGCGTCCGGCTGCATATCGCCTGAAATCATTTGAACTGACTGAGCGAGCGGTTGATCCAGCGCGGAAAATCTCTGCGCTGGATTTTTTTTGTTGTAAAACGAAAATTTTATGTTCTTAAATAAACAAAAAATAAAAACTACACATTTAGTGTGATAATGTTGGCAAGGAAGTGGACGGTGGGGCGTCTCTGGATAAGCGCGACGGCAATATTGCCCAGCGCTTTCATCTCATTCTAGTTCGGGAACACCGGAATGCAGCGCGAGAAACCTGGTTCGTCCTTAACCTTCAGGGGCAACGACGCGGATGAATTTTCTGAGATACTGAGCCGTTGCAAGGCTCCAGCAAGGGTCGAGGCCCTGCGCGATGCGGGATTTTCCGCCGAATATGATTTCGTTGCCGCCGAGGCACTTGGCGTTGGTCGCGCAGCATATCAGGGGGGGCTGAGGTTTCACCAGAAGGCTGAGGACAGCAAGTTTCTGATCTACGTCCCACTCTCGGGCGCGGCAATGATATCGTCGTCCAATCGGCACCATGTTTCCGAACCCGGCAAAGGCACGATCATCGATATGACCAGCCTGTCTGATGTCGTGATCGAGGGGGACCGCGAGCATCTTTCGCTGATTATCAATCAGAACGAGGTTGTCCGGCTACTGTCCGCCATGCTGGAGCAACCCATCTCTGGCTCGATCGATCTTGCGCCCGAATTCGACCTGCGCCTTGAGGCCGGACTGGCCTTTTCCCGCGTGACAACAATTCTGGCGACCGGATTGAATGACGACGCCTCCCTGCTGCAATCGCCGGCCGCCCTTTCCTGTCTATCCACGGGATTGATCCACCTGCTGCTTGAAAACGTGCCGCATCGTTTTTCAGGCGCGTTGGCCCGGCAGCCGGCGTTGCCATCTCCCCGGCATATCCGACGTGCTATCGATTTCATGCAGGCCAATCTCTCGCAGCCGATCTCGATCGGCGACATAGCGCAGGCTTCCCAGGTTGGCATTCGATCGCTGCAGGAAGGCTTCAAGCGTTTCAAGGGGATGTCCCCCATGGCCTATCTGACCAATCTGCGCATGGAGGCTGCGCATCGGGATCTCATCATGGCAAATCCCGCGACATCCGTCGCTGCCATAGCGCAGAAGTGGGGTTTCACCCATCTGGGCCGCTTCTCGGGCGATTACAGGAAGAGTTATGGCTGTCTGCCGTCGCATACATTGCGATCCGGGCATTCAGTGGGCGCCGATGGCCGCTGAAACCGGCATGGATTATCGTCGCAGGGTCTGCGACGGCAATTGGCCGAATCGAAGCCTGTAGTCGACGGCAAAACGACCGAAATGGGTGAAGCCCCATTTCAGGGCGATTGCCGCGACAGTCAGTCCCGGCGTTGCTTCCTGAAGTTCCCTATGGGCGGCTTCCAGTCGAAGATGCTGGAGGTATGCCATGGGCGTCGTCATTTTGAAGTCCCGGAAACCCTTCTGAAGCGACCGCACACTGACGTTGCATACCGCCGCCATGTCGGCAATCGAGAGCGGCCGCATAAGGTTGGCCTGCATGAAGTCGATGGCACGCCTGACATGGCGTGGCGCCGGCGCCGGGGCTATCCTGGCAAGTGCCTCTGAAAAGCGATGCGGCACGGTCTCCAGAATGAGGTTGGTTATGGCGCCTGTCAGGTTTGACAATGCGAGAGGCGATTGGCGCAAGGCTGTATCCTGCGCCAACCCGCTAAAGGTTGCTTCAGCCAGATCCTGCAATATCCGCCCCGGACCGGCGGCCAGATCGATATCGGGATGGAAGTTAAGATTGCCGCCGACAGGTGTTTCCAGCAGTCCGCTGAGCCGGTTGATCATCTCATTTCGATCATGGATCACGATCAGATGCTGTCGCGGCCCCATGATGTGCATGTCGCCATACGGTATTCCATTGGTAATGAAGCCGCGCCCCGGCCTTGAGCCAAACGTCTCCTTGCTGGTGTTGAAACTTGCCTCTCCGCTCAAGGGAATGAACATCAGGAACTTGCCGCTATCTGTCTCACGCGTCAGTCGAAAATCGCCGTCATAGGTGCACAGGCCGAAAGAGATTGAACCGGCGGATGCGAATTCGCATCGGTAGGAGATGGTCTTCTTTGCGGTGGTTTTGACCCTTATCGTCGATGCCGGCGTTGAAAGCGCCTCTGATAATCCATCCGGATCTTTCCCGCTGTAGCGAAGGCTTCCTTCGGTCATCGCCGGTTTCAATGGTAACTTCATGCCTTGCCTCGTATGCCGGAGCGCCCATCAATGGCGATAGGGTTCATTGATGCCCCTCATGCCTAGGGTGCGCCCTGTAAACGCTGCGTAAATGGCGCCCGCGGACGCATATTCAATTGGAATATGGGTAAACGGATTGTTCGGCAGCCCAGCCTGGCATTTCGAAACAAGAATTCGATATCATCAACAAAGAATAATAAAGCAAATATTTGCGCGTTTTACGGATATAATATTCGCTTTTCGGATTATATGTGTCTTATTGTTGTAGTTTTTAAACAAGAATCCAATTTTGGCACAGGCTTGGTGAAAAGATGCATCATTGATGCTCCATAATTTGCCATGGTTTTTAATTATCTATTATAATTAATGAATTGACACCATGATTTTGGCGAAATATTACCTGATGCAGCATTGATCAGCTCTTCCAGATGGAGAACGTGCATGGCGATTGAAGCGGTAACCTCAAGTCCGGCGACGATTCCAGCCACGCCTGCGGATGCTCCCGGCTCCACGTCGTTAAGCACCAGCGACACGACGAAGAAGGTTGATCCCAATAGCGAGAAAGAGGTCCTGAATGCTGCGGTTGAAGCGTTTTTGCCGAGCATGGTTTCCAACACGCTGATGCTCAACAACACGCTTTTCAACTTTGCGAAGGACGCCATCGACGAGGGCGATCAGGAATAGTCCTCCGGCCTCGCTTTCACTGACCAAGCGGATCGTATTGCGTACAAGGAGTTTCCGATGAGTGGTGATGCCCTTCCCAGAGGTGCCTTGGTTCCTCCTGCCGATGCGATCGGATCCGGAGCGCCCTTGCAGACGGTGGAGACCGTTTCCCTCCGGATCGGAGCTGATCGGGAGAGCCTTCAAGTCGAACAGTCGGTCTCGCCTGGCATACAGTTGCGCAAGATCATGCCGGGCGGCGAGGCGGCTCCGGCATTCGATCCCACGCCGATCGAGACGAAGACTTCGAGTTTCCTCGATCGCATTACTTCTTTCATCATGCCGAAGGGTACGGCGCCCGAAACACCGCTGGTGCGGTTCGTCGAGAAACCGGGTGAGGCCAATGGCCACCCGGCGAAGACGGAGAACCTGGAGAGCGCCATCGACAGGCTGGAAAAATCTCAGCAATTCGCCACCGGCACGACGCTCATCTCCTCTCTCACGCAATCTGTCATGTCGTCCTCTAAGCGGCTGACGCAAGGCCAATGAGTGATTTGACCGTGGTGCTGCCCTTTTCGCTCTCATCGTCATTCCTGCGCCGCGCGGCGGGAATCCTCTCCGTTCTCGTCTGTGCTGCCTTTCTGTCGGCTTGCAGTGAGGATGTCCTGACCGGCCTTGATCAGCGGGACGCGCGCGATGCGCAAGTGCTGCTGGAGCGTGCCGGCATCCGTGCTACGGTGACGGGCGAGAAGGGCGATGTTTTCAAGATCGCAGTTGATGAAACCGATCATGCGCGGGCAATCGAGCTACTCTCCGACGCGGGTCTGCCGCGCCTGCCGCATCGCACGATGGCGGAGCTGTTTCCCGGCGACGGATTTCTGGTCACGCCGCTCGAGCAGAAAGCCAGGATGACCTATGCGGTCGAGCAGCAGCTTGGCGAGACGCTATCGGCATTGGATGGCGTCGCCTCCGCCCGCGTGCATATCGTGCTTCCGGAAGACAATGGGCGGGGTCTCATCAAGGAAAAGGCGCGTGCCTCAGCGCTGTTGCAATACCGACCCAGTGCCAATCTGGTTGATATCGAGATGAAGAGCCGGTCCTTGCTGCTCAACAGCGTTCGGGGTCTCGCCTACGAAGATGTATCGGTGGTGGTCAGCCCCTGGTCGGAGATCGGCTCCCTCGCTGGAGCCGCGCCCGCGGGTGCCGCGGCCGAACCCAAGCAGGCGGCCGCGCAGGTCGCGATCGCAACTGCGACGCACGGGCTGACCTCTTTTTTGGATTATCGCACTCTTTCGATCGCAGGCTCAGCCTTGCTGGCGATTGCCGCCAGTCTCATTCTTCTCCTCCCGCGACGGAAGGAAAGCTGATGACACGGGCGGGCGGGCATGGCGAACAGGCAGCGCTTAGGGATGTGGCGGTTCGCCGGGCAGCACTCGCAGGAGCTGGCTGTGGAGCAAAGTGGTTGAGCGAAATCGATGCCGACCTTCTAGGCCGTCTGGATGCGACACCGAGGCTGCAGTCACGCCTGTTCCATGCACGCGCCGAGATCGGTGGCGATCCCGCCTGTCTGCCGATCGAAGCCAGTCATCTGCTGACGCTTTTACCGCAAATGCAGCGGAAGGCGGCGCTGTCAGCAGGCCTGACCTATCACCTCGCCGCCGCCGGTCCTGTGCTGAGCAAGGACAAAGTGGCGGCGCTGACCGCTATCTTCGGCGACGATGTTCTGGCATTCGCCTTCGGCCACACTCATCTGTCTGCGCCGGCGCCTGTCTTGCTCGGTTTCGAGGACGAGGAGGTCCGGCGGCTTGTCGAAGCGGATGGCTGGGCGATACTCGGCCTTTGGCTGGCCGACAGTGGGTTGGCGCCGATCTGGCTTGGTGATTGGGAAAGCAGGCGGGACGGCGGCTCGATATCGCTGATCCGCTCCGCCGCACTTGCCATCGGCAAGGCCGCTGCGATTGCTCAATGGGAGAGCCGGCGGTGACATCAGCCCCCTTTAGCCAGCGGCGGATCATACCAGCGGCCGAGTTCGGGCAGATCCGCGATGCCACGGATCTTGTCGCTGCCGCCCTTCAGTCCGCAGCGGACATGCATGTAAAGGCGGAAGACGAGCGGCAGGAAGCGCGGAAATCCGGCTATCAGGACGGATTTACTGACGGTTTGCGCAAGGCTTCCGAGGCTCTTGCCGAAGCCACCGGCAAGGCCGAGAGGGAGCTGGGTGACCTGGACCACTGGATCGGCCCGGTCGTGTTGAAGGCTGTAGCGCAGATTGTTGGCTCCATGGACATGGATGATCGCATTCGCCGGATCATCGCCCGGGCAATTGCCGATACGGCCGCCACGCAGACGATCAGTCTTTACGTGCCGCCGGAAGATGAGGCGCTGGTGCGCCGTGCCGCCGAAGGGCTGATTCATTCGTTCGACATCCTCGTCGACCCCCTGTTGTCCGGACAGGAGATGGTAATGGAGACATCGATGAGCCGAGCCCATATCGGCATGCGCGAACAGATCATCGCGCTCGTGGAGGCCGCGGGCCGTGGTTGAAGCGCTGGCGAGACTGGAAAAAGCGATCGACCAGACGCGGACGCGCCGCGCGAGCGGCAGGGTCACGAGCGTCTCCGGCCTGCTGGTGCGCGCGAATGTTCCGGCCGTGCGTATCGGCGAACTCTGCGAGCTGCGCGAGCCGGGAACGGATGAGGTCGGCTTTGCGGATGTCGTCGGCATCGAGGGGGAGACGGCGCTGTTGTCGCTGCATGGGACGACCCGCGGCATATCGGTCCGTACCGAAGTCATCCCGACAGGGCGCGAGCCGGTGATCGCGGTCGGAGACTTCCTACTCGGTGCCGTCATCGACGCGCATGGCAATATCATCCGCAAGGCCGAGGGGGTGACGGGTCGGGCGGGTGAAACCAGCCAGCCTCTCTATGCGTCGCCGCCGGCTCCTCTTGCGCGCCGCCCGGTTGCGCGGCATCTGCCCGTTGGGATTCCGGCCATAGACGGGCTTTTGACCTGCGGCGAGGGCCAGCGGGTCGGCATTTTCGGACCGCCGGGCGCGGGAAAATCGACGTTGGTTTCCGATATCGTCAAGAATGTCGACGCCGATGTCGTCGTCTGTGCGCTGGTCGGCGAGCGCGGCCGCGAAATCGGGGAGTTCGTCGAACTCGTCATGCCTGCCGGGGCGCGATCAAACGCCGTGCTGGTCACGGCGACGTCCGAGCGGCCGGCGCTTGAACGGTTCAAAGCCGTGCTGACCGCCACGGCGATTGCCGAGCATTTTCGGGACCGGGGCAAGCGCGTTGTCCTCGTGGTCGATAGTGTCACACGCCTGGCGCGGGCACTGCGGGAGATCGGATTGGCGGCGGGCGAGCCACCGGTGCGGCGCGGTTTTCCGCCCTCGGTTTTCGCGCTCCTGCCGCAGATCTTCGAGCGCGCCGGCAATAGCGCCGAGGGTACGATGACGGCTTTTTACACCGTTCTGGTCGAGGGCGAGGAACGGACGGACCCTATCGCCGAAGAAACCCGCGCGCTTCTCGACGGCCATATCGTTCTTTCCGACAGGATCGCCCAGGCGGGGCAATTTCCGGCGATCGACATATTGGCAAGCAGAAGCCGAACGATGAATGCGGTGGTGACGGAAACGCACCGGCGAGCGTCTGACCGATTGCGCTCGATGCTGGCGCTTTACAAGGAAGTCGAGCTTCTCATTCGCGTCGGCGAATATCAGGATGGGCGCGATGCTGCGATCGATGAAGCCGTGCGCAAGCGAACTCTGATCGGGAATTTTCTTTTCAGCGGACATGCGAAAGCGCCGTCCTTCGAAGAAACCGTCGCCAGGCTGCAGGAGCTGGCCCGATGAACGCGGCCTTTGATCACCTCTCGCCTGCGGGCCTATCTTCCGGACATGTAGTCCCGCAGGCGCGCGAACCATGGCAGATACCCTTCGGCGACAGCACGCTGGCGATCCGGCCGCTTGCTCCTGATATTGCAATGGACAGGATGGGCGATCCTGCGCGTCTCAGCTTGACCATTGCGGGAGAGCCGGTCGAACTCCTGGCGCCGGGCGCCACCCTCAAATTGCTTGTCGACCGGCTGGAGCCGCTGGCGCAATGGGACCGTCTTTCACCACCTGCCTGTGCAGCCGTGCTGGAATATCTGCTGTCGGATGTTCTCGAGAGGGTCGAAACGCAGACCGGCAAGCAGATCACCTTGACGGAAGTCGGCCCTTCGGCCCCCCAAGGACTGCCTGGCAATTTCGGTTTTGAAGTCACATGGCAAGGGCTTTCCTTGCCGCTATGCGGTCATTTTCCCGAGCCGATGCTGATGGGTCTGAGGCGATGGGCCAATCGTCTCCCGCGCCGCCGCCTTGCCGCTCTGACGGCTGAGGTTGCCATCCGGCGCGGCTATGCGGTTATCTCCGCGCGCGAACTCAAGCAGCTTTCGGTCGGCGACGGGATCGTGATCGATCCTACGGCGGCCGAGACCGTAATAGCTGTCACCGGCGAGCATTTTCTGGCGGCCTGCACGCTGTCGAACGAGGGCGCGACGCTGTGCGGACCGTTGCTGACACGGCCAAATGGACCAATGAGGCACTTCATGAGCAATGAAACAATCGACCAGGATTTACAGGGGCCGCCGACGATCGCGTCTATCGGCGACATTCCCGTCAAGCTTGTCTTCGATATAGCCCGGATCGAGCTGCCGCTATCGGAACTGGAGAGCATTGCGGAAGGCCATGTCTTCCCGCTCGACCGTCCGAAACAGGACGCGGTGGAGATCGTCACCCAGGGACGGATCATCGGCCGCGGCGAGATCGTCACACTCGACGGCCTCACGGCCGTCCGCGTCACCGCGTTGCACGCCTGATGGAAACCGCCTTTCCCTTGACCCAGGGGCTGGCGGCGATGGCCGCCATCTCGATCTTGCCCGTCATCGCGGTCGTGGCCACCTCCTTTACCAAGATCGCCGTCGTGCTTCTGATCGTCCGCAATGCTATCGGCATCCAGCAGACGCCACCGAACCTGCTGGTCTTTGCCATCGCGATCGTGCTGTCGGCCTTTGTGATGAACCCGATCCTTCAGCAGTGCTGGCAAGTCCTTCTGCGCGCTGATGTCCACTTCGATACGATCAATGGTCTGGCGGCCGGTCTTTCGGAGGTCGGTGCGCCGTTGAAGGCCTTCATGATGAAATTCTCCGATGAGGAGGTTCGTCAGTTTTTCGTCAACTCGTCGCAACGCATCTGGGGCGATACCGCGACCCTGCCTGCAAGCCCCGACGACATCACCGTCCTGACGCCGAGCTTTCTCGTCTCTGAGCTGACCCGCGCTTTCGAGATCGGTTTTCTGCTGTATCTGCCCTTCCTGATGATCGATTTCGCGGTCTCGGCCATTCTCGTGGCCTTGGGCATGCAGATGATGTCGCCGACGGTCGTCTCCACACCTTTCAAGCTGCTTCTCTTCGTCGGCGTCGATGGCTGGCGCCGGCTGCTTGAAGGGCTTGTGCTTTCCTATGCGAGCTGAGTGATGGGACAGGAGCAGATCTCGGCGGAAATCGGTGCGTCGATCCTTGCGACATTCGCGCTCGCCGGCCCGATGCTCGGTCTTGCGGCAATCCTGGGGTTGGTGATCGCCATATTCCAGGCGGCAACGCAGATCCAGGAACAGACGATCGCGCAGATCGTCAAGATATTCGTCCTGTCCTTCGTGCTACTCGTTTTCGGGCGCGCGCTGGCAACGCCCTTGCTGGAGCACTCGATCCACATATTCAATGACTTTCCGACCATGGTGCAATAGGCCGGATGGAAACGAGCCTTGCCCAGTTCCCCGTCGTCAATTTACAGACCGCGATCCCGGCGGCGATGGCGCTGGGGGCGGCGAGGGCGCTCGGCATTCTCTCCATCTTTCCGCTATTCTCTCTTTTCAGCATCACCGGCTTGCTGCGGATCGGGCTTGCTATCGGTCTCTCCGCGCCGGCCGTCGCCTTTGCCCATGCGGTGCTGGCGGAGGGCCAGACGAGCTATCTCATCCTCGGTGTCCTGTTCCTGAAGGAATTCGTGTTCGGCGGGTTGATCGGCATGGGGCTCGGCATTCCTTTCTGGGCCGCGCAATCGGCGGGCGACATGACGGATGTCTATCGTGGGGCCAATGCGGCCAATCTCTTCGATCAGGTCAATGCGCTTGAGACGACGACGCTCGGTTCGGTGCTGATGTCGATCGCGCTGGCCATCTTTGTCGCAACCGGAGGGATTACCGACCTCGTCGCCATCTTCTACAAATCCTTCGAATTCTGGCCGCTGTTCACGTTGAAACCCGCCTTCGACGGAGATGCGCTTAAGATCATCCTTGATATCTTCATCCAACTCTTCCGGATGGGCACGCTGCTGGCAGCGCCCTTTGTCATCATCATTGGCGCGATCGAGTTGTCGCTCGGCTTTGTTGGCCGTTCTGCCAAGCAGTTTCCGCTGAACGACAGCGTGGCGACGTTCAAGAACCTGGCGGTGGCTGCCGTGCTGGTGCTCTATGCCATGTTCGCGGGCAGTTATTTCAACGAAATATGGATCCGGGGCTTTGCCGAGGTGAAGTCGATCTTCGAGACTGCCGATGTCCAAAAATGACGATACGGAAGAAAAGAGCCTGCCGCCGAGCCGGGTCAAGCTCGACCGGTTGCGGCGGGAAGGCCAGGTTGCCCGTTCCAAGGAAATCCCGGTTGCCATCTCCGTGCTGGCGATCGCCGCTTATCTCGCCTGGGCACTCGGCGATATCCTGCGGGATTTCGCCAGGATTTTCGGTGTCGGTTTTGAAGCTGCAGGCCTTACCGGAAGTCCGCAGGCAGATCCTGGCTTTCCTTTGACGGCTGTCACTAATATGGCCGAAATACTATTCGGCATATTGTGGGTGCCCATGCTGCTCGGTCTTGCGATCACCATTGCCGTTTCGATCCTCGACGGCCAGGGTTTCCCAGTGTCGACGAAGCACATGAATTTCGATCTCAACCGGCTCAATCCGGCAAGTGGGATCATGAAGCTCTTTTCCGTGACGAACCTGGTGGAGTTTCTCAAAGGCATCGTCAAGGTCATTCTCCTTTCCGTCGCGGGTGGCGGCGCCGTCCTCTATTTTCTGAACGGCATTTTCTGGGCGCCGCTTTGCGGCGAGGCCTGCTCGCTATCCGTTGCCGCCCATCTGATCGGCACCATCGTCGTCGTCGCAGCTGCGATCATGCTTGCCGCGGCGTTCTTCGACCTGTCCATCTCGCGCCTGTTGTTTCGCCGCGAACATCGCATGACCAAGACGGAAGCCCGGCGGGAACACAAGGATACGCAAGGCGATCCACATCTGAAATCGGCACGCCGCCGTGTCGGCGCGGAAATGCGCAATGCGCCGCCGCGCAGGGAAAAGCCGGGAAAATAGGCTGTGCCCATTCCCGGCTTTCGGTTGAAATTCTCTCATTGACCAATAGGCGGCCGAATTTGTCTCACCAGGGAGACCAGTCCGGCCAACCGCCCGCCGGAATGCGGGGGCCGTTGAAGAGGATCGGATCGTCGAGAAGTTTTTCGGTCTCGTTATTCATCCGGTGCGTCAGCTTGTCGAACTCGCGGGCTTCCTTGATGTCGGCATAGGCCGTTATGCCGAGCCAGATCGCGTTGGAAATGAGGCTGGCGACGCCCATGACCGTGCTGAAGGTCTTTGTAAAGGAAAGCGCGCCGGCAAGCTCGGGAATGCCGTACTGAAGCCCCTTGGCTGCCGCACCGATGACGGAACCGAAGCCGACGACGCTGTCGGCGATCGTCGCGATCGAATACATCGAGAGTTCGAGCGCGTCGGCGCCGCTTCTCTTGGCGCCGATCGTCCAGAATATGTCGAGCCCGATCCAACCCACGCCGATGACGGCGCCCAAGGCGCTGGACGCCATCTTGAGCGTATCGGCGGCAAACATGGTGGATGCCTTCGCATTCCAGGAAGCTCCGTTGCCGAACAGCTTGCCGACGTCCTCGACAGTGGAGAGGAAATGCCCGGTTCCGCTCAGAATCTTGGACGCAAAGGAGGTGCCGTAGAGAACGGTCGCCGCAATGGCATCCGGCGTGCTGACGCGCCCGGTCGTCGCGCGATATGCGATGACGCTGCCGTAGACGAGCGCATTGGCGCCATCCATCAATGCGTTGAAGTATTTGTTCTTTTCCACGCCCGGCGGCGGTGTGACCTCGACCTCGAGTTTTTCCCGCAATTGCTTCATGAGGGTGGCGACATCGCCGCCGGGCTTGGCCATGCCCCAAACGGAGGTGACGATCGACATGATGTTGATGGAAAACTGTTGCTGCGCCGGCAGATTGTTCGCGAACAGGTCCTGAGCCATCGTCGAAATGGTCGGCTGGAGCACGGTGGCGAGGTTCTCGGCTCGTTGTGTCGAATCCAGGGTGGTAACGGCCTTCGGCCGCGTCACCTCATAGTCCCCGGAATAGTTGCCGACGAAATCGGAGAGTTTCGTCGACGCCGTTTCCACATCCTTGGTCGCGAAGGCTTCCAGCATGGCCTTGTCCCAGGCTTTGCCTTCGATGCCGAACATCTTGTTGTCGACGGTCGACTTGTAGCTCTCGTCCGCGCCGCCGCGTCCTTCCGGCTGGCGGGTATGCGTATCCGTGATTGATCGGCCGGCAAGACCGGTGGCGGCGGCGATCATCGCCGAGATCTCACTGTCGCTATAGGTATTAAGACCCGATTGCCGAACGAAATTGCCGTTGGCGTCGCGAACGACAAGCGGCTGCGAAATATCCGAGGGTTCCGTTTGCGCGACAACGGCTCCGCCCTGGATCAGCGCGGTGACGGCATCCTCGATCGCGGCCTTGTAGTCGGCGGCATTGACGCCGTCGGGGACTGGGACGTCCTGAAGAAGCCGGTCGAAATGTCCCTGGAAGTCGGCCGCGGACATCTCGCCACTGGTCATCTTGTCCCAAAGCGAAGGCAGGATCTCCATCACCTTGGCGGTGAAGGCGTCGGCAGCCACCTTGTTGTCGCCGAAAAACTGATTGGCGAGCATTTCCGCCGTCGGTCTGAACAACTCGCTCTTGCCCGACAGATATTTCATCTGGTCGCTGTTGTAGAGGCCGTCTCCGAAGACGGTGGTGGCGAGCCCGCTATCGGCCATCGTCGGCAACACGCTGTCGAAACCATAGCCGTTTCTGACCGGTATCGGCGCCGTGATCGTCAGGTCCGGGGCGCGGTCGCCGACCAGATCCGTCAGCTTGGAGGCGGCGGTCTCCACGTCCTTGAAGGCAAACGCACCGCTCACCGCGCTATCCCAGGCGTGGTTTTCCGTGCCGAACATCTTTCGCTCGAGCGTTGCCGTATTGGCCGGATCGGAATCATATCGGCTTTCGCCGCTGCGCGAGCTGCTGTCGGCACGCGATCGACCGGCAAGGCCGGTGGCGGCCGCGATCATCGCGGAAATCTCGTCCTTGCTATAGGTGTTGAGGCCAGACTGGCGAACGAAATTGCCATCGGCGTCCCGAACCACGAGTGGCTGCGCGATGTCTGTCGGCTGAGCCTGGGAAACGAGCGCGCCGCCCTGAACAAGGGCGCCCACCGCTTCCCGGATGCTGGTCTTGTAGTCCGTGACATTGACGCCGGCAGGAGCCTCGATTTTCTGGAAAAGTCGATCAAAAAGCCCGTAGAAATCGAGCGCCGAACCGCCATTGGCCATCTGGTCCCAAACCGTGGGGAGAAGCTCCATCACCTTGGCAGTGAACGCGTCCGCTGCCACCTTGTTGTCGCCATACATCTGCTTGGCGAGCAGTTCTACCGTCGGTCGGAACAGCTCGGTCTGGCCCGACAGCGCCTGCATCAGGTTCTTGTCGTAGAGGCCGTCGCCGAAGACCGTGGTTGCCAGCTCGCTATCGGGCACCACCGGCAAGACGCTGCCGAAACCGGGGAGCTTGTCGAGTGCGCTGCTATCGCCATTCGTGCTCCCCGCCAGGCCGTCGAGTGCGTCCGTAGGTGCCGAACCGTCCAGAAGGTTTGTTTGGAGGAAATCCGAGTAATTCTTATCTGCTTCCGGAGCCATGCTCTTGAAGTCCGCATCGGACAGAACCTGGGAATAGAAATAAAGGGCCGACGAGTAGTTGTTGAGAACCTCCTGCAGCGGTTCGCCGGCGGCCAGCCCGTCCGTCAGCATTTTGCCGCTGACGACATTCGCCGCGAAATGATCCTTGAAGGCGGCATAGGCCTCGGGATTCTTGCCTTCCGCGAACATCTCCCTGATTTCCTGAAACAGGCGCTTGTTGAGAAGCGTCTGAACATCGGTATCGGCTTCCAGCGAGGAAATTGCCCGGTCGTAATCGGCTTTGATTTCCTTGTGCGTGCGCAGGACGACGCCGGCCGTCGTGTTGGCATCGGCTCCGTACCAGGAATAGTGCTGGCCGACGGCATCCGTGTAACCTTTGTAGTTGGCCTTCGACTGCAGGAGATCAAGGAACATGATCAACTTCTGCTCGGCCGTATATTTCGATGGGTTCTTCGCGACGTCGACGCTTTCGAAGCTGCGGTCCGCATTCTTGTATTCCTCGACAAGGCGCTTCGTCGCCTCGTTCTGGAGATCGCCGGTTTTCGACATGTCCTGTTGCAGGAAGTCGGGATAGGTCGAGTTATTGACGGAATCCACCATATGTCTGTTTCCCTTGGATAGGTATCGCGACTGTGTTCAGTTTCACGCCTGATCGGGCTTGTTGTTACGCAGCGTTTTCTTGCTGCACTCCGACCATGCCCACGACATCGGAGGTGATGTCGTGGTCTATTTCTTCGATTGCGACGACCGGCACGCGGCAATTGTGCCGGATCATCAATGCTTGTGTCAGGAAGCGCAGTTCGCCCGGCATGACGACGACCGGATCGAAGCCGCGCTCGTTGGCATCCACCAGGGCATCCTTGGTTTCATTCGCCAACCGGCGCAGCTTTTCGCTGATCCCTTCCTTCTCCGTCTTGTCTGAGGCGTCGCTGTAGGATCGGACGAAGCGTTCCCATTCCGGCGAAAGCGACAGCACGGGCAGCAGTCCCCGCTGATCAAGAAGACCGAAGGCAATCTGCCGCGACAGAGCCCATCGCGCCTTCTCGGCCAATTTGTCCGGATCCTGCTCGTGCGGTTCGATCTTGAGCATTGTCTCCAGAAGGCCACGCGGTTGTGACAGCGTGACGCCGGAATCGAGCAGGCGTCGAATGACGGCGACCAGCAGCATCGGTGAAACCTGGGTGCGAACGTCGATGGCGAGTTTGCCCAGCCGAGGCTCAAGGCTCGCAAGCCATTGCGTTGCGTCATCGACGCTGAAAATCGAGCCGGTATGACGCCGGACGATGCGAACGATATCCTGGGCGATCAGCTCCGCCGGACGATCGGCCTTGCAGGAGATAAGCCCGGCCGGCACATTCTCGACCTGGATATGGATCATATCCTCCCCCATGCGGGGATCGGCGTTGAATGTCGGCACGGTAATGGCGACGCCCACTGCGCGGGCGGCGACGCGGATGCGCGCATCGAGATGGCCGCCAAGGTTGTTGGCCTCGAGCCGGGACATGGTGGCGGCCGAGAGCGTCGCGACGATGGGGTCACCATATTTTGCGCGATCAAGGGCGGCGGTGGCTGTGCCGTTCTGCTGATGAGCTATTCCCGTTGCGGCGTCGAGCTCCGGGGACTGGGATCTGCGCTTACGGACCAGGACAAGCGCCAGCGTGGCAAGGCCGATGCCGATAGGCCAGAGGACGGTGGTCGGAAAACCGGGGATAAGGCCGGCTCCCAGCGTGATTGCAGCGGCGATGCCGAGGGCGCGGGGCTCCTTGATCAACTGACGGCCTATTTCACTGCCGAGATTGGTGCTTTCATCGGCGCTGACGCGGGTAACGACCGTGCCGGCGGCAACGGCCATCAGCATCGACGGGATCTGCGACACGAGGCCATCGCCGATGGACAGCAGCGAATAGAGCTGGGCGGCTTCGGAGAAGCTCAATCCACGCTGGAAGATGCCGATCGCCAGGCCGCCGAGGAGATTGACCGCGACGATCACCAGTCCGGCAATAGCGTCGCCCTTGATGAAACGCATGGCGCCGTCCATGGCGCCGAAGAACTGGCTTTCCCGTTCCAGCTGCGAGCGCCGCTTCTGGGCGGCCTCGCCGGAGATGTGGCCGCTGCGCAGATCGCTGTCGATGGCAAGCTGTTTGCCGGGCATGGCGTCGAGCGTGAAGCGGGCGCCGACTTCGGCAATTCTTTCAGCGCCCTTGGTCACGACGATGAACTGAACCAGCGCCACGATCAGGAACATGATCAAACCGACGACCACATTGCCGGCAACGACGAAGGAACCGAACGCGGAAATGATCTCGCCTGCATCGCCCTCTGCGAGCACAAGCCGTGTCGTGGAAATCGTCAAAGCGAGACGAAACAGGGTCCCGATCAGGATGACGGCGGGAAAGGTGGAGATATCGAGCACGTTGCGCAGGTAGATCGTCGTTACCAGGACTACGAAGGCAAAGGCGAGATTGAAGGCGATCATCGCATCGATCAGCACCGTCGGCATCGGCAGCACCATCATGACGACGATAACGGCAAAAAATCCCGCAAACAGGATATCGGTTCGTTTGGCGATGGCTGCGACTGGCGGCAGGATGCGGATCATGAATTACGCTCCTCCGTCGCCTGCGGTGCGCGCCAGCCGGAGTTTCTTGTCCGGCGCGGGATCGAAGCTGATCGTGTCGGTTTCCTTGCCTCGGGCGACCACCATTTCCCCCGGGCGTATCTCCTTGATACGCCAGTCGCCGGAAACTGTTTCTCCCTCGCGGTAGCGCCGGCCGTCGTTGCCGATGATGAATTTGACAGGTGCATAGCCGGCGGCGGCGACGAAGCCGGCCAGGCCAGACGAGAGCGTCGTCATGTCGACGACAGGAACGGGGCTGCGGCGCGAAATGGCGGCGAGAATGCCGTCCAATCGTGTCTTGCTGGCCATGTCGAGCGGCTTGGAGCCTTCGCCGATGCGGATCGCGGTTCCATTGTCCGCCAATTTCGCACCGAGCTGCAGGCCGGCCAGTCGCATCGCCTCGCCTAGCTCTTCCGTGATCGAACCGGCGGTCGGCTGCGGGGCGACCGTTTTGATTTGCGCCGTCTGGACGGGTGGCGCCGGCTCCCGGTTCGGCCCGAAGCCGATGTACAGGAGGGGAGCTGCGAGCATCAGAAGGCAGGCGGCCGCCATTCTGCGGAAGGTCAGGGGCTGTCGGGCAGGCGGATACGAAGAGAGGTTCTCGATACGGCACTCAATGTCTGCAAAGCGGATGGTTTCGCTGGAGCCGATGGAAGTGCGCTCGCCGCGATCCAGGACAGAATCGTTGATGGCCACGCCGTCGCGCAGTGCTTCGATGGTGATAGTCATTCGCTTTGTCACATCGGAAACATGCAGGCGAAATGCGGGCTCCGGATCGCAGCCCAGAATGACGAAGTCACAGGTCTGGCCGCCACCGACGGTGTATGTCCCCGAGCCAAGGTGATGGATAGATGTTCGCCCGGCACGCGCGATACGCAAGGTCGGCGCGTCGTTGCCGTCCGTTGTCTTGCTGGAAATGACCGATGATGGAGATGGAACCGTACGCATGATCTTCAACGGCGGTTTCTGTTTCGGACGCCTTTCCGGCCAATCCGAGCCGTCAGACAATCACTGTGATGAGGGAAAGGCGCGGTGCCATAAACGGGCTTGGTAACGAAAAAGGGGGCGAAGCCGACCATGGTCGGCTTCGCCGAAAGCATCAGCCCGGGCCGATTTTCTTGATGGCGTTGGCAACGCCGTTGATCTTGGTGATCTCGGTTGCGACCTGCAAGCTCTGAGCCGTTGCTTCGTTCTGAGCGGACTTGAAGCTCGAGATGGCGGAGTTGATGCCAGCATCCAGAGTGGAGGTGCTGCTGGTAGGGGTTGTAGCCATTGCTTGTCTCCTTTGCGATTAAGCAGGCACAACATTGCCTAAGTGATAGTAATAATCAAGATATCGTTGTTAAATTTCGGTTAATTCGTATTTTGGATATGGATATCGCAATTAGGATATTTAGATATTGTTGAATAACTGAAATATTATCTGAGTTAATCGATTAAATTCCAAAATAATGTTAACTTTATATTAAAAAATGGCAATGGCGATCTGTGATACTTACGGGCAGGATGCTAGGGGTAAGCCGAAAAAGATTGGAGATCATCGTGATGAAGTTGCGCGTATCCTCGATTGCCCTTCTCATCCTGCTGGCGCCGTTGACGGTGCAGGCGGCGGCCAGCGGACAGGACATACGCCTCAATGTCGTGTCCCAGCCGGTGGCCGACGTGGTGGATACCTTGTCCTTCATGTCCGGAATACCGGTCACGACCACCGGAAAGCTAACCGGTCAGGTGGAGAACTGGTCGGTGAAGGAAGAGGGGGTCGCCGCATTTGAGGCGCTCGGCCGCGTCAGCAATCTGTTCGTCGCCTTTGACGGAAGCCGGGTCATCATCGCGCCCAAGAGCGAGGTTTCCACCGTGATCCTGGAACAGAAGAGACGAGGCTGGAAGGTGACGCGGAGCGCGATCGACGCGCTCTTTCCGCTCTACCCAGACGACGCCATCCGATATGATCCGGCCAGCGATCTTGTTATCGTGCGAGGCCCTACCGCTTTCGTCTCCGCGGTCGAGACGGTGTTGAATCGATCAACCGTGGAAACGGTGCAGGTGATCAAGAGTGGCCATGTGGAAATGATCACGCCTCCTGCCGCGGCGAACTGATCAGTCTTGGCAAATGGTGACCAGATGGATGACGCGAACATATTTGCGGAACTCTTGCTGATCAGAAATATCCGCGCGGACGGCCTTGCCAGACAACTCGCGGCGCTGCGTCATCGATTGGTTGATATGGAAGCGGAGGCAGCGGCCCTTGCGCTGGACCTTCGTTCCACAGCCGAGCGAGTGGATGCTGCGTCGCCGACGCGGCTGTTGCAGCCAGGCCAGCAAGTCAGCGGGCAGGAATTGCATACATCATTACGGCAAGCGGCCATGGTGAAGGCGGAACTCGAGCAGCTTCGCCAGCGTCACCGTTCCCTGGAGGAGGAGCGCCTCAATGTGAAGGAGGCTGCCGACCAATGTGAGACAAGGCTTGCGCGCGCTGCTCGTATCGTTCGGCGCACGGAATGCGTCCTGGAGAGCCTGGAGGAAGATACACCTGAAGCGGATGATGGCGCAGAATAGCAAGTTAATAACTAGGCAATAAGCGGCTCGTCATATCGCATCAGCCGTCCGGCGTTCGCCAGCACCAGTAGGGTGCTGAAATTGTGGAGGAGGGCGGCGACGACGGCTCCCGCCGCCCCAAGAAAACCGAACCCCGCTAGTGCTACGATCGCCACGGTCCAGCCGAGACCGATGATGACGTTGGTTTTCAATGTCCGGCGGCAAAGCCTGCTGAGGCGGATGCATGTGCCGAGCCGTCGCAAATCGCTGCCGATCAGGATGATGTCCGAAGAGGCGAGCGCGATATCGGCGCCGCCCGCGCCCATCGCAATCCCGACGGCACCGGCCTTGAGGGCAAGCGAGTCGTTGATCCCGTCGCCGACGACCAGAGGTTTGAAGCCGCTTTTCGTCTCGCTCAACACGCGTTTCAGCTTGTCGGCGGGCAGGGCCTGAGCCGCGACATCGGTTATGCCGATCTCTCGCGCCAGGGCATGTGCGACCGATTGACGGTCGCCGGTGAGCAGAAGCTGCCGGTTGAGTCCGAGTGCCCGCAACTCCGTCATCGCAACCGCAGCCTCCGGCTTGACCGTGTCCGACAGGAGAAGCCAGGCAACAAACTCGTCGCCGATGGAAAGGCCCGCGAGCGGGCCGTCGTGCGAGGGAACCGGGGGAACGACGACCGACAGGCGTTCGAACAATTCGGGACGTCCGAGCGCCACTTCGCCCTTTGCCGTGCCGGCAACGACACCCAGTCCTTGAAGTTCGCGGACGTTGGTCAGCGGATGGTAGGCGTCATGGGAAACAAGCGAGGCTAACGCCCGGCTGACCGGGTGGCTGCTGGCAGCGCCCAGAGAGGCGGCCAAGGCCAGAACGGCTTCCCGGTCCGTATTGCCCGTCAGTCTAATATCTTGCAGCCGAAGCCGGCCGAAGGTGAGGGTGCCGGTTTTGTCGATGACCAGGGAAGTCAAATCTGCCAGTTCTTCGAGAAATGCGGAGCTGCGGATGAGGATGCCATGGCGCGCGGCGACCGCAATACCGGCAATCGCCGTTGCCGGTGCGGACAGAACCAGGGCGCAGGGGCAGGCCGCGACCAGGATCGCCAGCATGATCTGGTCATTATAGGTGAGGAACCAGGCAATGGCCGCGATCGTCAGCACGAAGCCCAGATATTGCTGAGCGTAGCGCTCCAAGAGCCGCGTGATCGGCGGCTTTGAATTCTCCGCGCGCTGCATCAGTGCGATGACTTTTCCAAGCGTCGAATCCTCGCCGGTTCGGGTCACCTCTATCTCGAGACGACCGTCCAGATTGATCGCACCGCCGAAGATCTCCATGCCGGCTGTGACTTCGAGAGGCACGGATTCGCCGGTAATCGGGGCAGTGTCGAGGCTCGCGTGTCCCTGCCTGACGCGACCGTCGGCGGGAACGCGGTCTCCTGCTCTCACCTCCACCAGATCGCCTGGCTTCAGCGTGACATTGTCGATTTCACGCGTCGAGCCGTCCGGCGTGATCAGCCGTGCGTGGCTACGGGTCAGACGCGCCAACGCCTCCATCGCTTCCTTCGATCCGATGACGCTGCGCTCCTCCAGCACATGGCCGAATATCATGATGATCGGGAGGAGGGCCGCGGTCAGGAGGTCGCCCGTCGCCCAGGCGGCCAGCATTGCAAGAGCGATCAATTGGTCGGTGATGCCATGCAGGCTTGGATGGCGCAGGCTATGCCAACCGGACCGGATGACTGGAACCGCGACGATCAGCGAGGCAGCTGCCAGCAGAAGCTGGCTCACGCCCTCTTCATCCGGCGCAAGCCAGCGCCATGCGATGCCGAGCGCAAGCAGGCTCAAGGCGATCATGGCGAGGGTCAGCTGAACGGCCACCGCCTGCTTTTCGTTGGCGGTCAGAAGGCCGGCACTGAGCATATGGCCATGATGATGCGCGTGGCCATGGGAGCCGTGGGAATGATCGGTCGCGACACTCATTTGTCGGCTCCCTGCAGGATGAGGCGTGCGTCGTCCCTGGGGTCGACCGTGACCACCGAGCCTGCCTTCGACAGGATTTTGGCAACGCGATCGCGATAGAGGCGCCAGAGAAGGCCGGGGTCGCTATCGGACCCTTGCGCGCTTGCAAAGCCGGTGACGGTGGCCGTATCGGCGCGCGCCTTTGCCAGACGTTCGCTGGATTGGGCTTCCGCCACCTGCACGATCCGATCGGCTTCCTGATCGGCGGCCTGTCTGTCCTTTTCCGCATCGTTCTGTGCCGACGCGATCGCCTGCTCTGCCTGCTGGCTTGCGGTCAGCACCCCGTCGAACGCACTCACGGCGGATGCCGGGAGTGCGGATTGAACATCGGCCCGGTCGATCTCGATCCCGAGACCCATGCCCTTCGATTTCAGTGCGCCCAGGCTGGCGTTGATGCTGTCCACCAGGTCGGCGCGCAGGCGTTCGCGGCGCTCGGCGATATCGCTGTCGGCGGAAACCAGCTCCGGGCGGGCGACCAGAATACTGTCCAGATCGCGGGAAGCACAGATCACAACGGCGCTGCGGGTCACGAGGCGGTCCAGCGCCGGCAGGACATGGTCCTGCTGAAGGGCATAGGAGAAGGGGTCGGTCACCCGATAAAAGACGCGGATGTCGAGCTGCACGACACTGGCGTCGGCGGTCAGCAGATATCCCGATCCCGCAAGCGTATCGCTTTCTGTCTCAGCCCCGGTCTCTCCGGTCTGCGCGGCCGGCGAACGAAGCAATCCATCGATCCGGCGTTCCAGAACCGTTGCGCCGTCGGGCAGCAGCAAGACCTTTTCGAAAGGCGCGGGCAAGGCCCATAACAGGCCGGATTCCTGCACCCGGTTCAAGGCGCCCAGGCGAAAGACGACGGCCCGGTTTTGCGGTGCGATCTCCCGGATATTGGAGGTTGCCCAGCCGACGGCCGCAAGCACCGTGATCGCGGACAGCAGCATGGACACCAGGCGAACGGCCTGATGCTGCGCCATCGAATTCCTATCCCCGACCGCACCCATCTCTAATGTGCTCCGCCAGCTGATGCGGCGCTGGGCGGTCCATCGACCAAAGCCCGGAAAGGTGCTGCATCGGTGCGCAGGACAAGACGCGTGTTGGAATTGACGATGGTGCCGAGCGTGTCGAGGGAGCGGAGCAGTTCGTAAAGTTCCGGCGCGCTCTTATAGGCAGCCCCATAGATCTGCGCCGCTTCGACTCGGGATTTCGCTTCTATATCGGCGGCCTTCACGGTCGCGTCCGCCTGCAGCACTCTCGCATCGCGCTCGGCTGCGGAGCGGATTTCTGCGGCCTGGCGCTTGCCGACTGCCGCACGTTCGGTGGCGATGGTTTCACGCTCGGCCCGCATGCGGTCGACGGTGGCGCTCAACGTCACCGAAGGCAGGGTCAGGCGTTCGATACCGACATCGACAACCTGCAAGCCGTATGTATCGAGCAATTGCTGTGCGATCTGGGCCTTGAGCTGTGCTTCCAGGGCGTCGATCCGCAGCTTGTCCGGATCGGGATTGATCAACGACGACAGGTCGAAATTGCTGGCTGTGGTCTCCAGCGACGAGCCGAGGAATGTGCGGATTTGCGCGGCCGCCTGGTCCGGTTGGTTCTGAACCGACCGTACGAAGCGCTTGATGGCATCCGGATCGGGCGGGACCTGCCAGATCGCATAGGCCTGCGCGATGATCCGTAGCCCATCCTTGGTTCCGACATCCTGCAGGCCGCTGGACGTCGATTTGGCGCGAAGATCGACGTCGATGGTCTTCTCCAGGGGAATGGGAAGCCGGAAGGCAAGGCCGGGATCAATCAGAACGCGTGCCGGATTGCCAAACCTGGTGATGATGGTCGCAGCCCCCGATCTCACCTGGACGAGGCAGGCGGCGACCAGAATGATGGCGACGACGATCATCGCGACGACCAGGCGGGACCACCGAAAGGGCATTGCTTCCTTGTGATCATCGCCGTGATCATGATGATGATCGTGCTCGTGATGGTTTGAGCCCGGATGGGCGTGCGCGTCAGTCATGGGCCGGTTTCTTCGCTTTGGTATGGGGTGCCAGGCTCGGCACTTGTGTCGGGATCGGCCGGCATCGTCATGCTCCGGAGATCGAGGGTCGGAGCGATGCTTCCGCCGATGCGGTGGTCAAGGACGAGAGCCTTCGAGTGGGATAGCCCCATCGTCAGCTGGTTGAAGTATTCCTCGGTCAGGAACGCTTGCCCCGCTTCGTGGAAGGCTGATTGTTCGGCCTGGAAGCGGAGTTTTGCGACCTCCGAAGCCGCGACACCTTCCCTTGCCGTTGCCGTCGCATTGTCCTGCTGGAGGCTGGCATTCAATTGCGCCTCATTCGTCCGTTCGGCCGCCGTTCCCCGTTCGCGCGCAACCATCGCCTCCGCGCTGATCTGTGCCGCCTGAACCCCGTGAAAGGCGTTGGCCGCGCCGGCGGGCGGGTGGATGGCCTCGACGACGACCGCCAGGATTTCGACGCCGCTGTTCAGCTCATCCATGTTCTTCTGGACTGCCGAGGCGATATCGTTTGCGAGCGACAATCGGCCTTCGCTCAAGACGTCGTTGAGAGTTCTTCTGGCAAAGTCATGGACCAATACGCGGTTTGCGGTGCTTTCGATCAAGGCTGGGAGATCGGCGACCCGATAGGCCGCCTTTATCGCCGCCTGGTCCGAAAGACCGATGCGGTAGACGAAACGTACATCCATGTTGACGATCTGAAAGCTCTGCGCGCCGCCGGTGCCGCTGGCAATAAGCTGCGATTTCTCGCTGATATGTGAGGCGTCCCACAGCCGGTTCGCGCTTTCCGGCGCTGGCCCCTCGGCATCGGCCAGCTTTTCGCCATCACCGCTCGTGCTGACGGAGGTTGCCAGCTCGTGCACGCTGCCGTTCTCGATGGGAATAACTCGGCCAAACGGCCAAGGAAGGCCGATGTGCAGCCCGGAATGCAGGATGCCCTCGGCCTTGCCGAACCGCTCGTATACGCCCCGGCCGGTCATCGGAATTTCGCGCACGCCGCTCAGTAGCCAGCCCAGAAGGAGCGTTCCGAGTATGATGGCTGGAGCGGCCTTTCGAATGAACGAAAAGGCCCAGATCTGGCGAAGATCGATGCCATGCTTGGTCCGCAATTCCGATTGAATGCTGACCAAAGGCTGAGGCGGCCACTGAAGAGTGCCGGCGACAAAGCTTGTGGCGATCTGTGCTGGCTCGCGGCTGTCGTTTTGCGGGCGGAACATGGAGGCAACCGCGCGTAACAGAAACTCAAGCCCGACAAGCGCCACAAAGCTTCCCAGTGCCGCCAGGAGTTTGATTGAGAGCCCGGATCCGCGTGTGCTGAGAAACAGGCAGAAGCAAGACAGGACGAGCACGAAAATAGGCAAGCGCGCCAATTGCGAAATCGCTTTTGCCTCCGGCCATTCCTCCGTATCGATCGCGGCAAGCCGCCTTTCCGTCACCAGCAGAAGAAAGGCGAAAGCCAGACAGACCGCGGTGATGAGAAAGCTCGTCGTCCCGATCGCCATGTCGTCCGCCTTCAGGCTCCAGCCGGCATAGACGATCAAACATGCGAAGAGGGCAGGACCGAAGACCGAGAGGGGGCGGGCGCCGATGCGTGACAGGAGTGACTGCCCCGTGAGGAATGCGCTACTGGTCCCGCGTCTAGGTAGCTCTGACTCTTCTGTGTCCTGCGACGACCACGGCGATGTGGCGATTGCAATAAGCCATTGCGTGGACCTTCCGAATGGGACGCTGGCAAGACCAGCCCGCGCGCGGCGCCACCGCGCGACATCGTAGGCAGATCGAAGCCCTGTTCCAAAGAGGATAAGTGCGGCCGCGTTGTTGCAGAAGAAAGCAATCCAGATCGCGCTGAGGCTGAACGTGTTTGCAATCAGCGCGCAGAGCAGAAGCAGGGCCGCGAAAATCGCCACGCTGAAGCTCTGGCTCGCAAGGTCATGGGCTTGAACCGCCGCAAGCTGGAAGTTTGCTCGGTCTTTGATATCGGGGGGCTGCTGCGTATCCTTGGAAATCGTATCCTGCATTGCCGTGTTCGATTGCGCTCTTTCGCGCCCGGTTGAAGGAGGCTTCATGCCTCCTCGATAGCGCCGCGATGAGGTTAGGTGACCGATCCGGGTGAGAAGCTTCGATAGCGATGTTTGGAACATCGGGCCTCGAACTCAAGAGGATACGTTATTACGTATCGCTCTTATATCCACAAGGCTTGGCAGGCAAGCGGACGGTTAAGGGGATTGCAGAGTCAGATGGCTTGGAGCCGTCAAAACGACAGATCGAGCGCTCGTCCTTCGAAGAGGCGGTCCCTGGAGCCTTCAAGGTGGGCCTGCATCAGGTTGCGGGCATCTTCCGCCCGGCCTTCGGCAATCGCCTTGTAGATTGCGCTGTGCTCCTGGAATACCTGTTCGAGACCCTGTCTCGGGCCGAGCAGCGACAGGCCGTGCAGATGCATACCGACGGCGATATGGGCTTTCAAGGCGTCCATGGATGCGGTGTAATAATGGTTGTTGGCGGCTTCCGTCACCGAGCGGTGGAAGTTGAAATCGGCATCCGTGCGGTGAAGCTGATGGCTGGTGGCCTCGCGAAGATCAGCCAGTGCCGCGGCTATTTTCTGGATGGCGGCCTCATCGCGTCTCTTGGCGGCGAAATAGGCGGCTGCCGGCTCGATCGTCAGGCGGAATTCGTAGCAGCGCTGGATATCGGCGATCGTCTTGACCGGCGCATAGGCGAGCTGGGTGATCGGTGAACCGTGGGCGCTGACGAAGGTGCCGGCGCCCTGGCGCGCATAGACCATGCCCTGGTCGCGCAACCGCGCCAGCGCATCGCGGATAACGGGGCGGGAAACACCCAACATCGCGGCAAGCTCGTGTTCGCCCGGCAGGCGCGAGTCCGGCGGGTAGTTTCCGGAGCGGATGCGCTCCAGCAGCTGGTCGAAAACGCGATCGACAAGCTTCACGGCTTTGCCACGCTCGGGCTTGGCTGCCGGAGCCGCCTGCGCATTTGCCGATGCACTATTTGCTTCGTCCACGTTCATTCTCCCGCCGGCATTGTCTCAGGCCGCCTGATTCTCAGGGATCAGTCTTAGCAAACTATCAGAGTTCCCGAAGCCTCCGGATTTCACCGCGCAGCGGAGCCGAGTGCCATTGGCCATCGTCACATCGAACCACGGAATGCCCGGCTCGATTTCGCCCTTCGGTGCCAGAAGGTGAATTCCGAGCGCGCGGAAAACAGCGACGGCGGTGTCGCCGCCGCCCATCATCAGCATATCCGGATGGGTATCCTCCATCACCGATGTCACACCTTTGGCAAAACGATCGGCGACAGCCGTCGCCTCCTCGGTGATGTCGCCGGTGCAACGGAGCAGAAGTGGAAGCGTCTGCCCCTTACCGAACTGCACCAGGCCCATCGGCGCGTCGATTGTCGCCCGCAGGCGGCCCGATGCTTCGAGCGTGGCCATTTGCGCCGCAGTGATCGGATCGCGGGAGCCGAAGGCAAAAAGCGTCCTGCCGGTCGGCACGAATGCCCGGCTGGCCGTGCCTCCTCGGCCGATATAGCGGGCAAGTGCGCTGCCGATGCCGCGCGCGCCAACGGCAAGGCTCGTCTTCCAGTCATGTTTCGCCATGAGCTGGTCCAGATCGCCGTCAGTCTCGGCATCGATGATGAGGACCGTCTCTGGATGTGCCTCGAAGAGTTCGGCAATCGGCAGGGGGTGGTCCACGCCCCGGCCGACGACCTTGCCGTCTCGGGTGACGCGCTCCTGATCGGGAATAGCGGGCGCAATGACGATTTCGCGGTGACCGAAGGCGGCGGCAAGAGCAGCACTTTCCGCCGCCACATGGCCCTTCAGGCGGGAGTCGATCTTCTTCAGGAGGATTTCCGGCGCGGCGGCGAGAAGAGCGCTGGCTGCAAGCTTCACCCTCTCCACGGCTTTCTCCTCCGGCAGCGCTCGTGAGTCCGTGTTGACCACGACGACTTCGGAGCCGCTTGCAAGCGCTTCTGATATGGCGTCGATATCGATCGCGACGGTGACGGAGAGACCGGCCTCGACAAAGGGGGTGCCCGTGTCGAGCGCGCCGGTCAGGTCGTCGGCTATGATCGCAACCTTCGGCGTCATGCGTCTGCTCCCGTGTTGACCGCATGACAGGCGACGAGATGACCGGGCTTGGCTTCCTTCCATTCCGGAACGGCCCTGGCGCAGACATCCATCGCGATCGGACAGCGCGTATGGAAACGGCAGCCGCTCGGCGGGTTGAGCGGGCTCGGCACGTCACCCTGCAGGATCTGGCGGGTGCGGGTCCGCTCCAGTGCTGGATCGGTTTCCGGAACCGCCGAGAGCAGCGCCTTGGTATAGGGGTGCAGCGGGTTGCCGAAGAGCGCGTCACGGGGCGCGAGCTCTGCCAGACGGCCTAGATACATGACGCCGACGCGGGTGCTGATGTGGCGGACGACAGCCAAATCGTGCGCGATGAAGAGATAGGTCAGGCCGTATTTTTCCTGCAGGTCGAGCAGGAGATTGATGATCTGCGCCTGGATCGACACATCGAGCGCCGAAATCGCCTCGTCGCAGACGATGAATTTCGGCTGGCAGGCGAGTGCGCGGGCGATGACGACGCGCTGGCGCTGGCCTCCGGAGAGTTCGTGCGGATAGCGTTGCGCGAAGCGCGTCGGCAGGCCGACGTCGGTGAGAAGCGTTGCAACCTTGTCTTTCAGCTCGGCCTTGGTGCAGAGCTTGTGGAAGAGCATCGGTTCGCCGATTGCCTCGCCGACCGTCATGCGAGGGTTGAGTGTCGAATAGGGATCCTGGAAGACGATCTGCAGATCGCGGCGGAACGGCCGCATCTGCTTTTCGCTGAGTGTCGCTAGATCCTGTCCCTTGTAGATGACCCGGCCGTTGGTCGCCTTGTAGAGGTTGAGAATGGTGAAGCCGGTGGTCGACTTGCCGCAGCCGGATTCGCCGACAAGGCTCAGCGTCTCGCCCTCCATGATCTCCAGGTCGACATTGTCGAGCGCGTAGACAGTGGCTGCGCGTTCGCCGAAGGCGCCGAGCCGGACATGGAAATGCTTGACCAGGTTTTCGATCTTGAGCAGCGGTTGGGCGCTCATCATGCAGCCTCCCGCATTTTCTGGACGACGAAACAGGCGGTACGATGGTTTCCGGCGCCATTCAATGGCTCGAGCTTCGGCACGCGTTCGTGACAGATGGATTCCGCCAGTGGACAGCGCGGCGCGAACGGGCATCCCTTGGGACGACGGCCGGGTTCCGGCGGCGTCCCCCCGATCGAACTCAGCCGGCTTGACGGTGCATCCGAAAGCTTCGGGATCGAGGCCAGCAGACCGCGCGTATAGGGGTGGCTCGGATGGGCGTAGAGTTCGTCGACCGGCGCATCCTCGACGACGGTGCCGGCATAGAGCACGGCGACGCGGTCGACGAGGCCGGCGATCAGCGCCAGATCATGGGTAATCCAGACGACGGACATGCCGAGCTTGCGGCGCAGCTCCTTCACGAGATCGATGATCTGTGCCTGGATCGTCACGTCGAGCGCCGTCGTCGGTTCATCGGCGATCAGCAGTTTCGGATTGCAGGCAAGGCCGATCGCGATCATCACCCTCTGGCGCATGCCGCCGGAGAGCTCGTGTGGATAGGCCTGCAGCCGTTCTTCCGGACCGGGAATGCCGACGAGGCGCAGCAGTTCGACGGCACGTTCGCGAGCCTCAGCCTTGCGCAGTCCGCGATGATAGATCAACGGCTCGCAGATCTGGTCACCGACGCGCATCACCGGGTTCAGCGAGGTCATCGGGTCCTGAAAGACGAAGCCGATGTCGCCGCCCCGCACCTTGCGCAATTCGCGGTTCGACATGGTTTGCAGGTCGCGACCATCGAAGTGAGCAGACCCTTTCGTCACCCTGATCTTGTTCGGCAGGAGCCGCATCAGGCTCAGCATCGTCAGGCTTTTGCCGCAGCCGGATTCACCGACAACGCCGAGTGTTTCGCCCCTGTTGACGTGAAGATCGATGCCGTCGACCACGATAGCTGGGCCGTTGCGACTGGCGATTTCGACGGTCAGGCCGCGGACATCGAGCAGGCGTTCGGTAGGCTGGGTCGTATCCATCACTTGCTGCCCCGCGGATTGAGCGCATCGTTGAGGCCGTCGCCGAGGAAGCTGAAGGCGACCGAGGCAAGGCCGAGGACGGCCGCCGGAGCGGCAAGCAGATGGGGATAGTGTTGCCAGACGCGCAGGCCGTCCGAAATCATGTTGCCCCAGCTTGGCGTCGGCGGATTGACGCCGATGCCGAGGAAGCTGAAGGCGCTTTCGAGCACCATGGCGGTTCCGAGTCCGGCGCTGACGGAGACAATCAGCGGGCCGAGCGCATTCGGAACGACATAGCGCTTCATGATGATCCAGTTGGAAAGGCCGAGCGCCTGCGCTGCGGTGATATAGGGCCGGCTGCGGATCGACAGCACCTGGGCGCGAACGAGGCGTGCGTAAGGCGGCCAGGAAATCAGCGCCATCGAGCCGAAGACCAGCATGAAATCGACCCATATGGTCTCGCGATAGAAGGGATTGAGCGTCGCCATGTAGCGCGCTTCCATCCATTTCGAAATTGGCGATTTCAGCGATGCGTTGATGACGACGACGAGCAGCAGGTTCGGAACCGACATGGTCATGTCCGTCAGCCACATGATGGCGCGGTCGAACGGATTGCCGAAGAAGCCGGCGATGGCGCCCATCACCAGGCCGATCAGCACGGCGATGAAGGTAACGACGATCGCAACCAGAAAGGCCGTGCGCGTGCCGAAGACGACGCGGCTGAAGACATCGCGGCCGAGATCGTCGGTGCCGAAGAGATGGTGGAGCGAAGGGGCTGCGTTTCGTGCCTGGAGATCCTGGCTTAGATAATCATAGGGTGTGAGATATGGGCCGAAGATTGCGGCAAAGGCGAGGATGGTGACGACGATCAGACCGAAGATGGCGAGCTTGTTGCGCTTCAGGCGATACCACGCGTCGCGCCACAGGCTGACCGGCGGCTCTTCTTCGCTGGCGATTGGGGAAAGGGGGACGGCGGACACGGTCAGCGGCTCCTTCTTGCATCGTTGGCGCGCGGATCAAGCAACGGATAGAGCACGTCGACCAGAAGGTTCGAGAGCATCACCAGGAAGGAGCCGATAAGCGTGATCGCCAGGATGACGGGATAATCCGAATTGATCAGCGCCTGCACCGTCAGCCGACCGAGGCCGGGCAGGCCGAAGACCAGTTCGACGAAGATCGCGCCGTTGACGATGGTGATCATGATCAGCCCGAGCTGGGTGACGACGGGTGTCAGCACCGGCCGCAGGATATGGCGAAGCGCGACAATGATCTCCGGCACGCCCTTGGCGCGAGCCGTGCGGACAAAATCCTCCGACAGGACCTCGATGACGGCGGCGCGTGTCTGGCGCACGATCAGGGCAATCGGTTGGAAGGAGAGCACGATGAGCGGCAGAAGGATGCGCAGATCGAAGACGCCGCCCCAGCCATAGGGCACCTTTACGCCGGGCAGAAGGACGATCAGCCCGACCATCAGGAGCGGGCCGGCAACATAGGCCGGGATTGCCCAGAGGAAGAGAGCGGAGCCGAGGATCGTGTAGTCGATGCGCGTATTCTGGTTGAGGGCAGCGATCATGCCGAGCGGGATGGCCACGATCGTCGTCAGCACGATCGAACAGAGCGCAAGCTGGAAGGATACCGGCGCTGCCGCCGAGACCATAGCCCAGACGGAGCGACCCGAGCTTAGCGAATTGCCGAACTGGCCGTGCAACAGGTTCCAGATGTAAAGACCGAACTGGGCGATGAACGGCTTGTTGAGGCCGGCGCTTTCGCGGATGGCCTCGATGCGCTGCGGATTATAGGCGACATCGCCGGGTGCGCGCAGAAAGATCAGCTTGATCGGGTCGCCAGCGCCGTAGAAGGCTAGCGCATAGACGGCCAGCATCACGATCAGCACCGACGGAATCCAGATGGCAAACCGGGTCAGCACGTAGCGTAGCAAGGTCACCTCCCAGTTGTTGGTCGAAGAGGTCCGCGATCAGCGCGGACTAGCCGATCGAAATGTCCCAGGGCGCGACGACCTGCCAGTCGAGGTTCTTATCCATGCCCTTGACCTCCTTGGTGGCCCAGCGCGACATCGCCTGAGAATACCATGGAATGAAGGCCCAATCGTCGCGGAAAGCCTTCTGGGCATCCTGCGCAAGCTTGACGCGCTGCGGATCGTCGACGGCCTTGGTTGCCGCTTCGGCAAGGGCCGCATCGACCTTGTCGTTCTTGTATCCGCCGAGCTTGTTCTGCGCATTCGATGAGGTCGAGGCGATGCAGCCGGCGAGATAGGAAACGGCGTCCGGAACACGGGTGCCGACGTCGTCGCGGAAGATTTGAACCGAATTCTGGTCCGGGCCGGCATAGGAATCCTGCTGCGGCTTCATGTCGACGGCGGTGATGCCAAGGTTCTGGCGCCACTGCTCTGCGATGAATTGGGCTGCCGCCTGGATGGCCGGCGCGGAAATGCCGACGAACAGAATCTTGGGTAGGCGCTCCGGGCCGCCATAGCTCGACTCGGAGAGCAGCTTTTTGGCCGCTGCCGGATCATAGGGGTAGGGCTCGAAGCCGGAATTCTCGGCGCCGGGCACAGCGTTCAGGATCTGATCGGCCTTCTTGTGCGGGCCATCCGGATAGGACGCCTTGAACAGCCCATCACGATCGACCGCCATGATCAGTGCCTGGCGAACCTTCGGATCGTCCATCGGCGCGCGGGACGTATTGAACCAGAAATGCTGGCTGGTCGGGATGAGCGGGCCGGCGGAGAATTCGGGGCCGAGATCCTGGATGATCGTCGAGGTGATCAGCTCGGTATGGGCATTGAATTCGCCCGATTTGATCAGCGAGGTCGCGGTGACGTTATCCTCGATCGAGGTGATCTCAATACGCGCCAGTTTCGGCTTCGGGCCGAAGAAATTTTCGTTCGGCTCGAAGGCGAGCTTGCCGGCATCGATATCGATACTGGTGAGCTTGAACGGGCCGGAGAAGACCGGCTTGTTCTCGGGCTTGTACCAATCGATGATTTCTTCGCCATCACTGCCGCGCGACTGCGCCGCCTTGGTGATCGGCGCAATATGGTTGGCAAGGCGCATGAAGAAGATCGGATCTACCTCGGTCAATGTGACGACGACGGTGCTGTCATCGGGCGTCGCAACGCCCGTCAGTTCCGTGCCCGCGCCATTGCTGATCTCCTTGTAACCCTGAACCTTGTTCAGCACCTGATCGGCGCGCTGGCTCTTGGTGTTCGGCATGGAGGCCACTTCCCAGGAGCCCTTGATATCGGGCGAGGTGATCTTGCTGCCATCGGAGAAGACGGCCTTGGGATCGATCTTGAAGGTCCAAACCTTGTTGTCGGAAGTTTCCCAACTGGTGAAGACGTAGGGTTGGATCTTGCCGTCGCTGTCGAAATACATCGGCGAGGCCCACCAGATCGAATTCCAGCGGAAGGTTCTGCCGCCACCGCGCAGCGGCGACCAGTCCTGGTCGAAAGCAGGATTAGCGACCTTCAGCACCTGGCCCTCATCGGCAAGCACGATGCGCGCGCTCATCCCGAAAATCGTCAGCCCGACGCCGGCTGCAAGGCCCAGCTTCAATGCGCCGCGGCGCGACACCTGCGTCTTTGGCGCAGTATTCCGCTCAGTCATCCGTTCCTCCCAAAAACAGAATCCGAGACGCCTCCAATTTCTCTCTCCCGAAGGGCGTCATGATAGCAGTGAACACTCAACCGACAATGTAAATATGTCAATAAAAAATAATTTGAAATAAGCGTCTTTGGTTGAGGAAAATAATTTATGTTTTATTTTCAGCTAGTTGAAAAACGTAAATAGCTATTGCACGTATTGTCATATTGACAACATTGCGAGCTGGGCTGATGAAAACATCATTCTGCGGGCTGCTTTGCCGCCTGCCGTGCTCATCCGGGGAGGACGATATGAGCAATCACAAGATTACAGGCGTATTCAGCGCGGCTGCAACGCCGCTGAATGCCGATGGCAGTCCGGATCTGGGATTGTTCACCGAACATTGTCAACGCCTCCTTGATGAGGGCTGTCATGGCGTGGCGCTTCTCGGCACGACCGGCGAGGCGAATTCATTCTCTTCACGCGAGCGCCGCGCAATCCTCGAGGCGGCGCTGAAGGCGGGAATTCCAGCCGATCGGCTGCTTCCAGGCACCGGTGTTGTGGCCATCCCGGAAACGGTGGAACTCACCAGGCATGCGCTTTCTTTTGGCGTCACCAAGGTGGTGATGCTGCCGCCCTTCTACTACAAGGGCGTTTCCGACGACGGGCTCTTTGCCGCCTATTCGCAGGTGCTTGAAACGGTCGCTGATCCCCGCTTGCAGGTTATCCTCTATCATATTCCCCAGGTATCGGGCGTGCCGCTCTCCGTGCCGTTGATCGGCCGGCTGATCGAAGCGTTTCGCGACATCGTCGTCGGCATCAAGGAATCTGCAGGCGATTTCAATAATATGCGGGCGATCATCGCCGCCTATCCCGGCTTCTCCGTCCTCGCCGGCGCCGATCCCTTGCTGCTACCACTGCTGAAAGCCGGTGGTGCCGGCTGCATCACCGCCACGTCCAATCTCGTCGCGGATTCGCTGCGCACGGTTTATGACCATGTCCATGATGAAAAGCGTGCCGCTGACGTCGACGCGGCTCAGGCGCGCATCAACGCCTATCGCACGCTGTCCAATTCCTATGTGCAGATCCCAACGATCAAGGCGATGGTCGGGCTGAAGACCGGCAATGCGGCATGGAGGCGAACGCGGGCGCCATTGATGCCGCTCAGCGATGCGGATCATGCGGCACTTTCCGACGCCTACGCCGAGCTGCCATAAGGAGAGCGATCGTGACTTTCTCGGGCTTGCAGCCGGACGCCGTGCCGGCGCTGATGACGGGCGAGATCCTTGTCAACCCTACGGAGAAGGGACGTGCGGATGCCTATCTCCCGTCTCCCTGCATTCAAAATCACGCTGCAAATCTCGCCTTTCTTCCCGATGGGACACTCACCTGCGTGTGGTTTGGCGGCACGATGGAGGGCATGGGCGACATTTCTATTTACATGTCGCGCCTTTCCCCCGGAGCAACGCGTTGGTCGACACCGGAGAAAATGTCCGACGATCCGGCCAAGTCTGAGCAGAATCCGTTGATTTTCAATGCTCCGGGCGGAGATGTCTGGCTTCTCTATACCTCACAGACCTCCGGAAATCAGGATGGGTCTGTTGTCAAATGCCGGATCTCGGCAGATGGCGGCAAGACCTTCGGCGAGGTTCGCGTGCTCTGCGATCTCCCGGGCACATTTGTCCGCCAGCCTATTATCGTGAACAGCCGCGGCGCTTGGCTGCTCCCGGTCTTTCGTTGCGTCGGATTGCCTGGCGAGCGCTGGACCGGCGATGCCGATACGGCCTGCGTGCTGATCTCACGTGACCAGGGCAAGAGCTGGGTGATGACGGCGGTGCCGGACAGTCTTGGCGCGGTTCACATGAACATCGTTGCGCTCGAGGGCGACGATCTTGTCGCTTTCTATCGCAACCGCTTTGCACAGTCCGTGCTTGCCAGCCGCTCAACGGATGGCGGTGAGAGTTGGAGCGCGCCGCAGCCGATGGACCTGCCGAACAACAATTCTTCTATCCAGGCTGTAAAGTTGAAAAGTGGTGTAATCGCAATTGTTTACAATCATTCCAACGCGCTGATGTCGGATGCCAGGCGGCAGTCTCTGTATGATGAAATCGAGGGCGGAGAGGCGATCGACGCTGCACCATTGCAGACGCTTGAGCGGCGAAAGGCGGTCTGGGGTGTACCGCGTGCACCGCTCAGCCTTGCCTTCTCCAGTGATGGCGGCACAAGTTTCTCGCGCCGGATCGATCTCGATACTGGCGACGGCTATTGCCTCAGCAACAATTCGAAGGATTCGCTCAACCGTGAATTTTCCTATCCGTCGATCGTGCAGGGGGCGGATGGCGTGGTGCATATCGCCTACACCTATTATCGCCGGGCCATCAAATATGTGCGGCTGTCGCCGGAGGCGATCGGATGAACGCCGATCGGCTTGCCGGGAGCTGGCGCTTGCCAAGCAAAGCCGTATTGTATAACAAATTTACATCTGCGTGACAGCTGGATGCTGCGGCATCCGCAGGGAGGAGTAGTCCGGTGGTCAGCTTGGATTCGCCTATTACAATCGTCCGGCCGCATCTGATTGAGTTCGGTGTCGGCACGGCGGAGCGTCTCGGCAAATGGGCGAGTGAAAAAGGCTATGGCCGCATTCTCGTGATCTCCGATGCGTTCAACGCGAAGCGCGTTGACGCTCTCGCGCTGAAAGGCAGTATCACGGTCTTTGCCGATGTGACACCGGAGCCGGACACCGCCAATCTCGACAAGGTTCTTGCGGCGGCAAATGCGGCAGATGCCGATCTCGTGGTGGGTTTCGGCGGCGGAAGCGCCATGGATCTTGCCAAGCTCGCCGCGGTTCTCGTCGGGTCGTCGCAGACCCTGCATGAGGTTGTCGGTCCGAACAAGGTCAAAGGCCCCCGCCGTGTCGCGCTGGCGCAGGTGCCGACGACCTCCGGCACCGGCAGCGAGGCCGGTATTCGCGCGCTCGTCACCGACCCCGGCACGAAAGCCAAGCTCGCTATCGAGAGCCTGCACATGCTGGCTGATATCGCCGTCATCGATCCGGCTCTGACCTTTACGGTTCCGGCGCGCATAACGGCGGCGACCGGCGTCGATGCCATGGCCCATTGCGTCGAGGCCTTCACCAATCGCAAGGCGCATCCGATGGTCGATCTCTACGCGATCGAGGGAGCCCGGCTTGTCGGCAAATATCTGGCGCGGGCAGTCAAGGACGGTTCCGATGCCGAGGCGCGCGCCGGCCTGTCGCTCGCGTCTCTCTATGGCGGCTTCTGTCTTGGCCCGGTCAATACCGCCGGCGGCCACGCGCTGGCCTATCCGCTCGGCACGCGCTGGCATGTCGCCCATGGGGCGGCGAATGCACTGATCTTTCCGCATGTGCTCGCCTTCAATACGCCGTCCGTTCCAGAGAAGACGAGGGCCGTCATGGATGCGCTCGGGCGCAGGGCATCGGATAGTATCCAATCGGTCTTCGATGCCTCCTATGCCTTCTGTGCGGAGCTTGGCATCGAAATGACGCTCTCCGGTCTCGGAGTCCCGAAGGATGATCTTGACGCCATGGCGGACGATGCCTTTGCCATCCGTCGGCTGCTCGATAATAATCCGCGTGATCTGTCGCGCGCCGATATTCGCTCGATCTACGAAGCCGCCTTCTGAGCGCGCCGCCGAAAGGGAATGGGACTGATGGACAGGAATGCGAAAGTCGCTGTGACCCTGGGCGATCCCGCGGGCGTCGGTCCGGAGGTGATCGTCAAGGCGCTGGCGGCGATGCCGGAGGAAGAACGCCGGGATTTCATAGTCGTCGGCAATATCGAAGCGCTTGAGCGCGCCGATCGGGTTGCTGCGACCGGGCTGGTGTTTGCACCCGCGGATATCGCTGACCCCGGCCGGATCGCGGTCGACGAAGTGGCGCTCGGCGCGCCTTTGCCCGAGATCGGCAAGGTCAGTCCGGTCGCCGGTGACGCCTCGGTCCGCTATATCCGCCGCGCCGTCGATCTCGCCATGTCGGGCGCTGCCGACGTCATCGTCACGGCGCCGATCAACAAGGAAGCGATGAACCTCGCCGGCCATCATTTCGATGGTCATACCGGCTTGCTGGCGCATCTAACGGGTTCGAAGAGCTCGTTCATGTTGCTCGCTTCGGAGCGGTTGAACACCATTCACGTCTCGACCCATGTCTCTCTCAAGGGCGCAATCGAACGGGCAAGAACGGAGCGCGTGCTGGCGACCATCGAGGCTGGACACAATCATTTCCTGCGGCTCGGCAAGACGGCGCGCATCGCCGTTGCCGGGCTCAATCCGCATTGCGGCGAAAACGGCCTGTTCGGCACCGAGGACATGGAGTTCTTGGCGCCGGCTGTCGAGCAGGCGCAAGCGAAGGGGATCGATGTCGTCGGTCCGATTTCGGCCGATACCGTGTTTGCGCGCGCCTATAATGGCGCTTTCGACCTTGTCATCGCGCAGTATCACGATCAGGGCCATATCCCAATCAAGCTTGTCGCCTTCGAGGCCGCAGTCAACGTGTCCTTGGGACTGCCGATCGATCGCGTATCCGTCGACCACGGCACGGCATTTGACATTGCCGGAACCGGCAAAGCCAATCATGTGAACATGCTTTCGGCGATCGCCTATGCCCGGCTGATGGCCCGCTCCCCGCGCCGCAAGGCTGTTTGACCTGATGCTAGCTTTCCCTTGGCAGGGCAGGCGCTTGATCCATGCTGGCCTGACTGATCAGCCAGGCCTTGAAGGCGTTCGCCACCTCGTTGCTTTGGCGGCCTTCGGGCAGCACGACATGATAGCTGAACTCGGTAGCCATCGGCAGATCGAAGACCGGCACCAGCGCATCCGCACGAATCTCCTCCTCGATCAGGTGGGAAGGCAGTAACGCGACCCCCATGTCGGCGAGGGCCGCGCCGATGATCATCGAAAACTGATCGAAGCGGTTGCCGCGAAAGCCATTGTCCGTCGTCACCCCATTGGCTTCCAGCCATTGCGACCAGAGACGCGGGCGGGTGGTAAGATGGAGGAGCGGCGCATCGGCAAGACCCGCCGGGTCTCTGGCCCGTAATCTCTCGACGACCTTCCGGCTCGCGACCGGCAGCACGAGTTCGCTGTAGAGAAAGGTCGATGTCGCCTTCGCCCAGCTCGGCTGACCATAGTGGATGGCGAGGTCGAAATCCTCCTGATCGAAATCGAAGGGTTCTGAACGCGAGCCCACCGTCAATGCCAGCGAGGGATGGTTGGCCAGGAAATCCGGCAGGCGCGGCATCAGCCAGCGCGCACCGAAGGTCGGAAGCGTCGCGATGTTGAGCGACTCGTCCTTGTCGGCCGAAGCGACCGCCCGCATCATCAGTTGTTCCGATTGAGCAAGCAGGCGCTGCACCTCGGATAGCAGGCGTTTTCCCGGCTCGGAGAGGATGACCCGCCGGCGCACACGCTCGAACAGCAGCAGCCCGGTTTGTTCTTCGAGCGCATGGATCTGCCGGCTCACGGCACTTTGGGTGAGGTTCAGCTCCTCAGCCGCCCGGGTGAAATTGCCATGCCGTGCGGCACACTCGAAAGCCTGAAGATTGGCGATGTCCGGAACCAGGCTGCGGCGCATATTCATTCTCAAAACGCATCAACTTAGCTCAGAATGTCATGAGACAATGATTGCAACAAGCAATATTGTGCGGAAAAGGAATGAACTCGCTCGCAAGAAAGAATGCCCGTGACCACGTTGCATGTTTCCCCCGATGAAATTCGCCATGCATTCTCCGCCGCCATGTCGGACATGTATCGCAAGGAAGTGCCGGCCTATGGCACGCTGATGGAGCTGGTGTCGGAGGTCAATGCGGAAACGCTGGCCGCGAACCCCAAGCTTCAGGGACGGCTTGACGAAACGGACTCGCTGGCACGGATCTCCGAGGAGCGGCATGGCGCCATCCGCCTCGGCACTGCCGGCGAACTTGCCATGATGCGGCGGATTTTTGCTGTGATGGGCATGTATCCGGTCGGTTACTACGATCTCTCGACTGCGGGCGTGCCGGTGCATTCGACCGCCTTTCGCCCCGTGGGGGAGGCCGCGCTCAAGCGCAATCCTTTTCGCGTCTTCACATCGCTTCTCCGGCTCGATCTGATCGTGGACGAGACGCTGCGCGCTGAGGCGGAAGCTGTTCTCGCCGGCCGGCGGATCTTCACGGAAGGCGCGATCGCGCTCGCAGAAAAGGCTGAGAAGGACGGGGGACTCGGGCAGGGCGATGCCGACCGTTTCGTTTCCGAAGTCCTCGAAACTTTCCGTTGGCATGACCGCGCCAACGTCAGCCCCGAACTCTATCATCGCCTGCACGATGCTCACCGTCTGATCGCCGACGTCGTCTCCTTCAAGGGGCCGCATATCAATCACCTGACGCCGCGCACGCTCGACATCGATCTCGTCCAGGCCCGCATGCCGGCTCATGGCATCGTGCCGAAAGCCGTGGTCGAGGGGCCGCCGACCCGCCAATGCCCGATCCTGTTGCGCCAGACCTCGTTCAAGGCCCTCGAAGAGCCGGTGTCCTTTCGTGCGGAGGATGGTTCCTGGCAGGCCGGTTCGCACACCGCCCGCTTCGGCGAGATCGAACAGCGCGGCATCGCGCTGACCCCCAAGGGCCGCGCGCTCTATGACGCACTCCTCACCGATTCTCGCGGGATCGTTCGGCCGGCTGCCGATGGTTCGAACGCAAGGGAATATGAGGCGGCACTTGCCAAGGCCTTCGAAACTTTCCCTGACAATTGGGAGGCGATCTGCGCCGAAGAGCTCGGCTATTTCAGCTATTCGCTGACGGAAAAGGGCCGCAAGGCGGGCGGCCGCATCGATGGTGATCTCGCACAATGGATCGCCGATGGTCTGGTGCAGTTCGATCCTATCGTCTACGAGGACTTCCTGCCGGTGAGCGCAGCGGGTATCTTCCAGTCGAATCTCGGCGACGACGCGCAGCATGAATTTGCTGCGAGCCCCAATCAGCTGCATTTTGAGGCGGATCTTGGGGCGAGCGTGCTCAACGAATTCGATCATTATGCCGGCATCGAACAGGCCTCTATCGAAGCGTGCCGCCGGGCGCTGAATTGGACGGAGGCCGCGGAATAGGGGAAAACGGATGCTCGAGAGTAAGCACGTCGATGAGCTGAGACAGCTTCTTGGCGACAAGGGCATTCTGATGGAGGCCGGGGATATTGCAGCCTACGAGACCGGTGCGCGTTACGACAAGGGTCGGACGGCAGCGGTTCTGCGCCCATGTTCGACTGAAGAGGTCTCCGCCGCGGTCGCCTATTGTGTCCGTCACAGCATTCCCATCATCCCGCAATCCGGAAATACCGGCCTTGTTTCCGGTTCCACACCGGACAGTTCAGGTCGCGAGATTGTGTTGAGCCTCGATCGGCTGACGGGGGCCTTCGCAATCGATATCGATAACCGCTCGCTGCGCGCCGGCGCGGGCTGGCGGCTTTCCGATGTCAATCGCAAGCTGGAGGAGCATGGCCTGTTCTTCCCGATCGATCTCGGCGCCGATCCCCGGCTCGGCGGGATGCTCGCGACCAATACCGGCGGATCCCGCTTTCTGAAATACGGGGACGTGCGCCGCAACACGCTCGGTCTGACGGTCGTGTTGGCCGATGAGAGCGGAACCGTGCTCGATCTCGCCAGCGATCTTCGCAAGAACAATACCGGCGTCGACTGGAGACAAATCTTCATTGGCACATCGGGCGCCTTCGGCATCATCACCGAATGCGTGCTCAATCTGGAACCGCTGCCACGCCAGACGGCGACCGCCTATCTGGTGCCAAAGAGCGATGCGGATGTCATGCCGCTTCTGCGCGCCATGGAAGAGCGGCTCGGCAGCTATCTCTCCGCCTTTGAGGGCATGTCGGCCAATGCTGTATCCGCCGCTCTCGACCACGTCCCGTCACTGCGCAATCCGTTCGAGCGCGGCGAGGTGCCGGCTTATGTCATTCTGGCGGAGGTGAGCCGAAGCTGGGCGCCACGCGAGGGCGAGCAGTCGCTCGACCAAGTGCTTGAGACGGTGCTTGCCGAGATATGGGAAAGCGAGGCGGCACCGCTTGCCGACGCCTTCGTCGGCCCGGCCCACGAGATGTGGGCGCTTCGGCACGCGCTTTCGGAAGGCGTCAAGCATTCCGGCAAGCTGATTGCCTTCGACCTTTCCTTCCGTCGCGGCGACATCATGACCTTCTGCGCTCATATGCGGGCCGAGATGCCGGCGCTCTTCCCCGAGATCAGGATCTGCGATTTCGGACATATCGGCGATGGCGGTGTTCACTTCAATCTCGTGGTGCCAAAGGACAGTGAAATCGCGAGTGATCCGGATTTCGAGCGCCGCTTGCGCGACTTCGTCTTCAAGGTCGCCGTCGAGGATTTCGGTGGCAGCTTCAGTGCCGAACATGCGATCGGCCGCAAGAACCAGCCCTATTATGATCTCTATACGGCCGAGAAATTGCGGGATCTGGCCGGCGGCCTGAAAGTCCTCCTTTCGCCCGGTGCCCTCGGTGCCGTCCGTTTCGGATAGGCACGGTGTGTTGAGTTGGCGGGCGAGGCTGTTTGAGCCCGCGAACCCATTGATTTAACGGAGTGCTCATAGGATCGTGCCGGAATTCTCAGTGCCTGACTCGGGAGAGGGCCGCGACGATGTTGACGCTCCGCCAGATTGAAGTGATCCGCGCGATCATGATTACCGGCACCATTGCCGGCGCGGCCAATCTGCTTGGCGTCTCGGCTCCTGGCATCAGCCGGTTGATGAAATACACCGAGGATTCGCTGAATGTGCGCCTCTTCAACCGCAGCCATGGGCGCCATGTGCCGACGCCCGAGGCGCGGCATGTTTTCGGCCTTCTCGACACCGTCTACCGCCAGGTCGAGGATCTCCAGTTCGCGGTCGATCGCCTCGGCAAGGGCGACAACCGGCTTCTCAGCGTCGGTTCGGTTCCGAGCATCGCCAACGTCATGGTGCCGAAATCAATTGCTGGGATCAGGGATCGCTACCCGGAGCTCGATGTCGACATCAACATCCTGAAGATCGAGGAAGCCATCGACTACCTCCTTGTCGGGCGCGGCGAGGTGGTGGCGATCAGCTCGTTTCTCGAACATGCGATTGTTCATTTTGCGCCGCTGGCGACCGGGCGACTGCTTTGTATTGTGCCGGAACATAGCGAGCTCGCCGAGAAGAAGAGCATTTCTCCAGAGGAAATCGTCAAGCACACGCTGATCGGGATCGATCCGAACGATCCGTACGGGCGTGTGATGACCGAAATCTTCCGACGCCACGACCTGAACTACCGGATGAAGATCAGGGCTAGGTTCGGCACGACCGTCTGCGCACTCGTGGCAGCAGAGCTGGGCATTGCCATTATCGATCAGTTCACGGTTGCCGGCGGTGGTATACGTGGTGTCAAATGTCTTGAGATCGAAGCCGATACTACCTTTCACACCTATGCCGCATATCGCAACGATGTGGTGCTTTCGGTCTTCGCCGAAGAGTTCATCGAACTGCTGCGCATCGAGATGGAAGCGGCAGCGCGAAATTAACATCATGTTATGCATGTCGTATGCTTTGGTATTTGCAGTTATCATTGGCATCGGCCAAAATCGCTGAACGAATCCGGCAAGGGGAGATGTTTCTGCCGGGGTCGACACGATAATATGAGGAGGAGATAAGAATGAACCGGAGAAGTATGTTGTGGCTGGCGACGGCCGCCGCCATGTGGGTTGCGGTGCCGCAAGCCTCGATGGCGCAGGATGTGATCAAGTTTGCCGACGTAATCGAGCTCTCTGGCGCCGGTGCTGCTGTCGGCACCAATTGGCGCGACGGGTTGAAGCTCGCCGTCGAGGAGATCAATGCTGCTGGAGGCATTCTCGGCCAGAAGGTCGAAGTCACGGATTACGATACCCAGACCGACCCGACCACGTCGCGCGCCATGGTGCAGAAGGCCATTGACGACGGCGCCTACGTTATCATGGGGCCGATCTATTCCGGATCCGTCAAGGTCAACATGATGGTGGCGATGCAGAATGGCGTCCCGCAGATAAGCGGCGCCGAAGCACCCGACATCACCCGCATGAACAATCCCTATATCTTCCGGACCTCGTTCGGCGCACAGCAATCGATGCCGAAGCTCGTCAAATATCTCGCCGAGGAGGTCAAGGCGAAGTCGGTTGCGGTTGCTTGGGTCAATGACGATTTCGGCAAGGGCGGTCGGGATTCCTTCGTCAAGGAACTGAAGAGCCACGGCATCACGGTCGCGACTGACGTTTCCAGCGAAGTGGGCCAGGCGGATTTCGCCGCCGACGTGGTCAAGCTGAAGTCGAGCGGTGCTGACACGATCTTCGCCTATCTGCACGAGGAAGAAAGCGCCCGGCTGCTCAAGGAGCTGCAAAAGCAGGGTGTCAAATTGCCGATCTTCGGCGAAACAACGCTGATGAACCAGAAGGTCGTCGATCTTGCCGGCGATGCCGTCAATGGCGTTCGCGGTCACGTCGGCCTGATGGCTGATGCGCCGGTGCCTGGAATTCAGGAGTTCGCCAAGAAATTCCAAGCCAAATACAATTACAAGCCCGATCACAATGCCATCAAGGCCTATCTCGGCGCCTATGCGGTCAAATATGTCACGACAAAGAACGGCAAGGTCGACCGCCAAGCGCTTGCTGATACGCTGCACGGCCTGACGATCACGCCGAAGGACGAGCCCGGCATCCTGATCGAGACCTCCTGGGACGACAAGGGTGAAGTCAACCGCGACAGCTTCCTCGTCGAAGTCGAGGGTGGCAAGCAGGTCGTCGTGGCGACCATCCCCAAGCTCTGAACCGTTGTTTCCGGCATCCGGCGCTGAAGGCCGGATGCCGCCTAATCCGGAACTCCGCACATGACCACTTTTTTTCAGTTGTTGGTGTCTGGGCTGGCGACGGGCTCGATCTACGCGCTCGCGGCCATCGGCTTCACGCTTCTGTGGCAGGCCTCTCAGACCATTAATTTCGCCCAGGGCGAATTCATCATGCTGCCCGCCTTCTTCGTTCTGGCGGCCACGCACGTCTTCGGTTTGAGCTTCCCCATTGCCATCGTCGTGGCGCTCGCCTTGACGCTGCTGTTGCTCGGCTTCGGCTTCAAGCGGATCGTCGTTGACCCGCTCCTTTCACACGGCGTCCTGCCCATCGTCATCGCGACGATCGCTCTCGGGATCTTGATGAAGGAGGGCGTCAAGCAGTTCTATTCAGCCGAAGCCCAGCCGTTTCCGGCGCTATTCCCCGACACGACGCTGAATGTCTTCGGCGCGGCGGTCTCGGTCCAGGATATTGCGGTTCTCGTCATCGCGCTCGGCGCCGTATTGCTCCTGCAGTTCTTCATGAACGGCACCAAGACCGGGCGGGCGATGCAGGCGACGGCGCAGAACCCACAGGTGGCCGAAATCCTCGGCGTGCCGATCAAGCGCATGATCCTCTACACCTTCCTCATCAACGCGGCGCTGGCCCTTCTGGCTTCGATCTTGATCTCGCCCATCTATCTTGCGAAGTTTTCGAACGGTGAGACCCTCGGCCTGATCGCCTTTATCGCCGCGATTGTGGGTGGCTTCAATCAGATCAAGGGTGCGATTGCCGGCGGCCTGCTGATCGGCGTGATCGATAATCTGTCGGCAGCCTATGTCTCGGCATCCTATCGCTCGGCCATCCCGCTGATCCTTCTCATCGTCATCATCCTCGTGCGGCCGCAGGGCCTGCTCGGCAAGACGGAGGGACGTACGATATGACCGCTGCTCGCAAGCTCATATTGATCGCCATCGGCATTCTGATCCTCGTTGCCTTGCCTTTTACGCAAAGCAATTACGGCATCCTCGTGCTCTGCTCGTGGTTGGTATTTTCCATCGCAGCCATGGGGCTCAACCTGACACTCGGCTATGCGGGGCAGGTCTCGCTGGCCCAGGCGGGCTTCATGGCAATCGGCGCCTACATCACAGCGCTGACCACCATGGCCGGCGTCCCCTGGCCTCTCGCCATGCTCGCCTCGATGCTGGCCTGCTTCATGATCGGCCTGCTGCTCGGCTATCCGGCCCTTCGCGTCCAGCACCATTTTCTGGCTTTCATCACTCTGGCGTTCAATGCTCTGGTCGTGCTGGTGCTGCGCAATGAGGAATGGCTGACCAACGGCACCTACGGTATTGCCGGCATCGCGCGGCCCGTCGTTTTCGGGTTTGCGACACAGCGTCCGATCCCGTTCTATTTCTTCGTGCTGGCGCTGTTCATTCTGACCGCGTTCGCCCTTTACGGGATCATCCGTTCGCCGTGGGGCAGGGCTTTCAAGGCGCTGCGCGAAAATCCGGTGCGCGCCAACAGTCTCGGCGTGGACATCCGCAGGATCACCCTTCTGGCCTTTGCCATCGGTTCCGCGTTCGGCGGTCTTGCCGGCGCGCTTCTGGCCCAACTGACACAATATATCGATCCCCAATCCTTCGGCCTGGCGATTTCGCTGCGCGTGCTTCTGATGGTCATCGTCGGCGGTGCCGGTTTCTTCTTCGGCCCCATCCTCGGTGCCTTGCTGATCATCCTGGCGCCGGAGTTCTTCCGCTTCACCGAAGGCTATTATCTCATGCTTTACGCGATCCTCGTGATCGCGCTGATGATCTTCTGCCCGTCCGGCTTGTTCGGTTTCGTCGAACGGATGAAAACCCGGTGGAAGCTTCGCCAACAGCCCGACAAGACCACCTGGGAGGCAGCACGATGAACCCTGTTCTCTCTGTCCGAGGCGTCAGCAAACATTTCGGCGGCGTCAAAGCGGTCGAAGACGTCTCCTTCGACGTTCACCAAGGTGAAATCCTCGGCCTTATCGGTCCCAACGGCAGCGGTAAGTCGACACTCTTCAACTGCATTCTCGGCCAGTTGCTGGCCACGAAGGGCGAAGTGCTGGTCGATGGCAAGAACGTTGCGGGCAAGCGCCCGTGCGATCTCAACAAGCTCGGCGTCGGGCGCACCTTCCAGATGCTGCAGGTCTTCCCCGACATGACGGTGCTCGACAACATCATCCTGGCGGGACAGGAGCATCACGGAACCATGTTCTCGCGCCTTATCGGCAAGCCAGATGCCGGCCTCACCGAGGAAGCGAAGAAGATGATCGAGTTCTTCCGGCTCGGACACCAGACGCATGAAAAGGCGGGTTCACTCTCCTATGGGCAACAGAAGCTGCTCGATGCCGCGATGGCCTTCATGGCCGGACCGAAGCTCGTCATGCTGGACGAGCCAGCCGGTGGCGTGAACCTCACCATGCTGGCCGATCTCAAAGAGCGCCTCAAGGCCTTCAACCGGGAGCGGGGCGCCACCTTCGTGGTGATTGAGCACAACATGGAATTCGTCATGTCGCTCTGCACCCGCATCATCGTTCTGGCCAACGGCAAGATTATTGCCGAGGGCGATCCCGAAACCGTCCGCAATGACCCAGCGGTCATCGAAGCGTATCTCGGAGGTTGAACCATGCTGGAATTGAAGGATGTCTATGGCGGTTACGGCAAAATGACGATCCTGAACGGTACATCGTTCAAGATCGAGAAAGGGACCATCACGACGGTGATCGGCCCGAACGGGGCCGGCAAATCAACGGTGTTCAAGGCGATTTTCGGTCTGCTGAAGATCCGCTCCGGCAAGGTGATGCTGGATGGCGGCGATGTCACCGGCAGCCTGCCAGCCACGATGCTGCAACGGGGCGTGACCTATGTCCCTCAGGGGCGTAACCTGTTTCCGATGCTGTCGGTGCGCCACAACCTCGAAATCGGAGGGATTTCATCGTCCGACCAAGCGAAGATCAACCGCCGCATCGAAGAGGTGATGGAGCAGTTCCCGATCCTGAAGGAAAAGCAGAAGGATCAGGCGATCACCCTGTCGGGCGGCCAGCAGAAGCAGCTGGAGATCGCTCGCGCCCTGTTGCTCGATCCGAAGCTCATCCTTATCGACGAGCCCTCGATCGGGCTGTCGCCGCAGATGGTGAGCGAGACCTTCAGGACGCTGATCAGACTGCGCGACCAGGGCGTCACCATCCTGATGGTCGAGCAGAACGCCAAGGCGGCACTTGCCATGTCGGACTATGGTCTCGTGCTGGAGCAGGGGCGAACGAGAATGCATGACAAGGCCGACAAGCTGCTCTCCGACCCGCGTGTGGGGCAGCTTTTCCTTGGTGCCCATCTCGAGGAGGCCTGAATGTCCGCGGTTCCCTCGATAGCGGGCAACACCCGCTTCGTTCCTCTGATCGGACATCCGGTGCGGCAGGTGAAGTCGCCGGTTCCGATGAACGAATGGTTTGCCGCGCATCATGTCGATGCGGTCATGGTGCCGGTCGATATCGAGCCGGAGCGTGTACGTGCCTTTATCGAGAGCCTGCGCGGCGCCGGCAATTGCGCCGGATTGTCCGTCACCATGCCGCATAAGCTGGTCGCGTTTTCCGCTGTGGATGAGCTGACCCCGCGAGCCCGAAAAGCCGGGGCGGTCAATACCATCCGGCGCAATGGCGATGGGAGCTTGAGCGGGGACATGCTTGATGGGGTGGCCATGATCGGTGCCCTAGAGCAGAATGGCATGGCCGTCAGCGGCAAAGCCGTGTTGGTGGTCGGTGCCGGCGGCGCGGGTTCAGCGATCAACCATGCGCTGGCGGAAGCCGGTGCGGCCGCCATCGTCGTTATCGAGAGGGATCCGGCCAAGAGCCTAGCCATCGTCGACCGGATACGGACAGATCATCCGGCGATTGCCGTGTTCGATCATCTTCCGGACGATCTGAAGGTGGATATCGCCATTAACGCGTCGCCGACCGGCATGTCGGTCGCCGATCCTCATCCTTTCCCGCTCGATTCTCTTCCCGATTTGCAGATGGTCGCGGAAGCGGTGACCAAGCCTGAGGTAACCGACTGGCTGCGGGCGGCCGAGGCGCGCGGCATCCGCATACAGCCCGGTGCGCAAATGACGCTCGCGCAGCTCGAAGCGCAGATATCATTCTGGGGACTCAACCCCGACACGGAGGTTTGACCACAATGAAGACGTCGATTGCGACTGTATCGATCAGCGGCGAACTGCCGGAAAAGCTTGAGGCGATTGCGCGGGCGGGATTCAACGGAGTGGAAATCTTCGAGAACGATTTCCTGGCCTTCGACGGCAGTCCGGCGGATGTCGGGCGGATGGTGCGCGACCACGGGCTGGAGATCACGCTCTTTCAGCCCTTCCGCGATTTCGAGGGCATGCAGGAGCCGCTGCGGTCGCGGACCTTCGACCGGGCAGAACGCAAGTTCGATATTATGCAGGAACTCGGCACCGATCTCGTGCTGGTCTGTTCCAATGTCTCGCCGGCTTCGCTCGGGGGTATCGATCGGGCGGCGGCCGATTTCCATGAACTCGGCGAGCGCGCCGCGAAACGCGGCCTGAAGGTCGGCTACGAGGCGCTGGCCTGGGGGCGGCACATCAACGACCATCGTGACGCCTGGGAAATCGTGCGCCGCGCCGACCATCCCAATATCGGCCTGATCCTCGACAGTTTTCACACGCTGTCGAGGAAGATCGACATCAACTCGATCCGCTCCATTCCGAAGGACAAGATCTTCATCGTCCAGCTGGCGGATGCGCCGCTCATCGACATGGACCTGCTCTATTGGAGCCGGCACTTCCGCAACATGCCCGGCGAGGGCGATCTGCCGGTGACGGCCTTCGCGATCGCTGTTGCCGAGACCGGCTATGACGGCTATTTCTCACTGGAGATCTTCAACGACCAGTTCCGCGGCGGCTCGTCGCGCTCGATCGCGGCTGACGGATATCGCTCGCTGATCTATCTTGGCGACCAGGTACGCCGCAATCCCAATGCCCGCGGCCTGAGTGTCGCGGCCATGCCTGACCGGGCTTCTGTCAAAGGTGTGGGTTTCGTGGAATTTTCCGCCGACGAGGAAGATGCGGGCGATCTCATCGGTCTCCTGCGCACGCTCGGCTTCCGCAAGGTGGCGGTGCATAGGACGAAGACGGTGAGCCTCTTTCAGCAGGGCGATATCCGTATTCTCGTCAATACCGACAGCGCCGGATTTGCCAATTCTTCCTTCGCCGTACATGGCACTTCGGCCTATGCGATGGCGCTCATCGTAGACGATGCCCAGGCCGCGCTTGCTCGGGCGGTCGCTCTCGGCGCCGAGCCCTTCGGCCAGCCGGTTGCCCCGGGCGAAGTGGAGATGCCGGCGATCCGCGGCGTGGGCGGCGGATTGATCTATCTCATCGACGACAAGGGCGATCTCGGCCATTTCGCCGAAATCGATTTTCTGACCGTCGAGGACGACGTGGAGGTCGCTCCGGCCCACCTCCTGCATGTCGACCATATCGCCCAGACGGTTGCCTATGACGAGATGCTGACCTGGCTTCTCTTCTACAGTTCGATCTTCGAGACCCACAAGACGCCGATGGTCGACATCATCGATCCGGCCGGCGTGGTGCGCAGCCAGGTGGTGGAGAATGACGCCGGCACGCTGCGGATTACTTTGAACGGGGCAGAGAACCGCCGCACGCTGGCCGGTCACTTCATCGCAGAAAAATTCGGCTCTGGCGTACAGCACCTCGCTTTCCAGACCGCCGACATCTTCAAGACGGCCGAAGCGCTGCGGAAGAATGGTTTTCAGCCTCTGCCGATCTCGCCGAACTATTACGGTGACGTCGAAGCCCGCTTTGGTCTCGATCCTGAGCTGACTGAGCGGCTGAAAGTGGAGAATATTCTCTATGACCGTGACGAGCATGGCGAATTCTTTCAGCTCTATAGCGGCACCTTCGGTGAGGGCTTCTTCTTCGAGATCGTTCAGCGCAATGACTATCGGGGATATGGCGCTCCGAACGCCATCTTCCGCATCGCCGCGCTCAAGAAGCATCTCCGGCCGGAGGGCCTTCCAAGGGAGTGAACTTGGTATCACGGTGCCTCAGTCCGGATTTCGTATGAAATCAAGCCCGAGATATCTGTAGCCCGATCATCATATCTGCGCCAAACCGGCAGGCAGCCGTCACCTATCGCATTGCTTAGTCACGCCAGTCTCGGCGACTATTCCACAGCATTTCATAAAACGGATCGTGCAAACTGGACAGCTCTCAGAAAGTTTGGTAGCAAACGTAATGTTATTACGTAACTATGGGAATTTATCATGATATCCAGATCGATGATGGTCGGAGGCTTGGCCGCGAGGGGTATTTTCAAGTGGGCGACTTCGCGGCTTGACGCAACCGTCGTGCTTGGCATAACTGGAAGCGACGGTTCCCCGACGATGACTCCGAGGGGATTAATAGGGAACACGGTGAGGACGACCCAAAAGGGACCAAGACCGTGGCTGCCCCCGCAACTGTAAGCGGATTGCCGTCCATCCTCGTGGTGCCGAAAGGCGCCATGCCACTACGCCGATCAGGCGCGGGAAGGCAGATGGACGACTGATATCCGTGAGCCAGGAGACCTGCCGTCGAAGATCTATCCATTGTCACGGGCGGGGATGCCCGAAACAGGAGCAGGACATGACCATCCTTCACGCTTCGCAGCGCCTTGATGCGCTGCCTTCCCCGAATTTTGACGATCATTCGACCGCTCGGAATGCCTGTTGGGCATTCTGACTTTCACCACCGCCCTTTTCGGGCGGCGTTCACATCACTTCGGGGAATTATGATGAAGACCATTTTCAAGCGGCCATTGCGCGCCGGCCTATTCGCGATGTCGTTGATCGTCGCCGGCTTGCCGGGGCAGGCGGGAGCTGCGGAAACCAGCTACCCTCTTACGCTCCAGAACTGCGGCCGGCAGATCACCATCCAGAAGGCGCCGTCGCGCACGGTCTCTATCGGCCAGAGCACAACGGAAATCCTCTACAGCCTCGGTGTTGCCGACAAGGTGGTCGGCACCGCACTCTGGGTTGGACCGGTTCTCAAGGGCTATGAGGACGTCAACGCCAAGATCGAGCGCCTTGCCGACAACGATCCGAGCTTCGAAAGCGTCGTCGGAAAGAAGCCGGATATCGTCACCGTTCAGTTCCAGTGGCAGGTGGGACCGGAAGGCGTGGTCGCCAAGCCGGAACAGTTCGAGGAGCTAGGCATCCCGGTCTATACATCGCCGTCCGATTGCGTCGGCAAGGAGAACTCCGGCTCCAGCGATGGCGTCCGCCATCAGGTCTTCACTATGGATCTCGTCTATCAGGAGATCCGCGATCTCGCGAAGATCTACAATGTGCAGGACAAAGGCGAGGAAGTGGTCGCCGATCTCAAGCAGCGCGAAGCGGCAGCCCGCGCCAAGGTTTCTTCCGCACAGGGCAAGCTTTCTGCCGTCTTCTGGTTCTCCAGCGCCAAGGATGCCGATCCCTACGTGGCGGGCCGCAATGGCGCGCCGGGCTACATCATGTCGGCGCTCGGCATCAAGAATATCATCGAGACCGATGATGAGTGGCCGACGGTCGGCTGGGAGACGATTGCCAAGGCCAATCCAAGCATGATCGTGGCGGCTGCGATGGAACGCCGTCGCTATCCGCTGGATAGCGCGGAGGCCAAGCGCAAATTCCTGGAAAAGGACCCTGTCGCGAGCCTGATGCCCGCCGTCAAAAGTGGCCATGTCTTCGAGATGGATGCGCAGGCGATGAACCCGACCATCCGTACGATCGAAGGCATCGAGGCACTTGCTGATGCTATCGCCGCGGCCGGCCTGACGCAGTGAACCGCGCCCTTTCATCGATCGGACGAACGGGTGCCGTCGCCTTGGCGCTCGCCATTCTTGTTGCCGCGCTCTGGCTGGGTGCGGCGATCGGCGAGACCTCGATCCCGCTTGAGACCGTCGCCAAGACCGTGGCCAATCGGCTTTGGGGTGCTGGCTATCCGCTCGAGCCGATCGATGAGGGTATCGTCTGGAGCTATCGGCTGAGCCGCGCGGTGGTGGCCGCCTGTTGCGGCACGGCGCTTGCCCTGTCCGGTGTCGTGCTGCAATCGCTGCTGCGCAATCCGCTGGCCGATCCTTACATCCTCGGCATTTCCGCCGGCGCCTCTACCGGCGCCGTCGGTGTCGCGATCCTCGGTCTGGGCGCGGGTTTCCTGACGATGCCGATGGGGGCTTTCCTCGGTGCGCTCGTCGCCTTCGCTCTCGTCGCATTGCTGGCTGTCAGGGCGGGGCGCGGAACGGCCGCGATCATCCTGGCAGGGGTCGTGGGCTCGCAACTCTTCAACGCGCTCACCTCCTTCATTGTCACCAAGGCGGCGACGGCCGAACAGGCGCGCGGCATCATGTTCTGGCTGCTCGGCAATCTCTCCGGTGTGCGTTGGCCCGACGCCTGGCTGGCAATCCCGGCTGCGCTATTGGGGCTTGTCGTTTGCCTCTGGCATGCCCGGTCGCTCGACGCGTTTACCTTTGGGGCAGAATCGGCAGCTTCGCTCGGTATTTCGGTGCGCCGTACCTATCTGGTGCTCGTGGGCACATCCGCGATGATGACCGCTGTCATGGTGTCCATCGTCGGCTCCATCGGCTTTGTCGGGCTGGTCATACCGCACGCGGCGCGGATGTTGGTCGGCGTCCGTCATGGCGTGCTTCTGCCGGCAGCTGCTCTGATCGGCGCCATTTTCATGATCGCGGCTGATATCCTGTCGCGCACGCTGATCCATGGCCAGGTCCTGCCGATCGGAGTGATCACCGCTCTTGTCGGCGCGCCCGCCTTCGCCTTGATTTTGAGCCAGAAGAGGGCGCGCGCATGACCCTGTCGGCAAGGAATGTTTCGTGGAATGCCGGTGGGCAAGCCATCGTGCGGGACATATCGCTTGATGTTCGCACAGGCGAGTTTCTCGGCATCATCGGGCCGAATGGATCGGGCAAGACCAGCCTGATGCTGATGCTGTCCGGCATCCGCAAGCCGAAGACCGGCGAGATTTTTGTGGACGGCACGCCAATCCGCTCTCTCGGCCGGCGCGAGCTTTCTCGGCGTCTGGCCTTGGTGGAGCAACAGGCAGACACCGGGGAGCGGATTACCGCCAGACAGGCCGTAGAACTCGGCCGCACGCCCTATCTCGGAGCGTTGTCGCCTTGGTCGGCGACGGATGACGCGATCGTCGAAGCTGCCCTTACCAATGTCGACATGCTCCATCTTTCCGGCCGGCTGTGGCACACGCTTTCGGGCGGCGAGCGCCAGCGGCTGCATATCGGCCGCGCGCTCGCGCAGCAGCCGAAGATCCTGCTCCTCGACGAGCCGACGAACCATCTCGACATCGGTCACCAGATCGGCCTGCTCGATCTCGTGCGCCGGCAGGATCTGACCGTGGTCGCGGCCCTGCACGACCTCAATCACGCTGCCATGTTCTGTGATCGCCTTGCCGTCATGAACGGCGGGCGGCTGGTGGCACTCGGTACGCCGAATGAAGTGCTGACGGCCGAATGCATCCGCGATGTGTTCGGCGTGGAGGTGGAGGTGGAGCATGATAGTGATGGCGGTTGCTTTATCCGCTACCGGGCGTCGGCAGTTCCACGCCGGCCATTGCGGGTCATCGATGAGGCTCAGCTTGAAAGCGCCAAGGTTAGGGCGTCGTAAACATGCAGGGCCGCAATCATCATCTGAAGGAAGACATCCGCGAGTACTGGTCCGAACGGTCGAAAACTTTCGACCTTGCCTTCGGTCATCGCATTCCTCCTGGGCCGGAACTGAATGCATGGGCCACTGCGGTTCAGCGCGGTCTTGGCCGCGAACCGCAAAAGGTGCTCGAGCTTGCCTGCGGCACTGGCGAAGTGACAAACGTGCTGCTTTCTCGCGGGCATCAGGTGACGGCGCTCGATTTCTCCGAAGCGATGCTTGCGGTTGCCCGCCATAAACATGCCGAGCGGGAAGGTGTGCGCTTTATCCTCGCTGACGCGGAACGGACGATGGAACCGGATGCGCGTTATGATGCCGTCGTCTGCCGTCATCTTGTCTGGACGCTGACGGAGCCGGAGCAAGCATTTGCGGACTGGTATCGGGTTCTGAAGCCGGGCGGGAAACTGCTGATCTTTGACGGCGATTGGGCAAAGCCGACGCTTGTCGGACGGTTCGCCTCCTTCGCCATCGGCCTGATCGACCGCATCGCCGGGATCGATCCCCACTACGACGGCGCGATGAGCGACCGGCATCAGAGCATCATGGAACGGCTGCCGTTTGGTGCCGGCCTTACCGCGGAAAGACTTACGCCGCTGATCGAAGCGGCAGGCTTCGAGGGCATGGAAATCGGTTCCCACCAGCCGATCGCGACGGCCCAGCGGCAGACCGCTGATCTGAGGAACCGGTTGCGCACCCTGCCTTATCGGCGTTTCGTACTTTGTTGCAGACGGCCTCAGTCATAAACAGCGGACAGCGCAATCGAGCTTGCAACCTCCTCGCAGCGGTCCGTGAGGGTGGCAGTTGCAATGCGCAGGTGATTGCTCGGCAGGTTGGAGAATTTCGCACCGGGATGAACGGCGATGCCGCGCGCAGCCAAGGTAACCATCGCGAAGGGTTCGGACGAAACGGGAATCCAGGCACAAAGGCCGTGGCCCTGTGCCGCGTCGACGCCTCTGTCTCGCAAGGCGCCGATAAGGTTGTCGCGTCGGGTCTGATAGATGGCGCGTGCTTGATGCAGCGTATCCTGCGTTGCCTCGTCGCGCAGCAGCCAGGCGGTCGCGGCTTGCAGAATGCGGCTTGTCCAGCCGGCGCTGAAGCTCCGGTAGGACTGGATCTGCTCGATAATTGCCCGCGAGCTTGACAGCACGGCGAGACGCAGATCCGGCCCATGTGTCTTCGAAAAGGAGAAAATGTGGATCACCCGATCGGGAAAACGGTGCCCGAGTGAATGGCGCGGCGCGGCGGAGATATCGCCCATGCCATCATCCTCGACGATCAGCGTATCGGTATCTCTGAGGATGCGCTCCAGAGCGTCCATGCGCTGGCGGCTGATGGTCTGGCCGGTGACCGAATGCAGGCGCGGCTGGAAGATGAAGGCTACCGGTCGATGTTCCATCGCCGCTTGTAATGATGAAGGCAGGGGGCCTTCGGAATCGCACTGCACGGGGATGATGCGCGTGCCGCGATCTTCGAAAATATCCAGAAGACGCATGCCTGTCGGGTCTTCGATTGCGACGGTTTCTCCCGGCGCGATCAGGGCATGCGCCAGCGTATAGACGGCGTTGTAGCCGCCATTCGTCGCGAGAAATGCTTCCGGCTCGTAAGGCCAGGTCTTGCGCATCGCGGCCTCAAGTTCTGGCAGGATGCGGTTGCGTTCATAGCTATTGAGGTTTTCGGCCGATGCGCCGTAGGCCATTGCTTCCGCCAGTTTCGGGAGCAGGCTGACGTCCGGTACGGCAGCGGTGAGGTCGAGGACGTCCTCGCCGTAATGTCCGTTGCTTGCCAGTCGCGCCGGTTTGGCAACGAAGCGATCGCCGCTGACCCAGGTGCCGTTGCGGCCACGCCCGCTGATGATCTTCTGGCGCCTGAGTTCGCTCCAGGCTTCCGAGATGGTGGCGGGGCTGATGCCGAGTGCGAAGGCGAGATCGCGGATGGGCGGCAGCTTGGTGCCGACCGGCAGGGCGCCGGCGCGGATCAACGCGCTGGTTCCAATGGCAATTCCCCGAATGGTCCTGTCGCTCAATTTTTCGGCAAACCATCCCGCGTTTTTGTCTTCGCTCATTTCCGCGCCATATTTAATGTTCAATAACGTAATAACATTTGATCGGTTATATTTGAACATTTATTCATTTTGAAAACAAGATTTCAGCGAGTGAATGTCCATGCCTCTGACTCTCCGCCTTGCGCTTCGTGACTGGGACTACATGACGCCGCTCGTCCTCGGCGACGTCTCCTCTCCAAAGCTCGACATCAAGGTGGACAGGATCGGCACCCTGGTTTCGCACGTCGGCAAGAGCGGCGCCTATGATGCGGCGGAAATGTCGTTCAGCCGCTATACGCAGCTTCGCATCGATGGCGACGAAAGCGTCGTGGGCATCCCGAATTTCATCATGCGCGGCTTTCGCCACCGCTGCATCATCACGACCAAGGACAGCCCCATCACCGAGCTGGGGCATCTGGCGGGCAAGCGCATCGGCGTCACCGGCTGGCGCGATTCCGGCAATACCTGGACCCGGGCTGCGCTCCGCCGCGAGGGCGTCGGCGTCGAGGATGCCATGTGGTATGCGGGACGCCTGACCGAGGTGCATCCGATCGTCGATCGTTTGGATGGCTTCGGCCGCCCCGGCCGCATCGAGGCCGCTCCTGGCGAGCGACCCATGGTCGACCTTCTGAGGGATGGCGGACTAGACGCGATCTTTACGCCGTTCATGCCGGACGGCTATTTCGCGGAGGGTTCGCCCTTCCGGCAGGTTCTTTCCGATTTTCGTGGTGCCGAGCGCCGATATTTCGATGAGGTCGGCTATGTCCCTGGCATGCATCTGATCGGCCTGAAGGCCGATTTCGTTGCCGAGCATCCCTGGGTGATCGCCGAACTCAGTGCGCTGATCGACGAATCCCAGCGTATGTGGCTGAGCAAACGGCGTAAATATGCCGAGACCACGCCCTGGATGTTCGATGAACTTCTAAAGTCATCGATCGAGCTGCCGCAGGGCTGGGATGCGAGTGGCTTTGCGGTCAATCGCACCATGATCCATGATTTCGCCAATGAGCTGCATGTGCAGGGTATCCTGCCTCGGCTGTTGACGCCGGAGGAGCTCTTTCAGTTCGACACCGATGGCAGCCGCATCGACGCCAAGGTTGCCGGCTGACGCTTAAGGAATACAAACCAAAAAGGGGAACGAGCATGTCGTTGAAGAAAGTAACCTACCTTGCCCTGGCAAGCCTGATGATCTCGGGTTCCGCATTCGCGCAGGACGCCGGCCTTCCAAAGCTGTCGGTGAACGAGGAGCTGCGGGCCAAGCTGCCCGAGAATATCCGCACGGCCGGCAAGATGATTTCCGTCAACAATGGTTCGTTTCCTCCCTATGAGATCGTCACCGGCACCGAACTGACCGGCGCAAGCGCCGATCTGACCGATGCTATCGGCGAAGTGCTCGGCGTGAAGATCGCGCATGAGACGGTCGGCGGCCTTCCCGCGCTGCTCGCCGGTGTCAATTCCGGCCGCTATCAGTTCGCCTTCGGCCCGGTGGGCGATTTCAAGAGCCGCGAAGAGGCGAATGATTTCGTCGACTGGGTTCAGGAATTCGTCGTCTTCTCCGTCCAGAAGGGCAATCCGAAAGGTATCACATCGCTTGACACGGCCTGCGGCAAGCGCATCGCCGTCATGGCCGGCGGTTCCGCCGAGAAGGTGATCCAGGTCCAGGCCGAGAAGTGTAAGACCGACGGCAAGGGCGCAATCGAGGTTCAGTCCTTTACCGATCAGCCGAGCTCCATCCTTGCCGTGCGTTCCAAGCGATCGGATGCCTTCTTCTCCTCCCAGGCGCCGCTCACCTATTTCGTTACGCAGGCAAACGGTCAGCTTGAACTGACGGGCGTCGGCCAGAAGAATGGTTTCGAGGATCTCTATCAGGGTGCCGTGGTGCCGAAGGGATCGCCGCTCGGTCCGGTGCTGCGGGATGCCGTAAAGATCCTGATGGATAACGGCGCCTATGCCGCGATCATGAAGAAGTGGGGCCTTGAGAACAACATGGTCAAGGAGCCAGGCATCAACCTCGGCGGGACGTTGCCGAAATGAGTACCGCGACCGACAAGATCGCATCGCCGGACGGCGATGCGAATACCCGGGATGTGGCCAACGCCCACAGTCCTTTTCCTGCGGGCCGCCTGGCGGCCTGGGTCGTCACGCTGGCGATTGCGGCCTATTTCGCCTGGTCAGTTGCCGGCAACGAGAATTTCGGCTGGCCGGTCGTGGCGCATTATTTCTTCGACCCGACCGTCATCAGCGGCCTCTATGTGTCGCTCGGCCTGACGGTCGTTGCCATGGCGTTCGGCATCGTGCTCGGCCTGCTGCTGGCAGTCGCCAGACTGTCGAAGGATCGGCTGGCGAATTCGCTGGCGTCCCTGTTCATCTGGTTCTTTCGGGGTACGCCGCTGCTAGTGCAGCTGATCTTCTGGTACAATCTTTCGACCCTGTTTCCGACGCTTTCGATCGGCATTCCCTTCGGCCCGACCTTCGTGAGCTGGGATACGAATTCGGTCATCAGCCCGATGACAGCGGCAATCGCCGGCCTGGCGCTGAACGAGGCCGCCTATATGGCGGAAATCATCCGCGGCGGCCTGCTATCCGTCGACAAGGGCCAATTCGAGACGGCCGAGGCCTTCGGCATGACGCGCGCCCGGGCGCTCAGCCGCATCATCATTCCGCAGGCCATGCGCTCGATCGTGCCGCCGACCGGCAATCAGTTGATCAGCATGATCAAGGCGACCTCGCTCGTGAGCGTCATCGCCATGGCGGACCTGCTCTATTCGGTCCAGTCGATCTATAATCGCACCTTCGAAGTCGTACCGATGCTGCTGGTGGCAGTCATCTGGTACCTGTTGATCACCTCGGTGCTGAATGTCGGCCAGAGCTATATCGAGCGTTATTACGGTCGCGGCGACCGCCGCTCCGGCGGGGCCAAGCCTGTAAAGGAAATCGCAATGGCTGCGGCGACTCCGTCCCAGATCGTAGCGCAGGAGGCAGGCCAATGAACGCGATCGCGACCGTGGCGCCGCTTGTTCGCGCCCGCAACGTCCACAAGTCCTTCGACCATCTCGAAGTCCTGAAAGGCATCGATCTCGATGTCGCGCCGGGGGAAGTGGTCGTTATTCTCGGACCATCCGGATCCGGAAAATCGACCTTTCTGCGTTGCATCAATCACCTGGAAGCCATCGACCGTGGATCGATCGAGGTGGATGGGGAGCAGATCGGCTATCGTTTTCGCAAGGGCCGGCTGGAGCGCCTGTCCAACCATGCGATTACCCTGCAGCGGCGCAAGATCGGCATGGTGTTCCAGCAGTTCAATCTCTATCCGCACATGACGGCACTGCAGAACATCATCGAAGCGCCGGTCGGTATCCACGGCGAAAGCCGCGCCAAGGCGATCGAGAATGCGCGCATCCTTCTGGACCGTGTCGGGCTTTCGGCAAAGGCCGACAATTATCCGCAGCAGCTCTCCGGCGGCCAACAGCAGCGCGTGGCGATTGCCCGGGCACTGGCGATTAAGCCGACGCTGATGCTCTTCGACGAGCCGACATCCGCGCTCGATCCGGAACTCGTCGGCGAAGTGCTCGCCACCATGAAGGATCTGGCCAAGCAGGGCCTGACGATGATCGTCGTCACCCATGAGATCGGCTTTGCCCGCGAAGCGGCCGATCGCGTCGTCTTCATGGATGGCGGCAAGGTGGTCGAGCAGGGCAAGCCGGAAGATGTGCTCGGCAATCCTCAGCATCCCCGAACCAGAAGCTTCCTGTCGCGCTTCATCTAGCGCGACGGCCCCCGTCAGATGCGGGACCGCCGGCCTCATGCGGGCCTGGCGTCGCTCATGCCAACCACTGGAACAGCCATGACCCTCGACAACGACTTCGCCCGCCTCTCGGATTTCGAACCGATGAAAGCCGAGCTCACCGGCATCCGGCAGCACCTTCACGCCAATCCGGAGCTATCCTTCGAGGAGGCCGGGACCGCGCGTTTCGTTGCCGAAAAGCTGGAAGCCTGGGGCTATGATGTTCACCGCAATGTTGGCGGACATGGTGTCGTCGCTCGCCTGAAGGCCGGTGCCGGGACGAAGAGCATCGCCATTCGCGCCGACATGGATGCGCTGCCGATCAACGAGCAGACCGGCAAGCCTTATGCGAGCCGGGTTCCGGGAAAGATGCATGCCTGTGGTCATGATGGCCACACGACGATGTTGCTTGGTGCCGCCGAATATCTGGCTCGCACCCGTCGCTTCAACGGCACCGTGAACCTGATCTTCCAGCCGGCCGAAGAGGCTGGTGCGAAGAGCGGCGCCCAGGCGATGATCGATGACGGCCTTTTCGAACGTTTTCCGTTTGACGCGATCTTCGGTCTGCACAATCATCCCGGCGCGCCCGAGGGTACCTGGCTGATGCGCTCCGGCCCGCTGATGGCCGCGGCCGACACGGCGGAAATTATCATCACCGGCAAGGGCGGCCATGCCTCGCGTCCGCATCTGACCATCGATCCGGTCGTCGTCGCCTGCAATCTTGTCGTTGCCTTGCAGTCGGTCGTCTCCCGCAGCATCGACCCGACGCAGACCGCCGTGATTACAGTTGGCTCGATCCATGCGGGCGAAGCGGCAAACGTCATTCCAGAAAGCGCGAAGATGCTGCTCAGCATCCGCTCCTTCGATCCGAAGGTGCGTGAGCTCCTTGAGGTGCGGATCAGGAAGTTGTCGGAAGCAGTCGCCGAAGGATATGGAGCGCAGGTTGTTATCGACTACGCGCACGGCCATCCCGTCGTCGTGAACTCCGAAAAGGAAACGGAATTTGCCCGTACTGTTGCTGAGGAGCTGGTCGGCATCGACAAGGTTGGCACCTGCGCGCTCATTCCCGGCAGCGAGGATTTCTCCCACTATCTCGAACACAGACCGGGCAGCTTTCTCCGCCTCGGCAATGGCGTCAATTCGGAAATCCTGCACAGCGCCAAATATGATTTTGCCGATGAAAGCCTGACGGTTGGAGCCGCCATGTGGGCTCGTCTGACGGAGCGGTATCTCGACCAATGAGACCCGCCGACAGACGAGCCTCAGTCGGTGGCTGGCGTTAGCGCCAGCCGAGGGCCGGGGCGACGTGGGTGAGGATCGCCTCGATCACATGCGCGTTGTACTCCACGCCGAGCTGGTTCGGGACGGTGAGAAGCAGGGTATCGGCTTCCGCTATGGCTTCGTCCTGGGCCAGCTCCTTGATCAGAGCGTTGGGCTCGGCAGCATAACTACGGCCGAAGATCGCCCGGGTCTTGTCGTCGATGAAGCCGATCTTGTCTTCACCCTGATTGCCGTTTCCGAAGTAGGCGCGGTCTCGATCAGTCATCAGCGCGAAGATGCTGCGGCTGACCGATACGCGCGGCTCGCGTTTGTGGCCAGCCGCCTTCCACGCCTCGCGGTAGACCCTGATCTGATCGGCCTGCTGGACGTGGAACGGAAGCCCGCTCTCGTCGTCCTTGAGCGTGGAGCTTTGCAGGTTCATCCCAAGCTTGGCCGCCCAGAGCGCCGTGGCATTCGAGCTTGCGCCCCACCAGATTCTTTCGCGCAGGCCTTCTGAATGCGGCTCGAGACGCAGCAGACCCGGAGGATTGGGGAACATCGGCCTTGGATTCGGTTGGGCAAAGCCTTCGCCTTGCAGCACATCAAGCAGGACTTCCGCATGGCGCCGCGCCATGTCGGCTTCGCTCTCGCCTTCGGGCGGTGCATAGCCGAAGTGACGCCATCCATCGATGACCTGTTCGGGTGAACCACGGCTGATGCCGAGCTGCAGACGCCCGCCGGCGATGAGATCGGCCGCGCCTGCATCTTCTACCATGTAGAGCGGGTTTTCATAGCGCATGTCGATGACGGCCGTGCCGATCTCGATACGACTGGTCTTGGCGCCGACAGCCGCCAGCAGCGGGAAAGGCGAGGCGAGCTGCCGCGCGAAATGATGGACGCGAAAATAGGCCCCATCCGCACCCAGCTCCTCAGCCGCGACGGCAAGGTCGATGGATTGCAGAAGCGCGTCGGAGGCCGAGCGGGTCTGTGATTGCGGCGAGGGCGTCCAGTGCCCGAACGACAGGAAACCGATTTTCTTCATGACCGTACCACTCAGAGATGTTGCATGTATGGTTTGCGTTTCATGGCATAGTTCCGGCGCGGGATACAGCCGGCACCGTGTCGCTGCCAAAGAAGTGATACATTCCCGCCAAGTGATTACCTGCGCGGCAAGGTCGACACGAGATCGCTGAAGCGCTCGCCCTGGATGCTGACATGCTGGCGCAGAAGCGTGCGCGCACGCTCCGCATCACCGGCAAAGAGCGCTTCCACAACGGCGTCGTGCTCGGAAAAGGACGTGGCGACACGATTGCGGACCCGCAGTTGAAGACGCCGATAGGGTTGCAGGCGGCGGTGCAGCGCCACGCATTGCTCCGAGAGGAAATCGTTGTGGCTGGCGGCATAGATCGCCCTGTGAAAACGCTCATTGTCGTAATAGTAGGCGTCGCTGTCGCCGGCGGAGGACGAGCGCTTGCAGTCGGCGTGAGCGGCCAGGATTGCCGTGCGATCGTCGTCCGTCAGCCGCCGCGCTGCCAGCGAACCGGCCATGCCTTCGATTTCGGCCATCACCTCGAACATCTCGAAAATGCGATGCGGTCCCGGATCGATGACGATTGCGCCGCGGCGCGGACGAATCTCCACCAGTCCGATCGCATTCAGCTGCATCAGAGCCTCGCGTATCGGCGTTCTCGACACACCGAAGCGCGTGGCCAATTGCACTTCGTCCAACCGTTCGCCTGGGGCGAAATCGTTTGAAATGATGCCGTTTTCGATCTCGTCGCGCAGGCGTTGAACGACATTCTCGGACATGTTTGCCACGTTCCCCAATGCAAAAATCAAATTCTTGTATGCAAGATTATTTACTTTGCGCACAAGATAACTTAAGAACGATACCACAATAGATATGTCGCACACAAATGAGCGTGCTCGTCGGAGCCGCTATGACGTACCGGAAACGCTTGGGAGGGCTGTTTCCAACCAATCCCGCTTCGCCAGGAGGATACTGACATGGCAGGCATCTCCTTCTTCAGCGACATGATGCAAAGCATCACGGATCGCGGCCGCAGACTGCTCGCGGTGGGCACGCGCGCCGAGCCGGTTCAAGCCGAGACGACGCTCGAAACCCTGTGCAACATGCTTCTGTCGAGCCGGGGTGAAGCCTCGGGCATGGCCTTGGCCGCCGAGATCCTTCAGCGCTGGGCTGAACTCGATCCAGCCGGTCAGCGAGATTTCATGCTGATGCTGCACGATCAATTCGGCCCCGATGTCGGCAAACTGGACAAGGCGATCGACCGCTACCGCAGCGACAGGAATTCGAGCACGCTCATTGAGCTACATCAGGCGGCCGAGCCGCGCCGGCAGGAGTTGGTGCGCAGGCTCAATCTCGCGCCCAAGGGCACGGCGAAACTGGTGGAGATGCGCGAGCGCCTGCTGGGCATGAAGGACGCAATGGAGCAGTTCCGCGCTGTCGACGCCGATTTCGCCCATCTCTTCGGCTCCTGGTTCAATCGCGGCTTCCTGACGCTGCGCCCGATCGATTGGTCGACGCCGGCCGATCTTCTGGAGAAGATCATCAGATACGAGGCCGTGCACGAGATTGCCGGCTGGGATGAATTGCGGCGAAGGCTGGTTCCGCCAGACCGTCGCTGCTTCGCCTTCTTCCATCCCCGTCTCGCCGATGATCCGTTGATTTTTGTCGAGGTAGCGCTGACCACGGCGATCCCAGCCGCCATCACGGATGTTCTGGATGAAAGCCGGTCTCCGATCGCCGCCCAGAACGCGACGACGGCGGTCTTTTATTCCATTTCCAATTGCCAAGAGGGGCTGCGCGGCATCTCGTTCGGCAATTTCCTGATCAAGCAGGTCGTGGAAGATCTGCGTCGAGATCTGCCCGGCCTGAAGACCTTCGTGACTTTATCGCCTGTTCCGGGCTTTGCCGGCTGGCTGGCGAGATTGCGCAAGGCAGCCGATGCGGGCCTTAGCGAGCAGACGCTGAAAACCCTTGCCCTGCTTGATGAGCCGGACTGGGCGGATGACCCCGAGCGGTCGCAGGCGGTCGAGGCTGTGCTGTTGCCGCTTGCCGCACGCTATTTTGTCAAGGAACAGGGCAACGGCCGACGGCCGATCGATCCGGTCGCCCGTTTTCATCTCGGCAACGGCGCGCGTTTGGAGCGGCTGAATTTCCTCGCCGACCGGTCCCAGAAGGCGATGCGCCAGTCTCATGGACTGATGGTCAACTATCTTTACAAGCTGGATGATATCGAGAAAAACCACGAAGCTCTTGCGCAACACGGTGAAGTCGCGGCCTCGCCGGAGGTCAAGAAGCTGGCGGAGGCCGGTGGACGGATGCTGGTCTCGGCAGTCCGATCCGTCGACGCCATGGCGAAATGCAAAAGACCTGAGCAGCAGATTTAGGAGGGGAGTTATGGGCAATCATCTGTTCGACGCCATCAGGGCGTCCGCAACGTCTGACGATGCCATTTTCATCGAAACCGTCAGCGGCGAGCGTTGGACCTATGGGGATGCGCTGCGCATTTCGGGGCAGCTTGCCAGCGCCATTGACGCACTCGGCGTCCGGCCCGGTGACCGTGTCGCGGTGCAGGTGGAAAAGAGCCCGACAGCTTTGATGCTTTATCTCGCCTGCGTGCGCTGCGGGGCAGTGTATCTGCCGCTAAACACGGCCTATACGCTTGCCGAACTCGACTATTTCATCGGCGATGCAGAGCCAAGGCTCGTCGTCGTCTCCCCGAAGGCTCGGGCCGAGGTCCAGAAGCTGGCGCAGCGTTATGGCGCGATCGTCGAGACGCTGGATGCGGATGGCGTGGGATCGCTGACGGATCTCGCTCGGGAGGAGCCTGCCGACTTCATCGATGCCGCCCGTGCTCCCGATGATCTCGCCGCGATCCTCTACACATCCGGCACCACCGGCCGCTCCAAGGGCGCCATGCTCACGCATGACAATCTGCTCTCCAATGCACTTGCTTTGCGGGAATACTGGCGCGTCACCGCAGCCGACCGGCTGATCCACGCACTGCCGATCTTTCACACGCACGGCCTCTTCGTCGCCACCAATGTGACGCTGGTTGCCGGCGCATCGATGTTTCTGCTGCCGAAGTTTGAGCCGAGTGAAATCCTGTCGCTGATGCCGAAGGCTACGCTGATGATGGGCGTGCCGACATTCTATGTGAGATTGCTTCAGCATGAAGGATTGAACCGGGACACTGTCGCCAACATGCGGCTGTTTATCTCCGGCTCGGCGCCGCTTTTGACGGAAACGCATATCTCATTCCAGCAGCGCACCGGTCACGCCATTCTCGAACGCTACGGCATGACCGAGACCAATATGAACACCTCCAATCCCTATGATGGCGAGCGTAGGGCCGGGACGGTTGGCTTTCCGCTGCCGGGTGTCACCGTGCGGATCACTGATCCGGCCACAGGCGCGACGCTGTCGCCTAGCAAGACCGGCATGATCGAGATCAAGGGTCCGAATGTTTTCAAGGGCTATTGGCGCATGCCGGAAAAGACGGCGGCTGAATTCACAGAGGACGGCTATTTCATCAGCGGCGACCTCGGCAAGATCGACGAGGACGGCTATGTCCATATCGTCGGTCGTGGCAAGGATCTGGTGATTTCCGGCGGCTATAACATCTATCCGAAAGAGGTCGAGAACGAGATCGACCAGCTCGACGGCGTCGTCGAAAGCGCGGTGATCGGTGTCGCCCATCCGGATTTCGGCGAGGGTGTGACGGCGGTCGTGGTGCTTCAGCGCGGCGTGATACTGGACGAAAAGGCGGTGCTTGCGGCGCTACAGGATCGCCTTGCGCGCTACAAGCAGCCGAAGCGGGTCATCTTTACCGAGGAATTGCCGCGCAACACCATGGGCAAGGTCCAGAAGAACCTGCTGCGCGACCAATTCAAGGATCTTTACGAGAAGGCCTCCTGAGAGGCGCTTGCGCCTGCCTTGGTGCTTGGGAGTAGCACCGGCGCGGAGTTGATCATGCATTCATCAAAATGGGGACCGGCACCTGAGGAGGTTGCCGGAGGGAGGAAGTTATGAATATCCAGATCCTGTCGATCGTGCTGCTAGCCGGCATGTTCGTCATTGCCACGATCCAGCCGATCAATATGGGTGCGCTCGCCTTTGCTTGCGCCTTTCTGATCGGTTCTCTCGTCATGAGCATGAAGGCCGCCGATATCTTCGCGGGCTTTCCGAGCGACTTGTTCCTGACGCTGGTCGGGGTCACCTATCTCTTCGCGATCGCGCAGATCAATGGCACCATCGATTGGCTGATCGAGGGCGCGGTCAAGCTGGTGCGCGGACATGTTGCCTGGATTCCATGGGTCATGTTCCTCGTTGCCGCGATCATCACCGGCTTTGGCGCGCTTGGCCCGGCGGCCGTCGCGATCCTTGCGCCGGTGGCGCTTGGGTTCGCATTCCAATATCGCATCAGTCCTGTGATGATGGGGCTGATGGTGATCCACGGCGCGCAGGCGGGCGGCTTCTCGCCCATCAGCGTCTATGGCGGCATCACCAACCAGATCGTTCAGAAGGCGGGGCTGCCTTTCGCGCCGACATCGCTGTTCCTGTCGAGCTTCTTCTTCAACCTCGCGATTGCGGTTCTGGTCTTCTTTATCTTCGGTGGCCCGAAGATTTTGCGCAAGCAGCCGGCGGCGTCCGGTCCGCTGCCGGACCTCCACCCTCAAGGCGTCACGCGAGCCATTGTCGGCCATGGCGGCACGCGCGCAGCACCCATCAGTCATCATGTCTTTGAGGTGGAAACGAAAGAAGAGGCGGCGCTTGCCGGTCTGACGGCGGAGCGGCTGACGACGCTGGTCGGCCTGACGGCACTGGCGCTCGGTGCGCTGGTCTTCAAATTCAATGTCGGTCTGGTGGCGATCACCGTCGCCGTTGTGCTCGCTCTCTTGTCGCCGAAGACCCAGAAGGCGGCAATCGACAAGGTCAGCTGGTCGACTGTGCTCCTCATCGCCGGCATCATCACCTATGTCGGCGTCATGGAGAAGATCGGTACGATCGACTATGTGGCGCATGGCATTTCCAGCCTGGGGATGCCGTTGCTGGTGGCGTTGCTTCTGTGCTTCACGGGAGCCATCGTCTCCGCTTTCGCCTCCTCGACCGCTCTCCTTGGCGCGATCATCCCGCTTGCCGTGCCTTTCCTGCTGCAAGGGCATATCAGCGCCGTGGGTGTGGTTGCGGCCATTGCGATCTCGACCACCATCGTCGATACCAGCCCGTTCTCGACGAATGGCGCACTGGTCGTCGCCAATGCGCAGGAGAGCGAGCGGGAGAGCGTGCTGAAAACCTTGCTGATCTACAGCGCCCTGATCGCCATTATCGGCCCGATCGTCGCCTGGCTTGTCCTGATTGTGCCGGGCCTCGTGTAAGGCGAGGGTCTTTCTGAGGTGTCTGCTGGTCGCGTGCGATGCGCGGCCAGCTAGAATTCCAGCAAAGCATTGTCGACGACTTCCTTCATGACGAAGAAGGTGCGGGTCTGGCGCACGCCGGGCAGGGCGATCAACTGCGTGCCGTGAATGCGGTTGAAATCCGCCATGTCGCCGACGCGGATCTTCAGGAAATAATCGAAATCGCCGGCGACGAGATTGCAGTCGAGAACGAAGCTCAGCTTGGCGACGGCCTTTTCGAATGCGCCGAAGCTCTCGGGCGTCGACCGGTCAAGAACGACGCCGACCATCACCAGGGCGCCGCGGCCGACCTTCTGCGGTTCGATCATCGCCCGCACGGTCTTGATGTAGCCTTCTTCGAACAGACGCTGGGTGCGGCGATGGCAGGTCGCCGGACTGACATCGACCAATTGCGCCAGTTCGGCATTGCTGAGCCGCCCGTTCTTCTGCAGCAGACGGAGTATCTTCAGGTCGATGCGGTCCAGTTCAGAGGTCATGAAAGAATCTTCCGAAAACTATGGATATTTTGGATGATTTAAGATCACCTAGAAAGCTCTGCATCTCATAGAAGAAATATTAAGCCTATCTTCGAGAGCACCTTTCATTGAAGTGATGCTAGCGTCTTCCCCGTATCACGACAAGCTGAAGGGGAATTCATGCTGGAGAAATTCGAGCGCTATCCGCTCACATTCGGTCCGACCCATATCGAGAAGCTGGAACGGCTCTCTGAACATCTCGGCGGCAAGGTGCAGCTCTACGCCAAGCGGGAAGACTGCAATTCCGGGCTGGCATTCGGGGGCAACAAGCTGCGCAAGCTGGAATATATCATTCCCGATGCGATTGCCTCGAACGCGGATACGCTGGTGTCGATCGGCGGGGTTCAGTCCAACCACACGCGCATGATCGCCGCCGTCGCCGCCAAGATCGGCTTCAAGTGCCGGCTCGTGCAGGAAAGCTGGGTCCCGCATGAAGATGCCGTCTATGACCGCGTCGGCAATATTCTCTTGAGCCGCATCATGGGCGCAGATGTGCAGATGGTCGATGAAGGCTTCGATATCGGCATTCGGCAGAGCTGGGAAGAGGCGATCGAGGACGTCAAGGCCAAGGGCGGCAAGCCCTATCCGATCCCGGCCGGTGCCTCCGTGCACAAATATGGTGGGCTTGGCTATGTCGGCTTTGCCGAGGAGGTTCGAGTCCAGGAAGAGGAACTCGGCTTCAAGTTCGACTACATCGTCGTCTGCACGGTGACGGGCTCCACCCATGCCGGCATGACCGTCGGCTTTGCCAAGGATGGTCGCGAGCGCCAGGTCATCGGCATCGACGCCTCCTTCACGCCTGCGCAGACCAAGACACAGGTGCTGGAAATTGCACGGCGCACCGCCGAACTCGTTGAGCTCGGCCGCGAACTCTCGTCGGACGATATCGTTTTGATCGAGGACTATGCCTATCCGGTCTACGGCGTGCCGTCGGACGAGACCAAGGAGGCCATTCGGCTCTGCGCGCGGCTGGAGGGCATGATCACCGACCCGGTCTACGAAGGCAAATCCATGCAGGGCATGATCGACCTCGTGAAGAAGGGTTATTTCCCGGAGGGCTCGAAGGTTCTCTACGCCCATCTCGGTGGAGCCCCGGCGATCAACGGCTACGCCTATACGTTCCGTAACGGCTGATTGTTGAGACAGGCGATCTGGCCGGGAAGATACCGGCCGGATCACGCAACCGGGCAAGGATGGTTCAGGACCCGTATGGGCATCATGGGATCAACAGAACGAGCATCGTCAGAACGGCTCTTGGCCTCGCGAGAGGGCGGTGATGTCCGAGCTACTGCTTTCTTCGCGTTGGTTCTCGTTTATCTAGGAGGCGGAACGCTCGGTCATCGACAGGCGGTATTCCTCGTAGGTGCTGCTTTGCACCCGAATATGCTCGCGCATCACTGTTTCGGCGCGCGCGACATCACCGGCCTCGAGGGCGATCAGGATCTCACGGTGTTCGCTCATCGATTGAGAAAGCCGATCGCCAAAAGAAAGCTGGGCTCTGCGAAATGGCTTCAGACGCCTTTGCAGATTGCGCGCCTCCTCGGCGAGAAAGCCGTTGCCGGAGGCCTCGTAGATCATGTTGTGAAACGCGGCATTTTCGGCGTAGTAGCGATGATAGTCCTGTACCTGCAAGGCTGCTTCGCAGGCGGATGCCGTCTGGCGCAGCAGCAGCACCTGCGCCTTGGTGATGCGGCCGGCCGCAAGCCGCGCGCACCAGGCCTCGACTTCCGCCATCACCTCGAACATCTCCACGAGACGCGTGAAGCTCGGCTGCCGCACGAAGGCGCCGCGGTTGGGAATGAGTTCAACCAGTCCGGTCGAGGAGAGCAGACGCAAGGCCTCGCGAAGCGGCGTGCGCGACACGCCGAAATCGCCGGCGAGGCGCACCTCGTCCAGGCGTTCTCCATCCTTGAAAACCCCTTCGGCAATCAGGGTCTCGATGCGCTCGTAGAGCGCGTCCGACGCTGGCGGTCTGTTTTGAGCCACGATGATCTCTCCTGCCGAAGTTGTGCTGCCTAAAGCCTACGATAACAAGACGTTGTACGCAAAATAGAAATTATGCGTTCAATCTTTAATTTTTGTATACAGAAAATGGGAATTGGGTATAGTATAGGCATCAAATAAAAATGCTCATATAATGGGCATTAAAGGGGACTTCAATGAGACTAGCTGTTATTGCCGCCGCCCTGCTTTTGCCGCTCCTGCTGGCGCCGGTTGCCAATGCAGGGAAAGCGAACGACACCATTTCGATCGCCTTTGCGAAGGAACTCGAGCATATCGATCCCTATTTCAATACGGCGCGCGAGGGCGTTCTGCTCGGAAATGCGGTCTGGGACGGCCTTCTCTATCGCGATCCGAAGTCGGGCCAGTATGTCGGCAATCTTGCCACCAGCTGGTCGTGGGTGGATCCGACAACGCTGGAACTGACGCTGCGCCAAGGGGTCAAGTTTCACAATGGCGCGTCCTTCGATGCGGATGATGTCGTTTTTACGCTAAACTATATGGTCGATCCCAAGAATGGCGCCAAGAACACAGTGGCGACCAGCTGGATCAAGCGGGCCGAGAAGATCGATCAGTTCAAGGTCCGCATCATCACCAACGGGCCTTTTCCGGCGGCGCTCGAATATCTCGCCGGGCCGGTGATCATCCATCCGCATGAATATTACGCCGCCGTCGGGCCGGCCGGGGTGGCAACCAAGCCGATCGGAACCGGCCCGTACAAGGTCGTGAGCGTCGAGCCCGGCAAGCATTATGTGCTGAAGCGCAATGATGTTTATTTCGCTGCCGCCAAGCCGAAGGCCAAGGTCGAAACGATCGATATCCGCACCATCCCCGACATCAACACGCAGATGGCGGAGCTTTTCAACGGGACGATCGATCTCGTCTGGCAGGTGCCTTCCGACCAGGCCGACAAGATGGCCGGTCGCGGCAATTTCCAAGTCCTCAACGCGCCGACGATGCGAGTCGGTTATCTCTCCCTCGATGCGGCCGGCCGAAGCGGCGCGAAGAATCCGATGACGGACGTGCGGGTCCGCGAGGCGGTCTACCACGCGATCAACCGCGACGGCATCGTCAAGGCGCTGATGAAGGGCACGACGGAGGTGATCAACAGTGCTTGCTCGCCCAGCCAGTTCGGTTGCGCCACCGATGTCGCGTCCTATTCCTACGATCCGGACAAGGCCAAGGCGCTGCTGGCGGAGGCCGGCTATCCCAATGGCTTCGAGATCGATTTCTACGCCTATCGCGACCGTCCGCTGGCGGAAGCCATGATCGGCATGCTGGCCGAAGTCGGGATCAAGGCAAATCTGAAATATCTGCAATATGCGGCGCTACGCGAAAAGCGGATCAAGGAAGGCGTACCCATGTCCTTTCTGACATGGGGCTCCAACTCGATCGCCGATGCCTCGGCCATCACCAGCGAGTTCTTCACCATGGGCGGCGAAGACGATGCGCGCGACAAGAGCCTGTCGGATCTTCTGGAAAAAGCCGATTCCTCCGTCGATCCGGCCGAGCGCAAGACACTCTACAAACAGGCGCTCTCGACGATTGCCGACAAGGCCTATTGGGTGCCGCTGTGGAACTATTCGACCAACTACATCATGAGCAAGGACGTCTCTTTCACGCCGACGCCCGATGAACTGGTCCGTTTCAATGAGATCGGCTGGAAATGACATTTGCATCCGTCGTTCGGCGCGTCCATGGGGGCGCCGAACGACGTGTTTCAGAGTGACAGGAGCGACGAGCCCAGTCGCGCCTCCCGTTTAAGGGTACACGATGCTGAAATTTGTCCTGACCAAACTCGGTATGGCGGCGCTGGTGGCGCTGACTGTGTCCTTCATCAGCTTTATTCTTCTGTTTATGGCGGGCGATCCGGCCATCGCCATTGCCGGCGAGGGTGCTCCAGCGGAGGTGATCACCGCAATCCGCAGCCAGTACGGCTTCGATCAGCCTTTGATGCTCCAATATGTCGAGTGGCTGATGCGGGCGCTCTCCGGCGATTTCGGCATGAGCTACTATTTCAAGCAGCCGGTTTCCGGAATGATTGCCGATCGGCTGCCGGTGACCATGATGATCGGTTTTCTCGGCATGAGTTTCGCGCTGCTCTTGGCGATCCCGATGGGTGTTCTCGCGGCCGCCTTTCCGAACACCATCATAGACCGGTTGGCACTTGGCATCGCCGTCGTTGGACAGGCAATCCCGAGCTTCTGGTTCGGCCTGATCCTGATCGTGATCTTCTCGGTCAATCTCGGTCTGGTGCCGGCGTCCGGAACCGGGAGCTGGACGGGCTATATTCTGCCCACGATCGTTCTTGGCTATTACGCGACGCCAGCCATCATGCGGCTCACTCGCGCCGGCATGCTGGAAGTCCTGTCGTCCGATTATATTCGTACCGCCCGAGCCAAGGGCCTGAAGCCACGCCAGGTGCTGTTCAAGCACGCTTTGCGCAACGCGATTATCCCGGTCGTCAGCCTGAGCGCCGTGCAGCTGGGTTTCATGTTCAGCGGCTCGGTCGTGGTGGAAACGATTTTCGCGCTACACGGCGCCGGCTTCCTCGCCTGGGAATCGATCTCGCGCAACGACCTGCCGACCATGCAGGCGCTGATTCTCATCTTTGCGATGTTCTACATCGTCTTCACCTTTCTGGCCGACGTCTTGAACGCCTGGCTCGATCCCCGTTTGAGGGCCGCATGAGATGAACGACATGTCCCAAACCGCAACCGTGATCCAGACCACAACCATGCGGGCACCGTCTCGGCCGCTGACGCGCAGGGCGCTGAAGCATCGCGGTTTCATGGCGGGATTTGTCATCCTGCTGGTGATCGCTCTGATCGCGCTTTTCGCACCGCTGATCGCGCCGCATAATCCATACAAGCAGGATCTGCTGGCACGGCTCGCCCCACCTGTCTTCCTCGGCGGCGACTGGAAACATGTGCTCGGAACGGATGCGCTTGGTCGAGATTACCTCTCGCGACTGATCTACGGCGCCCGCGTCTCCCTGATGATCGGTTTTACCGCGGCGATGATCTCCGCCGTGATCGGCACCACGCTCGGTATTCTCGGCGGCTATTTCGGCGGCAAGGTGGATGCGGTCGTGATGTTCATCGTTTCGGTGCGGCTTGCCTTGCCAGCGACGCTGGTCTCGCTCGCCGTCGTTGCGCTTTTCGGCGGCTCGCTGACGGTTGTGGTGTCGATATTGGGCCTGCTGCTCTGGGATCGGTTCGCGGTGGTGCTGCGAAGCGCCACCATGCAGGTGCGCCAGACGGATTATATCGCGGCTGCGGAAGTGCTCGGGGCAAGCCTGCCGCGCATCCTCTTCAAGGATGTGTTGCCAAACGTCATGAACGCGCTGATCGTTATCGTCACGCTGGAAATGGCGCATGCGATCATTCTGGAGGCCGCACTCTCCTTCCTCGGCCTTGGCGTGCAGCCGCCGACCCCGTCCTGGGGCCTGATGATTTCCGAGGGCAAGGAAATGCTGCTGTTCGAGAGCTGGCTGATCACCATTCCAGGCATCGCGCTGTTCGTACTGGTCTTTGCGATCAACATGCTGGGCGACGGCATTCGCGACATCACCGCGCCGGAGGGCAGAAACTGATGACGAACGTTGCCGAACCCGTCCTTTCGATCCGCAACCTTACCATCGATCTCCCACGCGGCGGCGATCGTCCGCACGCCGTCAGCAATCTGTCGCTCGAGATCCGCGAGAAGGAAATCCTTTGCATCGTAGGGGAGTCCGGCTCCGGCAAGTCGATCACCTCCTTTGCCGCGATGGGTCTCCTGCCGAAAGTGCTGAAGCCTTCCGCCGGCGAGATCCTGTTCGAGGGGCGTGATGTGCTCAAGCTCTCCGAGGCCGAACATTCAGGCCTGCGCGGCAACCGCATGGGCATGATCTTCCAGGAGCCGATGAGCGCGCTCAACCCGTGCTACACGGTCGGCGATCAGATCGAAGAGGTTTTCAAGGCTCACACTACGCTCTCGAAGACCGAGCGGCGCGAGCGGACGATGGCGCTCCTCAAGGAGGTGCGGCTTCCGGAACCGGAGCGGCTCTACCACGCCTATCCGCACCAACTGTCCGGCGGCCAGCGCCAGCGGATCGTCATCGCCATCGCGCTTGCCATGGAGCCACGTCTGCTGATCGCCGATGAACCGACCACGGCGCTCGACGTGACGACACAGGCGCAGATCCTCGACATGTTCAAGGCGCTGAAGGAAAGCCGCAAGGCCGGCATCCTGTTCGTCACCCACGACTTCGACGTGGTGGCGGAGATCGCCGACCGCGTCGTGGTCATGCAGAAGGGCGTGGTGGTCGAGCAGGGATCTGTGGAACAGGTGCTCAACAATCCCCGCCATCCCTATACGCGCATGCTGATCGATGCTGTCCCCAAGCGGCATGCCGGCAAGGGGGATCCGAAGATGTCCGCGCCGATCGCGCTGCGTGTCGCCGGCATCGAGAAGACCTTCTCGACCGCCCGCACCTTCTTCAAGCCGGCCCGCAAGGTTCAAGCCGTCAAGCCGACGGATTTCACCGTACTTGAAGGTCAGACGCTCGGCATCGTCGGGGAATCGGGGTCCGGCAAGACGACGCTCGTGCGCTGTCTCATGGGTCTGGTCGAGCCGGATGAGGGCTCCATCTGGATCGGCAATGACCGGCTGGACACGAGAACGGCGGCCGGACGGCGCAATTTCCGCAAGCATATCCAGATCGTCTTCCAGGACCCCTACGGCTCGCTCAATCCGCGCCGGACCATCGGCGATCTTCTTGTCGAGGGGCCTGTCAATTTCGGCGTGCCGCGCAAGCAGGCTATGGAAAAGGCACGCGAACTGATGCGGATCGTCCGCCTTGAGGAGGATGTGCTTGATCGTTATCCGGTGCAGTTTTCCGGAGGGCAGCGCCAGCGCATCTCGATTGCCCGTGCGCTCATGGTCGAGCCGAAGATCCTGATCGCCGACGAGGCGGTCTCGGCCCTCGATGTTTCAGTGCAGAAAGATGTGTTGAAACTCCTCGACGACATAAGGAAGAGTGTCGGCCTGACGGTGATTTTCATCACCCATGATCTTAGGGTTGCCGCCGAGATTTCGGACCATATTCTTGTCATGTCGAAAGGGGAGGTGGTCGAGTACGGCGCCGTTGACGACATCTTCGGTAATCCCCAACATTCCTATACGCGCCAACTGCTTGCCGCCATGCCCGGCCGCGGCTGGGAAGCGCCCAATATGGCAGCGTTGTCGGCTGCCGACGCAACGAGGTAGGCAGTTCCATGGACAGAGTGCAAGTGATCGAGGCCGCCCGCGATTATGTCGACAGCGGCGGGCTCGAAGTGGACCTCGCAAGGCTTGTGGCGCGACGCTCCGTCAGCCAGTCCGAGGGCCGGTGGGAGGAGCTTCAGGCCTATCTGGAGAAGGAGATGCAGCCGCTTCTGCTCTCCATGGGTTTTTCCGTCGAGATCTTCGATAATCCACGAGAGGGAGGAGCGCCGCTCCTGATTGCTGACCGCATCGAAGGGGATGAGTTGCCGACCGTGCTGGTCTATGGCCATGGCGATGTCTGCAACGGCGAAGCGCATCGCTGGCGCGAGGGTCTTGAGCCCTTCAGGCTCATTCGCGAGGATGACAGGCTGTACGGCCGCGGCACGGCCGACAACAAGATTCAGCACCTCATCAACATCAAGGCGCTCGAACTGCTGATCCGCAAGAACGGTCGCCTCGGCTTCAATGCGAAGATCATTCTGGAGATGGCCGAGGAAACCGGCTCCTTCGGCCTGCGGGAATTCTTCACCGCCAACCGCGACCGGCTTTCGGCGGATGTGCTGATCGCCTCTGACGGCCCACGTCTGGCCATCGATACGCCGACCATGTTCATGGGGTCGCGTGGCGGCATGTCCTTCAATCTCATCGTCAACCTGCGCGACGGGGATCATCATTCCGGCAATTTCGGCGGCCTGCTTGCCGATCCGGCCATTATTCTCGCCCAAGCAATCGCCACGATCACCGATGCGCGCGGCCAGATCAAGATCGCCGAATGGCGCCCGACGAGCCTCACGCCCGATATCCGCGCCGTTCTGCGTGACCTGCCGCCACGACAGCATGATGCCGATTGGGGCGAGAGTGATCTGACGCCGAGCGAACGGGTCTTCGGCTGGAATTCCTTCGCCGTTCTCGCCCTGTCCTCCGGCAATATCGATGCGCCGCAGAACGCCATATCGGGTTCGGCCCGGGCCGCCTGTCAGCTGCGCTTCGTGGTCGGCACGGACATCGACAATATCATCCCGGCCCTGCGCCGCCATCTCGACGCCAATGGTTTTCCAATGGTCGACGTCCGCGCCTCGCGCGGCGAAGCCTTTCAGGCGACGCGCTTTTCATCGGACCACCCATGGGTGCGGTTCGTTGAGCAGTCGCTGACGCGCAGCGCCGGTCGCCGTCCGCATGTCCTGCCCAATCTCGCTGGGTCGCTGCCGAACGATGCCTTCACCGAGATTCTCGGGCTGCCGACGATCTGGATTCCGCATTCCTATGCCGAATGTGGCCAGCACGGACCGAATGAGCACGTTCTGATCCCGATCGCGCGCGAAGGCATGCAGGTGATGACGGCTCTGTTCCTCGATATCGCCGAGAACGCAGCCCGCCTGAAGGCAAACGCCTAACGGCTTGCTGACATTCCATCCTATCCTTCAGAAAGGTGTCGCCATGAGCAAATCCAATCCCGCGGATCTCGGTGCGCTGGAGGCGCGCCAGCTGATCGGACGCAAGAGCCTTTCGCCGGTTGAACTGGCAGAGGCTTGTATCAAGCGGGTCGAGATGCTCAACCCGGCGGTGAACGCCCTGGTGGCCTATAATTTCGACAGGGTTCTGGACGAGGCGCGGTTGGCCGAAGAGAAGGTGTCGCGCAACGAAGCGCTCGGTCCGCTGCATGGCCTGCCTTTCGGCGTCAAGGATATGATCGACGTTGCCGGCCTGCCGACCACCTTCGGTTCGGAAATCTATCGCGACAATATCGCCGTCAAGGACGATGCAATCGTTGCTGCCATGCGCGGGGCAGGGGCGATCCCGTTCGGCAAGACCAATAATCCGGAATGGAGCGCCGGCGGCAATACCCGCAATGCCGTCTATGGCGCCACCGCCAATCCGCATGACACGACGAAGAGTGCTGCCGGCTCTTCCGGCGGTTCGGCTGTGCTCCTCGCGTCCCAAATGGCGCCGCTGGCCACGGGGTCGGATACGGGGGGCAGCCTTCGCAATCCGGCCGCTTTTTGTGGCGTTGTCGGCTTTCGCCCCTCGCCGGGCGTCGTGCCCGGCGATACGCGCGCCATGGCGCTGATGCCTCTGCCGACGAGCGGGCCGATGGGCCGCGATGTCGCCGACGTGGCGCTGATGCTGTCCGTGATGGCGCGGCCGGACAGGCTCGATCCCTATACGGTCGTCGTCGAAGGCAAGACCCCTTGGGGGATGGACGGGTTTGGAGCCGGTCGCCGCCCCGCCCTCGCCTCCCTGCGCATTGCCGTTACCGAGGATTTCGGCTTTGCGCCGACTGAACGGGTCATTCGCGATAGTTTCCGACGGGTGACGAAGCGGCTGTCGAGCCATCTTGGCGTGGTCGCGGAAACGCACCCGGATTGCGCCGATGCCGATCGCATCTTTTCGGTCCTGCGCGGCGTGATGTTCTTGGGCACGCATCACAAGCTGATGCTGTCCCATCCGGATAAGGTCGGCGCTCTCGTCCGCGCCAATGTCGAAGAGGGTTTGAGCTATGGTCCGCTCGACATCGCCGATGCGCTCGTCAAGCAGGGTCGCTATTACCGCGACTGGCAGACATTCTTCGAAACGCATGACTACGTGCTTTGCCCAGCGGTAACGATCAGCCCGCGCGACTGGCACGAACTCTATCCGGAAGAGATCGACGGCAAGCCGACCAAAAGCTACTACCACTGGCTGGCCATGGCCTATGCCTCGACCCTTGCCGGCCATCCCTCGATCACCATTCCGGTCGGCCGCGACACGCTCGGCATGCCCTTCGGTCTGCAGATCGTCGGCCGGCGCCATGATGACGCCGGCGTCTTGCAGGTGGCAGCGGAAATCGAGGAAATTCTCGCCGGGGACGCCGAGTTCGGTGTCCCGAAGGTTGATTTGACCGCGTTGGAAAAGGCCCCGGCGCTCGCCAAGCAACCGGGCTTCATGGGCTTCTAGATCGGCAACTTCCCCGGCAGCGTCAGGAAAGAATGATCGGGGAGCGGGCCAACGATAGTCAACCCCACTTCATCTCGCCCTTGGCGACCTTGGCGCCGAGCTGGAGTGAGCTGACGTCCTTGAGGTCGGGATAGCGCTTGGTCATTGCAGCGATCAGTTCGGCGCTGTCCTTCGTTCGTCCCATTTCTTCCTCGAAGGCGAGAAGATAGTCGCGCGTGAAGGTGATTGCCGCGATCCCCTGTTCGGCTCCCTCTGCCTGATGGCCTGGAATGACGATCTTCGGTTTACGCGCAATGATCGTATCGAGCGCCTTAACCCATGTGGCACGCAGCTCCGGTGTTGCCGTGTCGGCGACCCAGACGTGGATGCCGGAACTGATGAGAACGCCGCCGAAGACGGCTTTGAGCGATGGGACCCAGATGTAGCGCCGGTCGTGCATTCCGGGCACTTCGATAATCTCGATGCGAGCCCCTTCGAGATCGAGAGAGGTCACGTCGGACGGTTCGGGAATAACGACGTCGGCCAGTTTCTGCGGGCCGTTTTCCTTGAGTTGAGGCCCCCAGGCCTCCAGCTTGGCTTGAACATTGGCCTTGATCGCCTCGACGGTGACCGGCTTGGCGATAACCTTCGCGTTCGGGAAGGTCTCTACAATGGGTCTAAGGCCGAAGTAGTAGTCGGGATCGTTGCAGCTCACGAAAATGGTCGTCAGCCGCTTGCCCGTAGCCTTGATGGCATCCGCAACGGCGCGTCCGTCGGAGAGCGTAAAGCCGCCGTCGAGCAGGATGGCGTTCCTTTTGCCCGTCAGGAGGACCGGCGTGCGGCGAAAGCCCGTTTCACCCGCCTGAAAATATGTCCATTCGAGCTTGCTGTTCGCGGCACGCGCCAGGGTGAGCGGAGAAACGACTAGGCCGGCAGCGATTGCAAGCTTGAAGGTGTCGCGTCGTGTGATCATGTCAATTTTCCCGATCTGGTGGAGTGCGAGGTAGCCAAAGATTGAGCAAATTCTATCACAGGCATTGATTAGGAGATAAATATCGCTCAATCATACAGACTGTATGATTTAATTTGACAAAGTACCGTGAGCGATCTTCTCAATCTGAATCGGCTGATCTTCTACACAACGGTCGTCGACACCGGTTCCTTTACGCTGGCGGCCGAACGGCTTGGTGTGGCAAAGGCTGTCGTCAGCCATCAGGTCGCGCGGCTGGAGCAGGAATTGGGCGTCACGCTGCTGACTCGCACTACGCGGCGACTTCACGCGACGGATGAAGGCCGTCTTTTCTATAGCCGCTGTGTCATCATTCTGCGCGAGGCGGAGGCGGCTTATGCCGAGATGTCGCAAAAGGCGAGCGAGCCTTCGGGCATGCTGACGCTGACCGCATCGCTCGATTATGGCGCAGCCGTCGTGGCGCCGACAATCGCGGCCTATCGCCAGCGTTTTCCCCAGATGCAGGTCAACGTCATCTTCGATGACGATGTCATGGACTTGGCTGCCGGTCAGGTAGACCTCGCCATTCGCGTTGGCTGGCTTGCGGATTCCAGCAATCAGGCGCGGCGTCTTGGCACCTTTGATCAATATCTCGTCGCCGCGCCCTCCCTGATCGGCGCGATGCCTTCCATGTCATCGCCGGCCGATGCGATCAATCTGCCATGGGTCGCCAACGCTGCACTGCGAAACCCGCTTCGCTGGATTTTTTCGCATGCCGAGCGGGAGACAGTCACAATTGACGTCAATTGCCCGGTGACCGCCGACAAGACACCTGCGGCCTATGCCTGCGTTCTTGCCGGGGTAGGGGTCTCGGTGTTCCCGGACTACATGGCGGCGAAGGACATCGAGGCGGGAAGGCTGGTTCGCATCCTGCCCGACTGGAGCCTGCCTGCCGGCGGCATCCATGCCGTCTTTCCGTCGGCGCGGTTTCGGCCTGCCAGGGTTCGTGCCTTCGTGGATATGCTAAAGGCGGCCGAACGCCAGAGAGTGGCCCAAACGAGGGCCGGTTCCGATTTGGCTGCAGACGCTGTTTGAGTATCCCAAGTGAGTGAGCAGAAATCGCTGGCAGGATACAAGCTCCGTGCCGTCAGGTACTCCAACGTTCCTGGCCTGCCACAACCAGCCAGTCTCGAAACGTTCTGGCCTCATGAGAAAGGCTCTTTGCCTCGATCAGCCAATAGGCCTTGTCCATATCCGAAGCTGTGTCGAACAGCGTCACCAACGACCCTTGCGCCAATTCATCGGCAATCAGCGCCGTGGGACAAAGGCCGACACCCTGGCCGCCGATGACCGAGCCGATCATCAGGTTGAAATCGGCAAAGATCGGGCCGGCCCTGGGTGTGTCGCGAAGGCCGGCGATAGCGAACCAGCGTGCCCACGCATCGATGGTCTCGTCATGAAGGAGTTCGGCGCTGGCCATATCGTGGAGTGCTTCAAGCTTGCCGTAACGGGCGCGAAATTCCGCCGAACAGGTCGGGCGCGTTTCGGCGCTTAGAAGCTCGATCGCGCTTGGGCCAGGCCGTAGCCCGTGACGTATCAACAGATCGACACCAGCCGCTTCCGGCGTCTTCGCGTCCAGCGCATAGACGATGTTGATCCGAAGATCCGGATAAGCCGCCCTAAATCTCGGCAATTGCGGAATGAGCCATCGCGTTGCCATCGATGCGATGCAGGCAATGCTGATCGGGCGGCTGTGAATTTCGAGCCGCAATTGCTGGGCGGCGATTTCGATATGTCCGAGCCCGTGTGTCACCGCTGCCCCGAACTCGCGGCCGGCAGCGGTGAGCGTGACACCACGCGTCTGCCGCACGAAAAGCGGGACGTTCAACCAGTTTTCCACCGTTCGCACATGTTGGCTGACGCCGGCCGCCGTCAGATTGAGCTCGGCGGCTGCCTTGACGAAACTCTCGTGACGCGCAGCTGCCTCGAAGGCGCGCAGGGAGGCGAGGGGAAGGTTGCTCATGGATAATGACTAAGTCAGGCTTGGTCAAAGGGCAAGAACAAACTGTGTTGTTTGGCGGTGCTATTTCGCTAGAGTGCCGCCGAATCTGGTGCTTCTGACAGGCGTTCGGCAAGCGCTAGGCTATCATCACGCAAGCATATAAGGGATAGTGATCGTAATGCAGAATTTATCCATGCCGCTGATCCCTTCCGATGCAAACGACCGTCGCAGCAAACCGCCGGTCGTCGTCTATCCGGTCGAGACGCTTCCATCTGCCGATCTTGGCCTTCTGAATACAGCGCGGCAGAAGCTGACGAAGGTGAGCGAGACCATCGTCCCGCCGAGGGAGGCGCGCAGCTTTCACGTTCCCAAAGGACATTTTTTCCGTATCGTCAGCGTAGAGGGCTCGCAGGTCGGCGATCTCAATCTCTGGAATGCGAATGACCTCTCCGAACGATTCTTCAGCGGCAAGACCCGCGCCCTGCATGCCACGCATGTCGGCGTCGGCGATCGATTGTGGAGCAGCTTGCCGTCTCTGCGGCCAATGGCGACGATCACCCACGATACGCTCGGCTGGTATGGCTGGGACGATGACGGCGCCGGCGTCCATGACGTCATTGGCACCCGCTGCGACCCCTATACCAACCGGCTGCTGAAGGGGAACGACTATCATCACTGCTGCCATTCGAACCTGACGCGGGCGCTTGCTGCTGAGCGGAACATATCGCTCGAGGAGGCCGAAACTCATGTGCATGACGTCTTGAACGTCTTCATGTGCACCGGCTTCACGCGCGACACCCACCAGTATTTCATGAAGGCCAGCCCCGTGCGGCCAGGCGATTTCATCGAGTTCTTCGCCGAGATCGATCTTCTGGGCGCTCTCTCCGCATGCCCCGGCGGTGATTGCGGCACCGGCCATTCGAGCGACGAGGCTGCATGCTATCCGCTGAAGGTGGAAGTGTGGCAGGCCGATCCCGAGATCATCGTCGGCTGGAGCTTCCCGGAGCGCAACCCTTATCCGCGAACGCACCGGTAGGCCTCCGCAAATCTGGGCGCAGAAGGCAACTCTCGCGTGTCTGCGCTTGATGCCGGCCGAGATTCAGCTTAGCTGTTTGACAGATCCGAGGTGTCTATCAAACGGGAGTATGAGCGAATTGGCTGACTGGTTATCCGAGACAAGGCCGATCAGTCGGAAGAACGCCGCCGAGGCGGTCTTTGACGATCTGCGCTCAGCCATCGGCTCGGGACAGCTGACCATCGGCACTCGGCTGCCATCGGAGGCTCAACTGGCGGAGAGGTATGGCGTAAGCCGGCCCATCATTCGTGAGGCTTTGCGTTCCCTTCAAACGCTCGGGCTGACGCAAACCCGCACCGGCAGCGGCACCTATGTCTTGATCGCGACGCCTAGCCCGGAACTTAATTATGGCGCCTACTCGGCGCGCGATTTGATCGAGGCGCGTCCCTTCATCGAGGTTCCCGCTGCCGGCTGGGCGGCGTTGCGCCGCACGGAGCATCAGATGGCCGCTTTGCTGGAGCTGTGTGACAAGATGGAAAGGGAAGAGGAGCCGCATCCATGGGTGCTCCTCGACTCGCAGTTTCATGGCCTGATCGCGGAGGCGTCGGGCAACGCGCTGTTTGCGAAGATCGTGGCCGATGCCCGCGAAGCACTGTCGTTACAATCGGAGATGGTAAATATGATGGCCGGCCGGCGTGCGGCATCTAACCTTGAGCACCGCCGGATCGTCGACGCGATCAAGGTGGGCTCAGGGCAGGAGGCACGAGAGGCAATGGAGCTTCACCTCGGTCAGGTGAAGCAGGTGGTGACCACCATCATTGGAGAAGATCAGGCTCAGCGTTGACGATAGCGGGCAGGTTGGCGAGGTGCTCGGGGCTGAGCGCCTTTTGCAGTTGTTCGACGGTCAGGTGTCCGCGTGCGAGGACGACCTCTGGCACCGTGCGGCCGCTGGCGAGCGCTTCCTGCGCGACTTCTGTGGCGGCGTAGTAGCCGATCAGCGGATTGAGTGCGGTGGCAAGCCCGATCGACTCCTCCACCCGTGCGGCCATGATAGCAGGATTGGCCTGGATGCCATCGACGCAGCGTTCCGCCAGGATGCGGCAGGCGGCGCTCAGCTGGCTGATGCTCTGGGAAAGCGCGCGCACCATGATGGGCTCGAAGGCGTTGAGCTGAAGCTGGCCGGCTTCGGCGGCCATGGTGATGGTAATGTCGTTGCCGATCACCGCATAGGCGACCTGATTGACCATCTCCGGAATAACCGGATTGATCTTCCCCGGCATGATGCTCGATCCCGCCTGAACGGCGGGCAGCGTGATTTCACCGATCCCCGCGCGCGGACCGGAAGACAGCAGGCGAAGGTCATTGCACGTCTTCGACAATTTCACAGCAACACGCTTGAGCACACCTGAAAGATGCACGAATGCACCTGGATCCTGGGTCGCTTCGATCAGGTCGTCCGCCGTGACCAGCGGACGTCCCGTCAGCCGCGACAGATGTTCACAAGCCAGCGCTGCATATCCACGAGGGGCATTCAGCCCGGTGCCGATGGCGGTGGCGCCGAGATTGATCTCGTGCAGCAGCGCGGCGGACTCGATAAGGCGAGCCTTGTCCTCGCCGAGCATCACGACGAAGGTCCGGAATTCCTGTCCGAGCGTCATCGGAACGGCATCCTGCAGCTGCGTTCGCCCAAGCTTGATGAACCGGGCGAATTCCTGCGCCTTGCGGTCGAAGGCGCTCTTCAGCACGGTCATCGAGGCCGCGAGGTCATCGATCGCCTCGATCAGCGCGATGTTGATCGCCGTGGGGTAAGCGTCGTTGGTCGATTGGCTGAGGTTGACGTGGTCGTTCGGGTGAAGATGGGCATAGTCGCCCTTGCTATGGCCGAGCAGTTCGAGGGCACGATTGGCGATGACCTCGTTCGCGTTCATGTTCGTTGAGGTGCCGGCCCCGCCCTGGATTTCGTCCACCACGAACTGGTCGTGAAGCGCGCCGGCGCGAATCTCGCGGCAGGCCCGCACGATCGCATCCATCCGCACTTGATCGAGCAGCCCGAGCTCGTGGTTTGCGATTGCCGCGGCCTCTTTCACGAAGGTCAGACCCCGGACGAGATAGGGATTGCGCCCGATCGTCATGCCTGTGACCTGGAAGTTTTCCACCGCCCTTGCGGTATGCACGCCCCAATAAACATCCGCCGGAATCTCTTTCGTTCCCAGCAGATCGTGCTCCCTGCGAGTCATGACCACATTATCCTCCAATGGCTCGAGACGACGCTAATATCTGTCAAGCTGTCTGACAGATATTCAGACCGTAATCAATCGAGGAACTGCGGTCAATAAGGGCAGATGCCACTTGACGTCAGACTTTCTATAAGACTATGAGGAAATAAAATCTGTCATGCAGCTTTACAGGGCTGTCCTGAAATTGTTGGTCTGTCCCCGCACCCATTGGGCGGCGAACGGTTAAGCCGGATGCGCTTGAGTTCCTGACGCAGCGCGAGGCAGCCAACTGAAAACGAATTCATTGGGAGGAGAGATATCAATGGAATCAGTGAAAACCACATCGGCTGACCGCGAGGTATTCGTCGAGGAAGAGCTCGGATACCATAAGGCGCTCAAGCCGAGGCAGATCCAGATGATCGCCATCGGCGGCGCGATCGGCACCGGATTGTTCCTCGGCGCAGGCGGGCGGCTTGCCCAAGCTGGCCCCGCGCTGGTCTTCGTCTACGCGCTCTGCGGCTTCTTCGCGTTCCTGGTGCTGCGTGCGCTTGGCGAGTTGATCATGCATCGCCCGAGCTCCGGCTCCTTCGTCTCCTATGCCCGCGAGTTCTACGGCGAGAAGATGGCGTTTGCGGCCGGCTGGATGTACTGGCTGAACTGGGCAATGACGTCGGTTGCCGACGTGACCGCCGTCGCGCTCTACATGAATTTCTTCAAGCATTATGTTCCATGGCTGGCGGGAATCGACCAGTGGGTGTTCGCCCTGACGGCGCTCCTGGTCGTCCTGGTGATGAACATGCTGTCCGTGAAGGTATTCGGCGAGCTTGAATTCTGGTTCAGCCTGATCAAGGTTATGGCGCTCGCGACCTTCCTGGTCGTCGGCATCTACTTCGTCGTGTTCGGCACCCCCTTGGAGGGGCATACCGTCGGTCTCAGCATCATCACTGACAATGGCGGCTTCTTCCCCAACGGCATCCTGCCTGCCTTCGTCATCATTCAGGGCGTCGTGTTTGCATACGCCTCGGTCGAACTGATCGGCACCACGGCGGGTGAAACCGCCGATCCCCGCAAGGTCATTCCCGGCGCGATCCGGACCGTTGTCGCTCGTCTCTTGATCTTCTATGTCGGCTCGGTGTTCCTGCTCTCGCTCCTCCTCCCTTACACGGCCTACAAGGCTGGCGAGAGCCCCTTCGTGACCTTCTTCGGCTCCATCGGCGTCGAGGGTGCCGATGTCATCATGAACCTGGTGGTCTTGACCGCTGTGCTCTCCTCGCTCAATGCAGGTCTCTATTCGACCGGCCGTATCCTTCACTCGATGGCTGTATCGGGCTCTGCCCCCGCGGCACTTGCGAAGATGAACAAGGCCGGCGTGCCCTATGGCGGCATTGCGGTGACTGCCGCCGTGACGGTTCTCGGCGTGGCGCTGAATGCGGTCGTTCCTGCCGCGGCCTTTGAGATCGCGCTTAGCCTGTCCGCTCTCGGTATCATCTGCGCATGGGGCGTCATCGTGCTTTGCCAGCTCAAGCTGTGGCACCTGTCGCGCCGCGGCGAGCTAGTCCGGCCTGATTTCCGCATGTTCGGCGCGCCCTATACCGGTATCCTCACGCTTGTCTTCCTCTTCGGCGTATTGGTGCTCATGGCCTTCGACTATCCAATCGGCACTTGGACCATCGCTTCGCTGGTGATTATCATTCCGGCGTTGGTCGCCGGATGGTATCTGCTGCGGGAGCGTATTCATCGTCTGGCCGATGAACGTATCGTCAGTGCGGAAGCGCCGCATTGAACGCGCAAAAAATCAATCCACTGGTGGCAATCATCGCCACCGGTGGGACCATCGCGAGCAAGCGTGGCGCCGATGGCGCCAGCACGCCAAGCCTGACGGGCGAGGATCTTCTTGCGCTTGTTCCGCAGGTCAACGCGCGGCTACAACCCATTGATCTGATGTCGAAAGATTCCGCGAGCCTGACGCTGGCCGACATGCAACGGATCAGCGATGCCGTAAGACAGCAGCTCGATGATCCGGCGATTTCCGGCGTCGTCGTCCTGCATGGCACCGATGCGATGGAGGAGACCGCGCTGCTCGTTCACCTGCAGCAGGCAACTTCCAAACCTGTGGTTTTCACCGGTGCGCAATTTACCGCCGATCATCCGCATGCCGATGGGCCGGCCAACCTTGCCCTGGCGATCGAAACCGCGATGAATCAGGATAACGTCGGTCGAGGCGTTCTCGTATCCTTCGGCGGCAGGCTTCTGCCCGCATGGGGCGTCTACAAGCGTAGCGCGGATAAGCCCGACGCATTCCGCTCGGCGCGGCCGATCGGGCATGTCGAGAGCCCGCGTCTGCCCACACCAGTCGCAGACGTCCGTGTCGATATAGTTGCGATTTATCCTGGCTGCGGCGCCACTCATATCCAGGCGAGCCTCGATGCAGGTGCGAACGGAATCGTGCTTGCCGCCCTCGGCTCCGGCAATGCCAATCCCGATATCATCGACACGGTAAGACGCTGCACGGACAGCGGCATCCCCGTGATCGTCTCCAGCAGGGTGCCCGACGGACTTCTCGTCGCGAGCTACGGCGGCGGCGGCGGCGGGCATGATCTTGCTGTCGCCGGGGCAGTCCACTCACACACGCTCCGGCCGAGCCAGGCGCGCATCCTGCTTGCGGCGCTGATCGCCGCACGAAGCCCGGCTGGACAAATCTCCCGGGCCTTCGGCGACTGCCGCTAGCATTCTCGGTTAGCTTTATTTGCCGTCGCGATACCAGCGCAGCGACATGCAGGAAAGACCCGCGTCGATCATTTCGATCTGCGTCGTCGGCACCGGCACGATCTTGTAGCCATGCTTGTCGAGAAGCTCGAGGCTGCGTGGGTATGCGGAAGGCACCATCAGGATGTCGTTGATCCGCAGCGCGTTTGCCGCCGGCTCTTCGCCGTCCGGGATGATGATCTGCTTGTAATCCTCGAAGACGCCGGAACGTGCGAGGCGGGCAGTCGAAAGCACCGTTTCCTCGTCGAGCAGCGAGCAGGCGGTCTTGAAATGAAGCACGCCTTCCGGCGTCGCGACCAGTCCGGCCTTGTGGCCAAACCTGTCGAGGCAGCCGATAAGTGCTTCGGCGCCGGCCCTGTCGGTTCGCGCCGAAAGGCCGATCATGATGCCCTTCGGCGTCGCCAGAATATCACCGCCATCCGCGATACCCGCCGGCAAATCGAGCACGGTTTCGAACATGCCGCGCAAGGCGGGCGCGATTTCAGCCGCTTCGCCGGATCGGCTTGCAGCACCTGGGCGAAGCAGGATCGCACCTTCGGTAAAGACGAGTGCGGGGTCTTCGACGAAGATCGAATCGGGGAAGGCTTCGAGCGCCGGCAGGACGGTCACCTCGACGCCGGCATCGCGCAGGCCGGCGACATAGGCATCATGCTCGGCCTTCACGGCTGCATAGGTCGGGCTGCCACGCTCCTCGGCGCGCAGGCCGTCAACCACCGAGCGTGATGGCTCGCGGACGATGGCGGAGTTGAAGCGATAGACTGATCTGGCTGGCGACATTTTCCCGTCCCTTTCCCTGCATTCCGGCTGCCTCTTCCGACTCAGCCAAGTCCAAGCATCTAAGCGAAATTTTCCTGTTGTGACAGGTGGAAGCCCGCGCGTTTACTTGATGACGATTCCCTTATCCGCAAGCGCGATTCTCATCCGGTCGACCAGATCGTGACGGGTCTCCGTCCAGTCGCTGGTCTTCACCCAGTATTCGATCTTCAACGTCGTCTTTTCGGCGGTCAGCTCGTCGGAATAAACACGAACAGCAGGGCTGCTCCTCACGCGGCGATCATCGGTGACGACGTCGAGAAGCGTTTTCGAGGCGAGCTTCAGATCGGCATCGTCGCCGACGGCCACCGACAGCTCCTGGCGGCGATTGGGTTCGCGGCTGTGATTGATGATTGGCGTGTTCCACAGCGTCGAGTTTGGTGCGAGCAGATAAAGACCGTCAGCGGTGCGCAGTTGGGTAGCAAACAACCCGACCTCGACGATTTTGCCGGCAACGGTGGAGGCTTCTATGTACTCACCAACGCGAAACGGACGCAGGGCGAGCAGCATGATTCCGGCCGCAATGTTTTGTAGCGTACCTTGAAGGGCTAGCCCGATGGCGAGGCCGGCAGCACCCAACGTCGCAACGATCGAGGTCGTCTGGACGCCGAATTGCCCGAGGACGGTGACGAAGACGAGAATCAGCAGCCCGTAGTGCAGTGCCTTCTCGAAGAATCGGGCCAGCGTTTCGTCTATGCCGTGAATTTTCGAGATGCCTTTATAGGCCCATCGACTGATGACGCTGGCAAGAACCCAGCCGCCGGCCAGTAGGACGATCGCTCCTATAGTCGAAAAGCCGTAGTGAACGATCAGGGCGCTTGCCTGACTGAGTGCTGTCTGCGTGGCGACGATTGCGTTGGTGGCTTGATTTTCCATTCTGCACATACCTTCCAGGCCATTGACGGTTACGGCCAAGGAACCCTCCGAAGCCGAACTGGTTCCGCTTTGGTGCCCTTCCACGATGGTAAATGCAATGGCGGAGGTCGCCAGATCACCCGAAATAAGGACTGTAGGCGAGACGCCATTTTGGGGTTTTGAGGCGGCGGCGATTTACGGTTTATGGGGTGAAATTAACCATTTGTTAACCATGGCGTTGGTACACAATATCAACGATTTATTTACATAGATGACCAAAGTGATAACAGACCCTCGCTCCATTCGCATCAAGGGCCGCTCCTTTCTGGCGGTCATGCTTTCTCCGGATCTTCCGTTCGATAACTGGTTGATAAGACTGGATGATCTTGCTGCACGCTCGGCTGGATTCTTCCTTGGACGACCGGTTGTGCTCGACGTGACGGATCTGCCGATCGACCGTTCGCAGCTGAAGGAGCTCATCGCGGAGCTTGGCCAGCGCAATGTGAGCATCATGGGAATCGAGGGTGCGCGCCCGTCGATCCTTGGGCCGGGCATGCCTGCCGCTCTCAAGGGTGGCCGCGCGGTTTCCGACTTCGAGGTTCCCGAGAAGGAGCCGACCATCGAGCTGCGAAGCCAGCCAGCCACGGTGCCTGAAGCCCGTCCATCGGTTCAGTCCATCACCATCAGGGAGCCGGTGCGTTCAGGGCAGTCGGTGATCTTTCCGGAAGGTGATGTGACGGTCGTCGGGTCTGTTGCCTCGGGAGCGGAGATCGTCGCGGGCGGTTCGATCCATATCTATGGAACCTTGCGCGGCCGGGCCATGGCGGGGTCGTTGGGCAAGGCGTCAGCGCACATCTTCTGCCGCAAGCTCGAGGCAGAACTCGTTGCCATCGACGGTATCTACAAGATGGCGGAAGACATGCCCGCCAACCTTCGCGGGCAGGCCGTCCAGCTCTGGCTGGAAGGCGATGCCATCAAAGCAGAGAAACTTATCTGAGCCGGAAACCGGCCAGGAAACAGGAGAGCAAGATGGGGAAAGTCATCGTAGTGACGTCAGGCAAGGGCGGGGTTGGCAAGACGACCTCGACTGCCGCGCTCGGAGCGGCTCTGGCGCAAAGGAACGAGAAGGTGGTCGTTGTCGATTTCGACGTCGGGCTGCGCAATCTCGATCTGGTGATGGGCGCTGAGCGCAGGGTCGTCTACGATCTGGTCAACGTCATCCAGGGCGATGCCAAGCTGCCGCAGGCGCTGATCCGCGACAAGCGGCTGGAAACGCTGTTTCTGCTGCCGGCATCGCAGACCCGCGACAAGGACAATCTGACGCCCGAAGGTGTCGAGCGCGTTATCAACGAGCTGAGGCAGCATTTCGACTGGATCATCTGCGACAGCCCGGCCGGGATCGAGCGCGGAGCGACCCTGGCAATGCGCCATGCGGATACGGCGGTGGTCGTGACCAATCCGGAAGTCTCCTCGGTGCGCGATTCGGATCGCATCATCGGCCTGCTCGACTCGAAGACCCTCAAGGCTGAGCGCGGCGAGCGCATGGAGAAGCATCTGCTGCTCACCCGCTACGACGCCAATCGCGCCGAGCGTGGCGATATGCTCAAGGTCGACGACGTCCTGGAAATCCTTTCCATTCCGCTCCTCGGCATTATCCCGGAAAGCAGCGATGTTCTGCGCGCCTCCAATATCGGCGCTCCCGTCACGCTGGCTGACAGCCGCAGTGCGCCTGCGATGGCGTATTTCGACGCTGCTCGCCGACTGGCTGGCGAGGTTCTGCCGATCACGATCCCCGGTGAAAAGCGGAACATTTTCGGCAAGATCTTCGGACGGAGGGCCGCATGAACATTTTTCGTCTTTTTGGAAAGCAAAGGACCGCGCCGGCCGCGCGCGAACGCTTGCAGCTGCTTCTGGCCCACGAACGTTCGTCAGTGGGATCGGACCTGGTGTTTCTGCTGCGCGAGGAAATCCTTGCCGTGATCGAAAAGCATGTGCAGCTCGACAGGGACAAGGTTCAGGTGAAGATGGATTGTAACGAGCACGTCTCGACGCTGGAAATCGACGTCGAAATTCCGTTGAACGCAACCGTGCGGGCCGCTTGAGGCCTCTCGACTAAAGATAGCATATTCTATTGTGCAATCCTCCGGCCATTGGCCGGGGGATTTTTTGCATGGCGCCTCCGATAGAGCGGAAGCAACCCGGCCGCGGTGATTTCCACCATGACATGATCGCCGGATTACGTGTCGCAACCAGACAATGTGTCACGATGGAACATCGCTCGAAATCCTAAGATCGGGTTCACTGAAATTGGAAGCTACGTAAATTTCGACTTCATAAAATGCAAAGAATATTCGATACTTGTGCACGGAGCAGCCGGCTTTCAGGCTGCCGATCAGGTAAGGGGCCGTCAGCAGCTTTCATCGCCGCCATCGCAATGTGGTTGGCTCTTTGCGTCATTTCGGTTTCCTCATTTGAGGGGGACGATGCGGGGCAATGCTGTGGATACTCTGCTGCCGTCCAAGGGCTAAGTTAAGGATTGAAGCAACGTGCTTGCTGTTCCGAAAGAACCACCACAGACGTTCATTTTCCTGATGCTGTCGTCGCTTCGAAAGGCGTTCTTCAGCATCGCCATCGCTAGCGCGGCGATCAATGTGCTGGCGCTCACCGGTTCGTTCTTCATGCTGCAGGTTTACGATCGGGTCATTCCGGGCCGCAGTCTTCCGACGCTGGCGGGTCTCGCGATTATTGCCGCCACCCTTTTCATATTCCAGGGCGCGTTGGAGCTGTTGCGCTCGATGCTGCTTGCGCGTGTCGGGGCGTCTCTCGATGAACGGATGAACCGGAAGGTTTTCAGCTCGCTCGTTCATCTGCCGACCAGAATGCAAACGTCCGACGATGGGCTCCAGTCTGTTCGCGATCTGGAGCAGGTCCGCTCGTTCCTGTCCGGAGCCGGATGCGCGGCGCTGTTCGATCTGCCCTGGATGCCGTTTTACTTGGTCCTGTGCTTTTTGTTTCATTTCTGGATCGGCGTCACCGCACTCTGCGGCGCGATTCTACTTGTCATTCTGACCGTGCTTGCCGAGGTGCTGTCTCATCGCCCAGCGCTGGAAGCTGCCAAATCCTCGGCGGCACGCCTCAGCTTCGCGCAGGCCGCGCGGAGGAACTGGGAAGCGGTGGTCGCCATGGGTTTCAGCGGTCGCCTCACCGAAAAATGGGCGGCGATGAATGAGGATTATCTCGCAAATCAGCTGGCTGCGAGCAAGATTGCCGGCACGCTGACCACGATAGCCAAGATATCGCGGATGATGCTTCAGTCTGGCGTTCTGGCTGTCGGCGCCATTCTTGTGATCGACCAGCAGGCAACGGGCGGGATCATCATAGCAAGCTCGATCATGGTCACCCGTGCTCTGGCCCCCGTCGAGCTTGCCATCGGGCAATGGAAGGGCTTCGTTGCTGCCCGACAAAGCTGGGCGCGTCTCAACAAGCTTCTGAATCTGATCCCGAGTGAACAGTGGGCCGTTGCTCTGCCGGCACCGCAGAAGGATCTCAGTGTCGAAAATATTGGCCTGACCTCTCCGGGAAGCCGCGATTTCATCCTGCGCAATATCTCGTTCAAGATAACGGCGGGAACGGTGCTTGGCGTCGTTGGTCCAAGTGCCTCGGGAAAATCGTCGCTCGCCAGGGCGATCACCGGGCTGTGGCCGGTCACCATCGGCGCGATCAGGCTCGATCAGGCGGCGCTGTCGCAATGGGAACCAAGCGAACTCGGGCAACATGTCGGATATCTTCCGCAGGATGTCGGCCTGTTCGACGGATCGATAGCTGAAAACATTTCGCGCTTCGCGAAGGACATGCAGCCTGAACCGATCATCGCGGCTGCGAAGGCGGCCGGCGTATACGACATGATCGTCAAGCTGCCGGATGGATTCGACACGGTCATCGGCGAGGGCGGTTCGCGGCTGTCGGCCGGTCAAAGGCAGCGCATCGCCTTGGCGCGGGCGCTTTATGGCGACCCCTTCCTTGTGGTTCTGGACGAGCCGAACTCGAATCTGGATGCCGAAGGGGAGGCGTCTCTGACCAAAGCCTTGATTGGCGTACGGGCGCGGGGCGGCATTGCCATCGTCGTGGCGCATAGGCCGAGCGCGCTTGCGGCCGCCGATAAGGTCATGATCATTGCCAACGGACAAATGCAGGCATTCGGACCCAAGGACGAGATATTGGGGACGTCCCCGAAACCTTCAGGGACCGGACCTGTCCGATTGATGATCGCCGGCGAGGATGTGAGCGGATGAAGAACACGAAGCTCTCCCCCACTGACCGCGCCATCCGCCGCCTGTCCATTTTCGTGCTGGCGACGATCCTCCTGCTGTTCGGCATCATGGGCGGCCTTGCGGCGGCGACGAAGATCTCGGGAGCGGTCATCTCATCCGGTTCGCTCGTCGTCGACAGCCATGTAAAGCCTGTTCAGCACCTCAAGGGCGGCATTGTCAGCGCGATCAACGTGAAGAACGGCGACCGCGTCGATGCCGGTCAGGTCTTGATTCGTCTGGATGATACGCAGACCCGAGCCAGTCTCGCCATTTTCAGGAAGCGCCTGAATGAACTTGCCGCCCGAACGGCACGGCTGGCTGCGGAGCGTGACGGCAAGGATGCGATCGCCTTCCCGGCGGATCTGCTGGCCAATGCCGGCAATGATGACGTGAAGAATATACTGGCCGGCGAGCAGCGCCTCTTCAACGACCGCTTGGCATCGCGACAGGGTCAGAAGTCCCAGTTGCGCGAGAGAGTTCAGCAGCTGAAACAGGAAGTCGAGGGCCTGGTCGCGCAGGAGAAGGGCAAGCGGGTCGAGATCCAACTTGTCGGCAAGGAGCTCGGCAGCCTCCAGCAATTGTTGAATCAGGGCATCATTTCGGCGACGAAGGTCTATTCGTTGCAGAGGGACAGCGCCCGGCTGACCGGTGAGCTCGGCAATCTCGTATCGTCGATTGCGCAGACCAACGGCAAGATCACCGAGACCGAGCTTCAGATCATTCAGATCGACAATGATCGCAGTTCCGAGGTTTCCGATCAGCTGCGACAGGCCGAGAGCGATACCGGCCAGTTCTCGGAGCGATTAATCGCCGTCGAGGACGATCTGAAGCGGATAGACATCAGGGCACCGCAAGCCGGGATCGTCGATCAGTTGAACGTGCATGCGGCGGGTGCGGTAATCGGGCCGGCGGAGACGATCATGCAGATCGTGCCGGACAAGGACGCGCTTGTCGCCGAGCTGAAGCTCGCGCCGCAGGACATCGCCCAGGTCGCCGTCGAGCAGGTCGTCGCTTTGCGATTTTCTGCTTTCAACCAGCGTATCACGCCCGAGCTGAACGCTCGCGTCGAGACCATCTCGGCGGATCTGACGACAGATCAGCATTCTGGCCAGAGTTATTATGTGGTTCGCGCCAAAGCGTCGAAGGAGGAATGGGACCGGCTGGGCGAGCTTACGCCGCTTGCCGGCATGCCGGTGGAAGCCTTCATGCAGACCGGCTCGAGAAGCGTTCTTGCCTATTTGACGAAACCGATGACCGATCAGATCAAGCGGGCGTTCAAAGGAAACTAAAGCGCGGCCGTGATTTAAACGGTCGCGCCGGGCGCCCAAGACACCCTGGACATCAGATCATATATGCCAATCGGTGGTATGGGTGGACTGAACCGCCGAGGCCGTCTGCGTTGTGTGATCATCCAGCGAATAGGCCTTGATATAGTCGATCTTCATTTCCGACCCGTCGTTCTTCAACGTGTCTCCCGGCGTGCCCGCAATACCGCCGACGGCCAGATTGACCAGCATATACATGGGGCCGTGCATATCGGCGGGCGTGTCGGCATGAGCCACGGCAACATCGTCGAAATACCAGACGATCTGGTCCTGATCCCATAGAACGCCGTAGGTGTGGAAGCCGTCGGTGCTGGGAACCGACACGGGGATGGATTCCATCGTGTGTTCGCCCGTTGCGTTCGAATGTGCCGTCACATGGACCGTGTTCGGGTCCTGGCCGCGCATTTCCACCACGTCGAGTTCCGGCGGCCAGGATCCGTCTTCCGGCAGCAACCAGAAGGCCGGCCATGCGCCCTGATCATGCGGCATCTCTGCCCGCATTTCGAAATATCCGTAGGTCTGGGAGAACGAAGAGTAGCTGGTCAGGATGCCGGAGGTATAGTCATGGTCTTCCACGACCGATTTCAGCGCATCAGGTGTCGTTTTGGCGCTGATCGTCAAAACACCGTCGGAAACGGAAAACGGATTGACTGATGAGGTCGGCGCATAGGACGGGTTGATGTACCACTGCAACTCATCGTTCAGGCTGCTGCCCTTGTCCGGCGCCCAATGAAACTTCGCTTCCCAGGTGCCCTGCGTCCCGTCGCTGAGGGAAAGCGAGTTGAACTCGTCCGAAAAGGTTTGCGTCAGCGAGGAACGGTCGAGGCCAAGCTGAAACTGATCTTCATGAAGATCGGCCACGGTCTTGTTGGCGAACACCAGGCTCTCGCCATTTCCCAGATCCAGCCGCAGATTGGCGCCTTCCTGGGTGCTGTGGCTGACGACCTGATTGAAGGAGGTCAGCCCGTATTGGTTCAACCGCACCTTGTCGTCGTCGCTGAAATCGGTGATCAGGTCGCTACCATTGCCCTTGGAGATGATAAAGGTATCAGCGCCGCCGCCGCCGGTCAGAACGTCGTTGCCGGCGCCGCCGTCGATGGTCTGGCTTCCCGAGCCGCCGGTAATGATATTGTCGGCGCTGTTGCCGTAGGCATGCCGGTTATTGCCGGTTACCGTCAGGTTTTCGAAATTGTCCGGAAGGGTATAGTCCATCCAGGTACTGATGGTATCGATCCCGCCATCGGGCGCTTCGTAGGCGTGGTTGATGCTCGAATAGAGATAGTAGATATCGTCGCCGGTGCCGCCATGCATCGTCACGTTGACGGAGGCGTCACCCCACATGGAATCGTTTCCATCGGTGCCGTAAAGCGTCGGGCCGGAGCCCGTGGCGGAGAAAAAACCTGTTGACGTTCCGCTGTAATAGAGCGGCTGGCCCAGGGCATTGAGAACACTCGTGGTCATCGGCAACCTCTTCCGTTGCGTTAGGTTGTCTCCTCCACAAAGCCAACATTTTTTCGCGCCTTATTTCGCAAGATAGGGCCATGAAATCTGTCGCCCAGTCCCTCGGAAAAATTTTTTACATTCAAAAGTAGAGATAGTGGCCATATGCGCGGGCTGCGGGCGACGTCGGCCCACGCCGACCTCTTTTGAACGGAACAGATTTCCCGTTTTCCGGGCAAGGAGAGATTGTCGTTCCTTTTAATCTATCATTTTCATAGACAATATTTGCTCATTGGAAAGCTCGTTTGAAGCTCGGAAAGGAATGAGAATGGTTGCCCGCAAACTCGTCGGCATCGCCGGTAGTTTCAACCGCCCGTCGAAGACATATGCACTTGTGCAGAACGTGGCTGATCTGGCGACCAATCAATATGGTTTCGCGAGCAGCATCTACGATCTGCAGGACGTCGGCCCATCGCTCGGTGCGGCTCAATGGCGCAAGGATCTGGACGACCAGGCGAAGCGGGTGATCGACGATATCGTCGCCTCGGATGTGCTCGTCATCGGCTCGCCCACCTACAAGGGATCCTATCCCGGCCTCTTCAAGCACCTCATCGATCTCATCGACCCGCACGAGTTGCGCGCCAAGCCGATCATCATCACGGCAACGGGCGGCGGCGATCGCCATGCGCTGATGGTCGAACATCAGCTGCGACCGCTCTTCGGCTTCTTCATGGCCCATACACTGCCGACGGCGGTCTATGCCTCGGATCGTGATTTCACGGATTACAAGATTTCATCCGAACCGCTCTCCAAGCGCATCGATGAGGTGGTCGGCGAACTCGCCGCCTTCTTTCCCGGCGCGACGGCACTGCTTGCCGCAGCCGAGTGACCGATCGTCCCACGGCAACATCTTTTACTTAAGCAAATTGGATCAACGAGATGGAGGATAGCATGAAATTCGATGTCATCACCCGCTTGAAGACTGCCTTTGGCCAGCTATGGATTCACTGGAAGGATGAGCCTCTTCATCTGATCGATAGAACGGCTGCCGCCGACGATGATCGAGAGCCGTCAGCGCGCGATTACGAGCTCTATTTCTGGTGCTCCACGCCCGTTGCCTGGTATTGAGAGGAACGCGCGATGGCTCTGGCTTTCGATCTCCGGCGACCGGTTGCAAGGCGCATCCCGAGTGACATTCGATCCCGTCTCGTTCGCGGTGCTGAAGTTTGCACCATTGCCTCCTCCTTCATCTTTCTGTTCGCACTCGTGGCGGGGGCATTCTGATGACCGCTCCTGAGCATCAATTGCCCTTGATCGAAAGAGCGGAGGTGCGATGAGCAGGGTGCTGATATTGCCGGGCCTATTCGGATCGGGGGAAGGGCATTGGCAGCGCTATTGGCTGCAGGATCAGCCGGACGGCCATGTGGTGGATCAGGACGACTGGGATCATCCGAACCTTCGTGATTGGATGGAGAAACTTGAAGCGGCGCTGGAGGAGGCGGGCGACGCCTATATTGTTGCCCATAGTCTCGGCTGCCTGCTGGCTGCCCAACTGGCTAGCCGGCCGGCTGCGCGCCGCGTCAAGGGTGCACTGCTTGTCGCGCCATGTGATCTCCCCGCGACGGAAACGCTGCATGCGGGGCAGGTTTCCTTCGGCACCATGCCCACCGAAACACTGCCATTTCCCAGCATGACGATCGGCAGCCTGAACGACGTCTATATGACGCTCGACCGCCTTACGATGTTCGGGCGTCTGTGGAATTCCGAGATCAGGAATATCGGCCTTGCGGGCCATATCAATGTCGCAAGCGGTTTCGGGCGGTGGCCCAGCGGGTATGCTCTGCTGGAGACGCTGAAGGCGCGTTGCAGGCACCGAAGGCCGTATGTTTCTGCGTCGGCAGCGACCGCGCCCGCTTGAGGAGGCTTTTATTCATCGTCATTCTGCGGCGGATTTCTTTTGCCCAACATGTGTCGTCGGTCATCTGACAGCGACAGCCCTATATTTGGAGGATCGATCATGAGCCTGCGTATCAACGATATCGCACCCGATTTTACCGCAGACACGTCACAGGGACCGATCCAGTTCCATGACTGGATAGGTAGTGGCTGGGCGGTGCTGTTCTCGCACCCCAAGAATTTCACGCCGGTCTGCACGACCGAACTCGGAGCTATGGCGGGACTGGAGCAGGAATTCGCAAGGCGCGGCGTCAAGGTCATCGGCATCTCCGTTGACCCGGTCGAAAGTCATGCCAAATGGAAGGGCGACATCAAGACCGCCACCGGTTTCGATGTCGAATATCCGTTGATCGGTGACAAGGATCTCAAGGTCGCCAAGCTCTACGACATGCTGCCGGCTGGCGCCGGCGAAAGTTCCGAAGGCCGCACGCCCGCTGACAATGCCACGGTGCGTTCGGTCTTTGTCATCGGGGCTGACAAGAAAATCAAGCTGATCCTCACCTATCCGATGACGACGGGCCGAAACTTCAATGAAATCCTCCGCGCTATCGACTCCATCCAGCTGACCGCCAAGCACCAGGTTGCCACGCCGGCCAACTGGCAGCAGGGCGAGGATGTCATCATCACCGCCGCGGTGTCCAACGAGGACGCCATCAGCCGCTTCGGCTCGTTCGATACCGTGCTGCCCTATCTGCGTAAGACCAGGCAGCCGGCGCTCTGAACGCGCCGTTAGCCAAGCAGGCTCTTCACAGCCTGACATTATCGTGCAGGAAATCCAGCAGCGCCCGGACGCGCGCTGGAAGCGGTCCGCCCTGGCCGATATGGACGGCATAGAACTCCTCGCCGTCGCCCGGATTTATGTCTTCGAGCACGGGTGCCAGGCGGCCGGCCTCGATATCCGCCTTGACTGTGAAAGCGGGAAGCCGCGCCAGACCGGCCCCTGCGAGCGCCAGATGGCGCATGGCTTCGCCATCGCTGACCTGCAGGCCTGGCGTAACGGGAACTTCCATCGTCTTGCCAGCGCTTAGCAGCAGCCATCCCTCCACGGCGCGTGCGTAGGCAAAGCCGATGCGGCCGTGCTTCTGGAGTTCATCGATTGATCTCGGTGTACCGCGCCGTCTGAGATAGTCCGGTGAGGCGACGATGATCTTGCTGGTCGTGCCGAGCTTGCGGGCGGTCAGGCTGGAATTCTTGAGTGGACCGGTGCGGATCGCGACGTCGGCGCGCTCCTCCATCAAGTCCACGACCTTGTCGGTATGAACGATCTCAAGCGAGACGGCAGGGTATAGCGCCATGAAGGATGGAATGAGCGGCGCCAGCACATGGTTGCCGAAGGAACCGCTGGTATTGATGCGGATGGGTCCGGCGGCCTGCTCGCCAGCTGAGGCATAGCGCTCGGCCTCGGCGATGTCGGCAAGAATTGCTATGCTGCGCTCATAGAAGGCACATCCTTCCGGCGTCAGTTGCAGCCGTCGTGTCGAGCGGTTGATAAGCCGCGCGCCCAGTCGTGCTTCAAGGCGGGAAACCAGCTTGCTGATGGCCGACGGCGTCATGCGGCAGGCCGTTGCCGCGGCGGTGAAGCCACCAAGCTCGACAGCACGCACGAAGACTTCCATCTCGCCGGAGCGATTTATGTCCTGACGGCTCATGATGAATTCAAATCACAAATGAGTTTCTTCCAGGCAATCTATATCATGTTGGGTGGAGCGTCTATCTCAGTTGAAACGACAGGAGACATATCGATGGAATACAGAAATCTCGGTGCATCGGGCCTGAGGGTGCCGGTCTTGAGCTTTGGAGCCGGCACCTTCGGCGGCAGTGGGCCGCTATTCGGCGCTTGGGGGACGACGGACGCGGTGGAGGCACGTCGTCTCGTCGACATTTGCCTGGAGGCAGGTGTCAATCTTTTCGACACCGCGGATGTCTACTCCGCCGGAGCATCGGAGGATGTGCTCGGCCAGGCGATCCAGGGACGTCGTGATGCCGTTCTGATCTCGACCAAGATAGCGCTTCCGACCGGAGACGGGCCTGCCGATTGGGGCACATCGCGCTCCCGGCTGATCCGATCCGTTGACGATGCCCTGCGCCGTCTCGGCACGGATTATATCGACCTGCTGCAATTGCACGCGTTCGATGCCTCGACCCCGATCGAGGAGGTGCTTTCCACACTCGATGGTCTCGTGACCGCGGGAAAGCTCCGCTATGTCGGTGCCTCGAATTTTGCGGGGTGGGAACTGATGAAGTCGTTGGCCGTATCGGAGAAACATGCCTATCTCCGTTATGTCGCCCACCAGGTCTACTACTCGCTTGCGGGTCGTGATTATGAATGGGAGTTGATGCCGCTTGCCGCCGATCAAAATGTCGGCGCGCTCGTCTGGAGCCCGCTTGCTTGGGGCCGGCTGACCGGCAAGATCCGCCGTGGCCAGCCTCTTCCCGAGAAGAGCCGCCTGCACGAGACGGCTGCCTATGGCCCGCCGGTAGATGACGAAAAGCTCTTCGATATCGTTGACGTGCTTGACGAAATCGCGGCCGAGACGGGTAAAACGGTGCCGCAAATCGCCATCAACTGGCTCATAGGTCGACCGACTGTTTCAAGCGTCATCATCGGCGCGCGGAACGAGGAGCAGCTTCGCCAAAACCTCGGAGCCGTCGGCTGGTCATTGTCCAAGGAGCAGATTGGCAAGCTCGATAAAGTGAGCGCGGTGATGTCGCCCTATCCATATTTCCCCTACAGGAACCAGGAAGGATTTGCCAAACTAAATCCGCCGCTTACCTGATTTATATGATCCGATTTCGCAACGCTGGCTAACGGCCGGTCTTGTGCCGTCTTACCGCGTCCCCGAACGCCTGGAACAGGGCGCGGTTCACCGGATTGGTTTGCGGATCATGCTCGGCGTGCCATTGCACGCCGAGTGCAAATTCCCGAGCGTCCTTGAAGCGGATCGCCTCGATCGTACCGTCCTCGGCAATGCCCTCCGCGACCACCTGTTCGCCAAGCTCAAGCACGCCCTGACCATGTAGGGAGTTCACCCGGATCACATCCCGGCCGAAAATGCGGGCGAAGGTTCCGCCCGGCACGAGCCGGACATCGTGGCGATCGGCAAAAACCACCTCCAGATCGGGGTGAATTTCTCCGTTCTCCAGACGCGGCATCCGGTGGTTCATGCGTCCGGGCAATTCGCGGATTTCCGGATGCAGCGAGCCGCCGCCGGCCACATTCATCTCCTGAAAGCCGCGGCATATGCCGAAGATGGGCAAGCCGCGTTCGACACAGGCCCGGATCAGTGGCAGCGCGACTGCGTCGCGATCTTCATCATACGGCTCATGCTTGGGATTGGGCTCGGTGTTGAAGTGGCTCGGATGCACATTGGCCCTGGCGCCTGTCAGCAGCACGCCATCGAGTGTGGCCAATAAATCCGGAATGTCGGTGAGGCTGGGGTTGCCGGCGAACATCAGCGGCAGAGCGCCGGCGACTTCGGTTATGGCCCGCAGATTATTGTCTCCGACAAGTTGAGCGGCGAACCGGCTCTCCACCATGCGGGCGTTCCCGATGACGCCGATTACGGGTCTCGTCATTCTCTGATCTCACCTTCAAATGGCAATGCCGGCGGCGCGTCTCAACGGCTTCTTTCACCTTAATGGATAACTCCTGCGCGAATGAGGGTGCAAGAGTTATCGTGCCATTTGTCGATGTGGCCAGGTGAACGGCCACCACGAAGGCGACCGTTCTTAGGAGAAAAACCTCAACGCGGCGTCACGTCGAAGCCGAACCATTTCTGCGAGAGTTTTGCGATCGTTCCGTCAGCCTTGGCGGCGGCAATGGCGTCGTTGAACAGCGCCTTCAGTTCCGGATCGGTCTTGCGCAGGCCGACGGAGCTACCGCGTCCGAGCAGGCCGCCCTGGAAGCGTGGGCCGGTCAGCGCGAAGTCCTCATTGCCGGGCTTGGAAGCTGCCGTCGACAGATAGGCGGTGGAGGCCATAATCAGATCGACGCGGCCGGCCTTGAGGTCAAGGTCGTGCTGCTCGGTCGTCTTGTATTCCTGGATGGTGACGACGTCCTTCAGGTATTTCTGGAGGAAATTTTCGGCGATCGAGGCCGTCTGAACGCCGATGGTCTTGCCCTTCAGCAAGGGTTCGAGCTGCTTGAGCGCGTCGATCGCACCCTGCTCGTTCGAACCGAGCGAGAAGACCTGGTCTTTCAGCGGCATTTGCGCCAGCGGATCGGATTTCAGCGTGGCAAAGGTCTGGCCGGTCGTGCCGTAGGAGTCGCTGAAGGCGATAACTTCCTCACGCTTCGGCGTCGCTGACATGCCGGAGATGATGGCGTCGAACTTGCCGGCCTGCAAGGCCGGGATCATGCCGTCGAAGGACTGGACCACGGTCGTGCATTCCACCTTCATGTGGGCGCAGAGATATTTAATCAGGTCGATCTCGTAGCCGTCCAACGTGCCGTCCGACTTGGTGAAGTTCCAGGGACGGAATTCACCTTCGGTAGCGATCGTCACATGCGTCCATTTCTTTTCCTCCGCATGCGCGACGGTGGACGCGAAGATAAGTGCCAGAAGGCTGAATGCCTTCATGAGAGAAATTAGATATTTCATTGTAGTCGTTCCCCTTTTTGTGGTCGTATAGGTGGTTTATTTGGAAATGAACTGGCGGAAGCGGTCCGATTTCGAATTGGCGAAAACCTCGTGCGGCTTCCCGTCCTCCTCGATCAGTCCCTGATGGACGAAGATCACGCGGCTGGAGACGTCGCGGGCAAACCCCATCTCGTGGGTGACGACCAGCATGGTGCGGCCTTCTTCGGCAAGACCGCGCATGACGCGCAGCACTTCGCCGACCAGTTCCGGATCGAGTGCCGATGTCGGTTCGTCGAACAGCATCACTTTCGGCTGCATGGCAAGCGCGCGGGCAATGGCCGCGCGCTGCTGCTGTCCGCCGGAAAGATGGGAGGGATAATGGTTGCGCTTGTCTGCGATGCCGACCTTGGCAAGCAGTGCTTCGGCCTCCTCGATGCATTCCGCCTTCGGGCGGCGCTGCACATGAATGGGTGCTTCGATGATGTTTTCCAGAACCGTCTTATGGCTCCAGAGGTTGAAGCTCTGGAAAACCATGCCGAGCCTGGAACGGATGCGATCCACCTGCCGGCGATCGGTCGGGCGGTTGCCTTTGCGGCCGGACTGCATGTGGATGGTTTCGCCGGCCACCGTGATATCTCCGGAATCCGGTGTCTCCAGCATGTTGATGCAGCGAAGGAAGGTCGATTTTCCCGAGCCGGAGGAGCCGAGAATGGAGATGACATCGCCCTGCTGGGCGTCGAGGGATATGCCCTTCAGGACTTCGACCGGACCGAAGCTCTTGTGCAGGTTCCGGACGCTGAGCGCGGGAGCCGTGTCGGTCATGGCGCATCTCCTTCGGTGGTCGGTATGAGTATGGGTCGCGGCTGACGCAGATGCGGGCTCAGCCAATATTCGAGCAGCTGGATGAGGCGGGTCAGCAGGAAGTTGATGGCGAGATAGATCGCGCCGGCGACGATGAAGACCTCGATGGCGCGGTAAGTCTCCGCGATGAGCTTGGCGGCAACGCCGGTCACTTCCATCAAAGTGATGATGGCGGCAAGCGACGTTGCCTTGACCATAGAGATCATCTCGTTGCCGTAGCCTGGCAGCGCCTGGCGGATGGCGAGTGGCCAGATGATGCGGCGAAACTGCATGAAGCGTCCCATGCCGCAGGCGCGCGCCGCTTCGATCTGACCATGCGGCACCGACAGCAGGCCACCGCGAATGATCTCGCTAGCGTAAGCAGCGGTGTTCAGCGTGAGCGCCAGGACGGCGCACCAATAGGGCTGGCGTAGGATCGGCCATAGAATGCTATGGCGAACCGCCGGGAATTGGCCGAGGCCATAGTAGATCAGGAAGATCTGCACGAGCAGCGGCGTGCCTCGGAAGACGAAGACATAGAAGCGGGCGAACCCGTCGAGCGCCGTAATGCCCGATAGACGCGCCATGGCGAGGCCTAGCGCGAGCACCGCGCCGAAGAGGATCGACAGGCCGGCGAGCGAGAGCGTCAACGGAATCGCGGAGATCAGGCTGACGAAGGTTTCGCTGAGGAAGTTCCAATCCATCAGAGCCTCCTGACGCCGCGGTTGAAGTAGCGTTCCGCCTGCCGCATCAACACGCCCGACACCGTCGAGATGGCCAGATAAAGCAGCCCGGCAATCAGATAGAAATCGAAGGGCAGGCCAGTGGAGCCGGCGCCGACCTGGGCCTGACGCAGCAGCTCGGCAACGCCGGTGATCGAGACCAAGGCGGATTCCTTCAGCACCACCTGCCAGACATTGCCAAGGCCGGGTAGCGCATGGCGCAGGGTGAGTGGCGCGACAATGCGCCGGAAGCGCAGCCAGCGCGACATGCCGCAGGCGATAGCGGCCTCGATCTCGCCGCGGTGCACGGCCTTGAAGGCACCGCGAAAGACTTCCGTCTGCTGCGCACCCGACGTAATGCCGACGGCCAGCGAGCCAGCCAGAAAGCCAGGAAAGCCGACAAAGCCTTCTGCTCCGAACAAGCGTCCGACAGCCGTGACTGCGGCGCTCCCGCCGAAATAGAGGAGGTAGATCACCAGCAGATCCGGAATGCCGCGCAACACGGTCGTATAGGTATCGGCGGCGATGCGGGTGGTGCGGCCGCCCGAGACCTTGGCCCAAGAACCAAATCCGCCGATGACAATGCCGATGGCATAGCCGGAGAGTGCAATGAGAACGGTCATCCAGGCGCCCGCCAGCAATGCTTTCGCCCAGCCTTCAGGTCCAAAGCTCAAAATGTCGAAGAAGCCCGGCTGGTTCATTGTCGGGCCAGCCGATCGCTTTGGGTCGGCATGGAAATGGGAAACGACATGTTCGGGATCTCGTTTGTCGACGGGGCCACGGCATCAACCATGGCTGTTCTCCGGCAAAGGCGGCTCGACATCGTCGGGGATCGGGTTGACGAAGCGCGTATCCTCGAGGCGCGCCTTGTGATCGGCCTTGGCCGCCTCGATGCGGGCGGGGTCGAGGATGAGATCGAGAGCCGTGCTCGCCATGATCTTGGCTGCATGCTCCATGCCCTTGTGGGCGGCGGGAAGTTTTCCTTGCGCGACCAGTTGCCAGGAATGACCGGGCGTGCCGATGGCATAGGTGGCGCCGCGCATCTGTACGGTGGGCACGACCCAGCTGACCGTACCGACATCCGTGGAGCCGACCAGCGTCCCGTCGCCGGCGCCGAGAGGGAAGACGGTATCGCAAAGGCCCTGGTCTTTCTTCGGTTTCAGGCCGAAGCGACCATAGGAAGCGGCGATATCCTCGGTGCTGAAGGTCTCCTGGAATTTGCGGGCGGTTTTCTCGTCCGCGTCGTCGTAGGCTGGTGGTCCGAGCCTTTCGAGATTGGCAAACATCAGCTCTTCCAGCGGCGTATTGCCGACCAGATTGGCGTCGCCGCTGATAACCTCGCTGCGCACGGTGGTTTCCGTCATCAGCGCCGCGCCCTCGGCGACCTTCTTGACCCGTGCGACAAGGGTCAGCAATTCCGGAAGCGTGCGCGCCCGCACGAGATAGCGAACGGTTGCGCGTGCCTGCACGACATTCGGTGCGTTGCCGCCGGTGTCGGTGACGGCGTAATGGATGCGCGCCGTCGAGGGCATGTGCTCGCGCATGTAATTGACGCCGACATTCATCAACTCGACCGCGTCGAGCGCGCTGCGGCCAAGGTGTGGTGTTGCCGAGGCATGCGACGCGCGACCGGAAAAATGAAAATTGATCTCGTTGCAGGCAAGCGAAATCGGATTGTTGACGCCGGCAAAGGCGGCCGGATGCCAGGAAATGGCGATGTCGACATCATCAAAGACGCCGGCGCGCACCATGAAGCCCTTGGACGAACCGCCTTCCTCTGCTGGGCAGCCATAGTAGCGCACCCGTCCTTTCAGGCCGTTGGCGGCCAGATAGTCCTTGACCGCGGCGGCGGCCAGCATCGATCCCGAGCCAAGCAGATTGTGGCCGCAGCCGTGGCCGTTGCCGCCGGCGACAATCGGGCGCTCTTCAGCAACTCCGGCTTCCTGGCTGAGGCCGGGCAGCGCGTCGAATTCGCCGAGAATAGCAATCACCGGGCCGTCTTCGCCGGCCTCACCCATGACGGCCGTTGGCAGACCGGCGATATTGCGGTGAACACGAAAGCCTTCCTGCTCGAGAAGCCGTTCGTGCTCGGCCGCGGAACGAAATTCCTCATAATTGGTCTCGGGAATGCCCCAGATGCGATCACTGAGATCGAAGAACGCCTGGCGCTTTGCTTCGACCACATCCCAGATTTCTGATGAATTTTTCATGGCGTTTCGACCGAGCCCGGATTATAGAGTTACCAAAATTGGCGCCAATTTAGGATACAAAAAAATTCTGCGCAATATATCGGCATGGATAAATTTTCATCAAAAGGTCCCTGCTGCATTAGACGCAGCCGGCTACAGAAATCCGTGGCAACGTGATATCGATCACGCAATGGCAGGGGAGTTGCGATGAGCGATGTCGAGTTGAAAAGTGACGTGGCGGATACCGAAAGCGAGGCGTCCCGCGATGTCACCGATCAGATTCTCCAGGATATTCTCGGCGGATTGCTTCCTCCTGGCACCTGGCTCAAGCAGATCGATCTCGAACGGCGCTATGGATGCACCAGGCCGGAAGTGCGTCGCGCACTGGACCGGCTGGCACAGAAGCGGCTTGTCGAACATGTGCCCAACCGGGGCTATCATGTCTATGAGCAGGACGGACGGCGTGCGGTCGAAGTCAGCGATATCCGAGTGATCCTGGAGACGGCGATCGCCGACCAGATCGTTGCGAATGCATCACTCGATAGTATCCTGAAATTGCGTACACTTGCTAAGCGCTTCGACGAGATGATCCTTCTCGGCACCATGCTGGAACTCTATGAAGCCAATCTCGCATTTCATCGCGAGTTGCTGACACTCGGCGGCAACAATGAATTGGTCGATCTCGTCGCGGAAATCCGGCAGCGAACCTCTTCAGCCCCGGTCTCGCAATGGCGCACCCGCGCGCGCGTCGACCAATCCGGCCGGGAGCATCATCTGATGATCGATGCTATCGAGAAGGGTGATGTTGAAGAACTGAAGCGACTGACGGTGTTTCATATCCGTCAGTCCTGGGGTCCGACCTCTTCGAACTGAAAAATATCACCGCAAAGCAAGCTTGCTTCGCTACGCCCACGAGTGGCTAGCGGCGGAAGGACGATCCCTGCCGCCGCCAGATCCTGTCTTACCGGCCGCCTTCGATCTTGCGGTGACGCTGGTTGATGCCGCCCGTGCCGTAGGGATATTCTGCCGGATGTGGCGCGCTGATCTCGTTCAGCCTGTCCATTTCGGCTTCCGACAGCGCCAATTTCGCCGCGCCGAGATTGTCGGCGAGCTGTTCCGGCGTGCGGGCGCCGAGGATGACGGAGGTCACGGCCGGCCGCGCTGCCGTCCAGGCAAGCGCCACCTGTGCCATGCTGACGCCGCGCGCCCTGGCGATCTCCTCGACTGCGGTGATGATTGCCCAGGTCCGCTCTTGCGCATTGCGCGCGGCATAGGATTCGCTGCCCCGATTGGGGTTTTCACCGAGACGGGTCGCGCCGGTCGGGGTGTTGTCGCGCTTGTATTTGCCGGTTAGCCAACCGCCACCAAGCGGCGACCACGGCAGCAGGCCCATGCCCGCATCCTGGCAGGCCCCAACGATCTCAAGTTCGATATCGCGGACCAGCAGATTGTATTGCGGCTGTAGCGTGACCGGCCGGGTATAGCCACGCGCCTTGGCGACTTCGACGGCCTTGGCGATGTGCCAGCCGACATAGTTGGAGAAGCCGTAATAGCCGATCTTGCCGGCGGAAACGGCGTCGTCGAGAAATCGGAGCGTCTCCTCGATCGGGGTCAGCGCATCCCAGGCATGCATCTGGTAGAGGTCGATATGCTCGACGTCGAGGCGACGCAGCGAGTCGTTCAATGCCTGATTGAGATGCCGGCGCGACAGGCCGATATCGTTCGGGCCGTTGCCCATCGGAAAGCGCCCCTTGGTGGCGATGACGGCCTGTCGAGCCTCGTTTGGCCGGGCCTTCAGCCAACGTCCGATGATCTCCTCCGACTTTCCGGCGCTGTAGACGTCGGCGGTGTCGATGAAATTGCCGCCCCAGGCGAAATAGTCGTCCAGCAATCTGTGGGATGCCGCTTCGTCCGCCTCCGCGCCGAAGGTCATGGTGCCAAGGCAATAGGCCGTGACGACAGCCCCGCTGGGGCCGAGCTTGCGATAATCCATTCCTGCCTCCTCTGATGGAGCGCCCGCATCCGATCCGCAAAGCGGTCGGCAGAGCCGGAGCTCCGTGATCTATAGCGCTGTCGTGCTTGAGACGGCCTCCGCCGTCGAATGATGTACGGCGCTCAACGCCTCCGCGTGAGGGCCGTACGGCAACCATAGCCAATCATGCGGCCGCGACCAAGCGGATTTCGCGCTTGGGCGGTGTCGTTTTGTCGCGCCATCGATCAATCGAAGAAGATCTCGGGCCTCTGTGCCAGCAGCTTATCAATGGTGCGGAAAACCTGTTGAAGATGCTTGGTCATATGCTTTTTAGCTGCTGTCGAGTTGCCGGATTCGATGGCGACGACGATCGCCAGGTGCTGATCGTAGAGTTCGGCCAGGTGGCCGGGCTCCGGCAGGCTCAGTACGCGCACGCGGTCGAGCTGGCCTTTGACATTCTGGATGACCTTCCACGCCCGCGTCAGATTGACGGAAGCCGACAGGATGAAATGGAAGTTCTCGTCTTCCGCCAGGAACCCGTCGAGATCGCCATTGTCGACCGCCCGCTTCTGCCGCGCCAGGCTCTCGTGCAGGCGAGCGATGATGGTGGGATCGGATATCTCGGCAACACGCGCTACGACGGAGACCTCCAGCGCCTCGCGGATGAATTGCGCTTCCAGAACTTCCGCAACGCGGATCGGCGCGACGAACGTGCCGCGTTGGGGAAAGATATCGACCAGACCGTCCTCGGAGAGCTTGATCAGCGCTTCGCGAACCGGCGTGCGGCTGACGCCGAGCATGAGGGCCAGCTCTTTTTCGCTCAGGGCCTGCTTGGGCGTGAGGCGGAGATCGAGGATCGACTGGCGAATGCTGCCATAGATCTGCGGTGCCATCGGCAGCTTCGGATCGATCGCAAGCAGGGTTGTCGATTGTTTTTCGGTCTGGGCCAAGACTGTTCTCCGGTACGGGCAGAGCGCTTCTATCACATGTGCACGGATACGCTCACTCCCTGCTTAATTGACATATTACCATGGTAGTGTATTTGAATCGAGAGCGAATATCGCCGGATCTGGTGGCGTTGGTTTTCAAAGGAAGTCGGGATGAGACATACGTGGAGATGGTTTGGGCCGATCGACAAGGTCAGCGTCAAGGACGCGGTTCAGGCCGGTGCTGACGGTATCGTCAGCTCTCTCCATCATATCCCAACCGGTGTCGCATGGCCGCTGGAGGAAATCCGCAAGCGGCAGGAAGAGGTCCGCCAGGGTGGATTGGAATGGGAGCTGGTCGAGAGCATCCCCATCTCCGAAAGCATCAAGACCATGTCCGGCGATTGGAAGGCGCATGTGACGGCGTGGGCAGAGACGCTGCACCGTTTGGCAGAGGCCGGGATCTCGACGGTCTGCTATAATTTCATGCCTGTGCTCGACTGGACCCGCACGGATCTGCACTGGACGACGCCGAGCGGCGCCAAAGCGATGCGCTTCGATCTCGTCGATTTCATCGCCTTCGATCTGCATCTCCTGCAGCGGCCGGATGCAGCCGGCGATTACTCTCCGGAATTGGTCGAGGCAGCCGCGCGGCGCTTTGCCGAGATGCCGGAGGAACGGCGTCTTGTTCTTTCCCGCAGCATCGGCGCAGGCCTTCCGGGACAGGCGGAAGCCTACACGTTGTCGGAGCTGCGCACGGAACTTGCGCGTTACGGTGCTATCGATGCCAAACGCCTTCGTGGTCATCTGGTCGATTTCCTGTCCGAGGTCGTGCCGGTTGCCGAAAAGCTGGGCATGCGGCTTTGCGCCCATGGAGACGATCCGCCGTGGCCGCTTCTCGGCCTGCCGCGTATTCTCTCGACCGAGGCGGATTACACCCACATATTGAAGGCGGTCGACAGTCCCGCGAACGGCGTCACATTCTGCACCGGCTCGCTTGGCGCTCGTGGGGACAATGATTTGCCGGTAATGATCTCGCGGCTGGCCTCGCGCATTCACTTCGTCCATCTGCGCAATGTTCGCCGCGAGACGGCATCGCAGCCCGGTTCCTTCTTCGAGGACGAACATCTCGAGGGCAATGCCGATATGGTCGTGGTGATTGCCGCGATCCTTTCGGAGGAGCGGCGGCGCAAGACCGAAGGACGCGCAGATCATACGATATTCATGCGGCCCGACCACGGACAGGAAATTATGGATGACGTGGCACGCGGCGCGCAGCCGGGCTATCCTGCCATCGGTCGATTGAAGGGCCTTGCCGAGTTGCGCGGCATCGAGCGCGCCCTGTCTCATCCCCAATACGGGTTGGCACGCTGATGGAACGCTTGAACACCCGGACACAACTGCATGATCTAATTGAATCTCCTGTCTACGACAGGCAGGCACTGAAGCCGGGGATCGTTCACATTGGCCTCGGTGCTTTTCACCGCGCGCACCAGGCTATCTATACCGATGCGGCGCTGGCGCATGCGTTTGGAAACTGGGGCATTGTCGGTGTCAGTCTGCGCTCAACGGAGATTGCGCAGGATATGCGGGCACAGGATTGCCTTTATAGTGTGGTTGCACGCGATCGATCGGGCGACAGCGTCCGGGTGGTCGGCTCGATTGTCGAGGCGCTTGCGGCAAACGACGATGGTGAGGCGGTTCTCGGAAGGCTCGCCGATCCGGCGATCCAGATCGTCACGCTGACCGTTAGCGAAAAAGCCTACGGCATCGATCCCATCAGCGGTGGGCTCGACTATGCCCATCCTGCCATCGCCGAGGATCTGAAATCTCCGACCCGCCCGACAGGTGTCATCGGTTATCTGACGGAAGGGCTCGCTCGCCGGAAGGCTGCCGGCTTATCGCCCTTCACAGTGCTTTGCTGCGATAACCTGCCGAGCAATGGCCGCATCGTCCGGCGTCTCGTGATCGAGATGGCGGCGACGCGCGATCCGGCTCTGGCGGAATGGATATCCGAGACCGTGTCCTTCCCATGCAGCATGGTAGATCGCATCGTACCGGCAGCAACGGCGGAAACGCGCGCTCGAGCCGAAAAACTGCTGGGCGTGGAAGACAGACTGTCGATTGAGGCCGAAACTTTCTCGCAATGGGTGATCGAGGATGATTTCGTTGGAGATCGTCCGACATGGGACGCGGGCGGCGCGCTCTTCGTTGAGAATGTCGAGCCCTACGAGAAGATGAAGCTGCGGCTGCTGAACGGCTCGCACTCGCTGATCGCCTATCTCGGGCAATTGCAGAAGCTTGAATTCGTCCGCGACGTCATGGCTGTACCGGAGAATGTTGTGCTTGTCCGTCGGCACATGCAGGCGGCGGTTCGCACCCTCGATCCGGTGCCGGGTATCGATCTCACCCACTATATGGATCAGCTGGTGGAGCGTTTCGCCAACCCGGCCATCGCCCATCGCACGCAGCAGATCGCCATGGATGGATCCCAGAAACTGCCGCAGCGTCTCTTCCAGCCTGCGGTCGATGCTATTTCCTCGGGGAGCGATGCAGCCGAATTCGCTTTTGTGACAGCGGTTTGGATCGCTTATCTCAAGCAGGCTGAGACCATCGACGATCCGCGCGCCCAGGAACTGCAGAAGGCAGTCGCAGACGCAATGCTTGCGGACGAAACGGCCTCCTTCTTCGCCATAGCGGGACTTTTCCCCAGCGAACTTCAAGCAAACAGAGCTTGGAGAAATCAGGTCAATTCATTGCTGAGGTCTCTTTAGTGACGGCTAATTCGCCGGTCGGCTGTCCCTCGCAAAATTGATCTTGCGCTTTCCTGTATTCTTGGATACAAGTATGCAAGCTTCACTTTGGTCGCCTCTTTTGGAGGGGGAACTGTTGGTTGGGGCAGGGAGGATACATGGTTGCGATAGCAGTGCGCGCGCCTCATCGGCTGGCGCTGGAGGATGGGAGTTCTTCTGCCGAGTTGGCGCCGGGCGACGTGTCGATCCGGGTTGTCCGGGCCGGCATCTGTGGGTCCGACATCCACATCTTGCACGGTTCGAATCCCTTCGTCGTCTATCCCCGCATCATCGGTCATGAGTTTGCCGGCATAGTGGAGGCGATCGGTGCTGGCGTTTCGCGCCTGGCGATTGGCGACCGCGTCGTTGCCGATCCGGTCATCTCCTGCGGAAAGTGCCATCCCTGCCGTATCGGCCGCTCGAACGTATGCGCCAATCTGCAGGTGATCGGTGTGCACCGCGATGGCGGCTTTCGGTCGGTCGCCGTGGTGCCGGAGGAGAATGCGGTAAAGGTTTCGCCGGCTCTCGGATTGGATATCGCCGCTCTCGCCGAGCCGCTGGCGGTTG